>JBKKAY010000239.1:0-8687 GCA_046714195.1 Gemmatimonadaceae bacterium
CGCTGGAGCAGGGCGCATCGGTAGAGACCAGCAAAGCGTACAAGCTCGACATCGAGAGGTTCGTCACCTACCAGCAGGTGAAGGGAGCGGCGTCGCCGAGCGAGGTCGGATCCCGCTCGCTGCGTGAGTACATCTATCATCTGAAGGACCTGGGGCTAGCCCCGGCGTCGATCCGGCGCAATATCTCGGCGGTGCGCACCTACTTCAGGTTCCTGCTCGGAGAAGGGCACGTCGTGCGCGACCCGAGCGAGAGGCTAGAGACGCCCAAGCGGTGGCGTACGCTCCCGGAAGTGCTGACCGTAAGTGAAGTGGAACAGCTCCTCGCCGCTCCGTCACTCGATGAAAAGCTCGCCTTTCGTGACCGAGCGATGCTCGAGCTCGCATATGGCGCCGGGCTCCGCGTATCGGAGTGGATATCCCTCTCCGTCCGCGATGTGCGGCTGCAGGATCACATCGTCAGAGTTTTTGGGAAGGGCTCCAAGGAGCGCCTGGTTCCCATCGGACGCCGCGCGATCGGGGCGATCGCGATCTACCTGCGCGAGCTGAGACCGTCGCTCGAGAAAGGAGAGGGGAAGGGAGTGCTCTTCCTGAGCGCGAGGGGCAAGCCGTTGTCGCGAATGGGCGCCTGGAAGATTCTCAGGAAATACGTGGATCAGGCGGGGATCACCAAGCCGGTCTCCCCGCACACCCTCAGGCATTCCTTTGCGACACACCTTCTCGAGGGCGGCGCGGACCTGCGAGCCGTTCAGGAAATGCTGGGACACGTGGACATCTCCACCACCCAGATCTACACCCACGTCGATCGCGAATACCTGCGCAGCGTCCACAAGCAGTTCCACCCGCGCTCCTGAACTGAAACTGGTAGAATTGTGGGATGCTGCTGGTGATCGACAACTTCGATTCTTTCACCTACAATCTCGTTCAGTACCTGGGCGAGCTCGGAGAAAACCCCGTCGTCAAGCGAAATGACGAGATCTCCGTGGAAGACATTGGAGCGATGGGCGTCACCCGCATGGTCATCTCGCCGGGTCCCTGCACACCTTCCGAGGCTGGGATCACGGTCGACGCGATTCGCCGGTGGAGCAGCCGGATCCCCACTCTCGGCGTGTGCCTGGGGCACCAGGCCATGGCTGAGGCGTACGGAGGGCGGGTGGTCCGGGCGCGGAACATCATGCACGGCAGAACTTCGACGATCACCCACGACGCGGAGGGGCTCTTCGACGGGCTTCCCAACCCCCTACGGGTCATGCGCTACCACTCGCTGGTAGTGGAGCCCGAGTCTCTTCCTCCGGAGCTGGTGGTCACTGCGCGGAATAGCGACGATCCAACCGAGATTCACGCCATGAGGCATAGCGAACACCCGGCCTGGGGCGTTCAATTTCACCCGGAGTCGATCCTGACCCAGAACGGCAAGGAACTTCTGCGCAACTTTCTGACACTCCCTCGATGAAGAGACTGATCGTCCCTCTGTGCTTCGCGGTGTTGCTCGCGCATCCGGCGCTCGGGCAGGACACGACGGACACTCAGCCCGACACTGCGTACGTGGAATACAGCGATCCGCCGCTGACTCTCCCGCTGGGGATCGGACTGCGCATGCCTTCCTACGATCGCGTGAACGGGCTCGCGCTACCGTGGGGACCAAAGCTTCTGATAGGAAACGACCGATTTGAGCTTGACGCGCTCGTCACCTATCGCTCGCACCTCGGACAGTGGGATCCGTCAGTCGAAGCAACTCTTACTCCCGGCTACGGTCACGAGCTGGAGCTGTTCGTCGGGCGCGGCACCTTCACCAATGATGCCTGGATCCGATCCGGCCTGGTGAATTCGGGGGCGGCGTTGTTCTTCGGAAGCGACGCCCGGAATTACTACCGTGCTGATCGCGCCGAAGCCCGCTACACGCGGACTCTCACCACGTCGGCGATCACCATCACCCCGTTCATAGGCGGCAACACGGAAAAGAGCTGGTCCACCGGCTCTCTCGATCCCGAGCGGTCGCCCTGGAGCGTGATGGGCCGCACCGACAGCCTCAAAATGCGGCGCCCCAATCCGCAGGTCTTCGACGGAAGAATAACTTCTGCCCTGGCGGGTGCGGGTCTCGAGCTGTTCAGGGGGGAGCTGGAGGGAAAGCTGCGCGCGGAGGTCGAGAAAGCGTTCAACTCGCCGTGGGCCGTGTGCACGCCGCTTTGCACTACGACTGAGGAGAGCTTCACTCAGGTGACGCTTCATGCCACCGTCGCCTTTCCGACCTTCGGTGTCCAGACCTTTGCCTTCCGGACGCATGCGGTGCTCGGCGGTGATTTCGTGCCGCCCCAGCGTTATGCGTACCTGGGCGGCGCCAGCTCGCTAGCCACCGTCGACCTCCTCGCTCTGGGTGGAGATCGGCTCTTTTTCGCCGAAGCGGACTACAAGATTCCGCTCGAGCGGATCGTGCTGAGACCGCTGGGAAGTCCGTTCATCGCTCTCCACTACGCGGCGGGAAGCGCCGGCGTGGGCGAGCTGCCCCCCTTTATACAGAATGTGGGAGTCGGCGCTGGCATCAGCATGATCCGGGTCGACTACACCATAGATCCGGCGAGCGAGCGCTCCGTGTTTTCACGCCGGTCCGCGTTCTCGGTGGGGCTTTCGCTAACGCTGTAGGCGGAACGAAAATGTTTGCCCCGGCTTGGGCCAAGGGGTATATTGCAAGGCGTGACTTTTCCATGGTATCGCGCCAAATGAGCGGGTGATGAAGACGCTGGTGGTTATCCCCGCCCGCCTCGGGGCCATGCGCCTCCCGCGCAAGCCGCTCCGTCTCCTCTCCGGACTTCCTCTCATCGTCCGAGTCTGGCAAAGAATCTCCCAAATGAACGTCGCTGACACCGTCGTCGTTGCTACGGACGACGATTCGGTTGCGTCCGCGGTCAGAAAGGCGGGGGCGGAATGCGTCATGACGGACCCGGGACATTCCACCGGAACCGAACGCGTGGCGGAAGTCGCCGCCGCGCCCCGGTTTCGCTCGTATCAGACCATAGTGAACGTCCAGGGCGATGAGCCTTTTATCGGACCCGGTGCGGTGCGTGGCGCCGCGGAGATCGTTTCAAAGGGCCGATTCCCGCTTGGCACCGCGGCTTCTCACGCGAGCCCCGAGATTCTGGACACGCCCAGCCTCGTCAAGGTGGTCATCGCCGACGATGGGCGCGCGATGTACTTCTCGCGCGCCCCGATCCCGTACTTGAGAGATCGGGCGGACGCGCCGAGGCAGGCCGAGCGGACCTTTCAGCATATTGGGGTCTACTCCTACTCAAGAGATGCCCTCGAGAAATGGGTCACGCTGCCCGTGCACCCGCTGGAGGAGATCGAGCGGCTGGAGCAGCTGAGGCCCCTGGCAGCCGGACTGTCTATGGGGGTGGCGATAACGAATGAAGCGCCGGCAAGCGGGATCGATACCGAAGATGACCTGGCGAGCGCCAACGCGCGCTGGGACGCATTCATGGCGGGGGCGGGAATGGTGAAAAATGCAAGCTAGGTCCAATCAACAGACGCGCTACATCTTCGTCACCGGCGGCGTGGTATCGTCGCTCGGAAAGGGGATTGCCGCGGCTTCGCTGGGACGACTTCTGGTCGAGCGCGGAATGCGCGTCACCATCATGAAGTTCGATCCCTATCTCAACGTGGATCCGGGCACGATGTCCCCGTTCCAGCACGGGGAAGTGTTCGTCACCGACGACGGCGCGGAGACGGATCTCGACCTTGGCCACTACGAGCGGTTCATCGACCGCTCCCTCGCCCAGGCGAACAACGTCACCACCGGGCGCATCTACCTGAGCGTGATCACAAAGGAGCGGCGCGGCGAATACCTCGGATCGACGGTCCAGGTCATTCCTCACGTCACCGATGAGATAAAGGGGGCGATGAAGCGACTCGCCCCGGAAAGTGATGTGGTGATCGTCGAGATCGGAGGAACCGTCGGCGATATCGAGTCGCTGCCGTTCCTCGAGGCAATCCGCCAATTCCGTCACGAGATCGGTCGGGAAAACGCGATCTTCATCCATTTGACGCTGGTTCCCTACATCGCGGCCGCGGGCGAAGTGAAAACGAAGCCCACTCAACACTCGGTACGGGAGCTCATGGAGATCGGAATCCAGCCCGACATCCTCATCTGCCGCACCGAGCGCGCGTTGTCCGAGGAAGTGAAGAGAAAGATCGCGCTCTTCTGCAACGTGGAATTCGGCGCCGTGATCGAGAGTCGCGACGTTCCGACGATTTACCAGATTCCGCTGCTCTTCCACGAGCAGGGACTCGACGAGCGCGTGATGCACCGCCTCGGCCTGCTCGGCCGACGAGCGCCAGATTTGTCGCAGTGGCGCAGCATGGTCGACCGCATTCAGCGTCCGCACGGCCGCGTCAAGATCGCGGTGATCGGCAAGTACACCGATCTCATCGACAGCTACAAGAGCGTACAGGAAGCCCTGATCCACGGCGGAATCGCCAACGACGTTGGTGTCGACATCTCGTGGCTGGCGAGCGATCTGTTCACCAGCCGCGAGCGGACACGCGAGCTACTGGCCGACATGCAGGGTGTGCTCGTGCCCGGCGGGTTCGGTGTGCGCGGGGTCGAGGGGATGCTCGAGGCGATTCGTTACGCGCGGGAATCGGGGCTGCCGTTCTTCGGCATCTGCCTCGGCATGCAAACGGCGATCATCGAATTTGCGCGGAACGTGATGGGTATCGCCGACAGTCATTCCAGCGAGTTTGCTCCGGACTGCGACAACGCGGTGATCTCGCTGATGGAAGAACAGCAGCATGTGACCGACATGGGCGGCACCATGCGCCTGGGGGCCTATCCCTGCCGCCTCGGAGCGGGAACACAGGCCGCCGCGATCTACGGCGCGCTACAGGTGAGCGAGAGGCATCGCCACCGGTACGAGGTCAACAACAAGTATCGGGACCAGTTCGTCGAGCACGGTCTCAATCTCAGCGGCTTGTCGCCCGACGGATCGCTGGTCGAGATCGTGGAGCTGCAGACGCATCCCTGGTACATCGGCTGCCAGTTCCACCCGGAGCTGCAGTCGCGGCCGACCCGGCCTCATCCTCTGTTCGCGGGCTTCATTGCCGCCGCCGTAAAGGCGAAGGCTCCGGCGCGCGGCACTCGCCAGCGAGCTCCCCTAAAAGCAGCGGAATAGCGTGGCGGAATTGTTTCCGTCGGACAAGCTCTTCCTGATCGCCGGCCCGTGCGTTCTGGAGAGCGACGACCTCAACCTTCGTGTTGGTGAAGCTCTCGCCCGCCTGGCCGAGCGCATTCCCGGGGGCATCATCTACAAGGCGAGCTTCGACAAGGCCAACCGCTCCAATCGCGGCGCATCGCGCGGCCCGGGGATCGAGGCGGGTCTCGCCGCTCTCGAGCGCGTGCGCAAAGCTACCGGCCTGCCTCTCCTCACCGATGTCCACGCCCCCGACCAGTGCGCGCCCGTGGCGGAGGTTGTCGATGTGCTCCAGATCCCGGCTTTTCTTTGCCGGCAGACCGACCTTCTCGAAGCTGCCGGCGCGACGGGAAAGCCCGTCAACGTCAAGAAGGGACAATGGCTGCAGCCCGAGGGAATGCGCGGAGCGGTGCAGAAGATCCGCGGCGACGCGAAGCAGCCGGGGCGCTCGCGAGAGATAGCGGTGACCGAGCGCGGAACGTTCTTCGGTTACGGAGACCTGGTGGTGGACATGCGGTCTTTCACGCGGCTGCGCGAAGCGTGCGGGGCGCCGGTGATCTTCGACGCCACTCACAGCGTCCAGAAGCCGGGTCAGGGACCCGATGGAGCGAGCGGAGGAGCGCGCGAGTTCGTCCCAGTGCTGGCCCTGTCAGCGATAGCGGCCGGCGCTCAGGCACTGTTCATCGAAACGCATCCAACCCCTGACTCCGCGCCCAGCGACGGACCCAACATGCTTCCGCTTTCGGCGCTCGACGACCTGTTGAACCGCGCTGTCGACATCTGGACGCGCGTGAACCGATGACCAGACAGGACATAGTCGACCGCGGGCGGCGCGTGCTCCGGATGGAAATGGAAGCACTGAGCGAAGCGGAAAATCGCATCGGTGAGGATTTTGCCCGCGCCGTCGAGAGCATCGCCCGCTCCAAAGGCCGGGTGATAGTTTCAGGTGTCGGCAAGTCGGGTCTCGTGGGACGGAAGATCGCCGCGACTCTGACGTCGACAGGAACGCCGGCCACCTTTCTCCATCCGGCCGACAGCGTGCACGGGGACCTCGGCATCGTCGGCGAGTCCGACGTCGCGATCCTGATATCGAAGAGCGGAGAATCGAGCGAGGTGCTCAGTCTGCTCGAGCACTTGAAGCGCCTCGGCGTATGCACAATAGCGCTGACCGGCAGTTCGAAATCGACTCTGTCGCGTCACAGCGATGTGACCCTGGACGGCTGGGTGAAGGAGGAAGCCTGCCCCCACGATCTGGCTCCGACGACCAGCACCACCGTCGCGCTGGCGATCGGGGATGCGCTGGCGATCGCGCTGCTGGAGGAGAAGGGCTTCGACGCCAACGACTTCGCCCGCCTCCATCCCGGCGGCGCCCTCGGCCGCCGGCTGCTCACCCGGGTATCAGACGTAATGGTGACCGAGAACATTCCGCTCCTGTCCGAAAAGGCGACGATGCGTGAGGCGGTGGTGCTGCTGGCGGAGCGCCGGGGGATAGCGGTGGTGGTTCGCGACAACGGAACCGTGGCCGGTGTCATCACCAGCGGAGACCTGACGCGACTGATGGAGCACGAGGAGAATGTATTCCCCGTCTCCGTGAGCACCGTAATGAACACGCACCCCAAGGTCGCGCAGGCCGAGGAGCTGGGAAGTGCGGTGGTCTACCGCATGGAGACGCATGGCATCATCTCGATGCCGGTGCTCGGCGAATCTGATCGCGTGGTTGGGGTGGTTCACCTGCACGACCTGATGCGCGCGGGTGTGGTCTGATGCGTTTCGCCGCGGCACTGATTCTTTCATTCATGATTCTGGCCGCCTGCACGGAGAAGAAGGCGCTTCCGACAGCTCGCGCCGGCTCTCCTCTGGCCGACTCCGCGGACCAGATAATGTTCGGAGCCAAGTTCAACCTCACCGACAAGGGGTTGCACCGCGCAAGACTCAATGCCGATACCGCCTATTTTTTCGACGACAACACGCGCGTAGAGCTGGAAAACGTGAATACGACCTTTTTCAACAGTGCCGGGGCGCGCGATGCGGTGCTCACATCACGGCGCGGGACCTACAACACCCGCGTCGGTCAAATGGTGGCTCGGAGGAACGTCGTGGTGGTCTCGGAAGATGGGCGACGGCTCACGACTTCAGAGCTGATTTATAGCCAGCCGGCCAATCAGATCTCGAGCGACAGCGCATTCGTCCTGACCGAGCCGAACCGGCGCCTCGAGGGAGTCGGGTTCAGATCGGATCCCAACATGAAGAACATTCAGATCCTGAGGGGAGCCAGGGGCGAAGCGCGCAACCTCTCCACCGGTGGAGCGTCCGCCGCTCCCGCCGCGCCTGCCGCGGCCGCCGGCTCGACGACACCGCGGCGCTGAGATGAGAGCAATCCTGATGATTGCCGGCCTCGCCGCCGCCTCCGGCACGGTTGCCGGGGCGCAGCAGGTTCCGCGAAGCTGCGACATGGAGTTCCCAAATACACCCAACACCCGCGCGACAATCAGTCAGCTGCCCGGCGGAATCACCAATACGTTCTCGGGGGGCGGGATCGTCGCACGCTGCATTGGTCAGGGCAACCTGCTCACCGCCGACAGCGCCGAGTACTACGAGGCCGAGGCAAGGTTGTACCTGGTGGGGAATGTCAGGTACACCGAGCCCCGCGCCACGGTCACCGCCCGTACGATGACCTACTATCAGCGGACCGATCACCTTCATGCTGAAGGTGATGTAGTCGCTGTCATGTCGAATGGAAGCACGCTGCGCGGTCCGATCGCCGATTATTATCGAAGCACGCAGCAGCGGCCTGTGGCGCGACTGGTGGCACCCGGCCGGCCGAACATCACTCTGGTCCAGAGGGACACCACCGGCAGCGGCAAGCCGCCGGACACGGCGCACGTGGTCGCCAATCAGATCGTGATGGACGGAGACAGCGCCGTCTATGCTTCTCTCCGGGTCGAGATAACGCGCCCCGACATGATCGCCAAGGGCGACTCGGCGTTCCTCGATTCTGGACGCGACTTTGCGCGCCTGATGGGATCGCCAAGCGTGACCGGAAAGGGACAGCGGCCTTTTACCTTGACAGGTGGAATCATCGATCTTTTCTCGCGCAGCCGGCAGCTCGAGCGGGTGGTAGCGACGCCACACGGGCGCGTGCTCAGTCAGGACCTCGAGCTGCTCGCAGACACAGTGGACTTGCGGCTCCAGGCAAATCAGCTGCAGCGCGTCATCGCGTTCGGGAGTGGACGCGCGCGCGCGGTTTCACCGGAGCGAGAGATCGTTGCCGACTCGATCGAGGCGATCATGCCGGGCCAGAGAGTTCGCGAGGTGCGCGCGGTGGGCCAGGCGCATGCGACCTCCGCCCCGGATTCCGGTTTCGTCACCACCGAGCGCGACTGGCTGAGCGGCGACACGATAGTCGCGCGGTTCGATTCGGTGACCGCGGGCGATTCCGCGTCCCGCCCGCAGATCGCTGAGATCGTCGCTCTGGGAAACGCCCGGTCGTACTACCAGATGAAGAAC
>JBKKAY010000240.1:0-4947 GCA_046714195.1 Gemmatimonadaceae bacterium
AGAAAAAAGGGACCGCCAAGGTGGGTCGGATCTTCGGGCCCGTGACGCTGGTCTGGTTCGTCGTCATCGGTGCGCTTGGAGCGGCGGAGATTTTCCTGGAGCCACGCATTCTACTCGCGCTCAATCCATGGTACGCGCTGACGTTCTTCGCGCACCATGGCTTCCACTCTTTCGTCGTGCTCGGTGCGGTGGTGCTGGCGGTGACAGGTGCCGAAGCGCTTTACGCCGACATGGGTCACTTCGGGAAGCGGCCCATCAGACTGGCCTGGTTTGCAATGGTCTTCCCGAGCCTGGTCCTCAACTATTTCGGACAGGGCGCGCTCATCCTGCGTGACCCACTGGCGGCAGCGAATCCGTTTTACCTCCTCGCCCCTCGATTCATGCTCTACCCGCTCATCGCGCTCGCCACCATGGCGGCGATCATCGCGTCACAGGCGATGATCTCGGGGGCGTTCTCTCTCACGCAGCAATGCGTGCAGCTCGGGTACTGCCCGAGGGTGAACATCATCCATACGTCGAAGCAGCAGGCGGGGCAGATCTACATCCCCGAGGTGAACACTGCGCTCATGGTCGGCTGCCTGCTGGTGGTCCTAGGCTTCAGATCCTCGACGGCCCTGGGCGCCGCTTACGGTATTGCGGTCACAGGAACGTTCCTGATGACTACTGCGCTCTTATATACGGTGTCGCGTACATGGTGGGGCTGGAGCGTCAGACGCGCCCTGGCGCTCGTAATTCCGTTGCTGATCATCGACGGAGCTTTCTTCGGGGCGAATATCCTGAAGGTATTGGACGGAGGCTGGGTTCCGCTCACGCTCGCGGCCTTCATCTTCATCCTGATGACCACCTGGAACAGCGGTCGTGAGATCGTTCAGGACCTCCTCCGACGAGGGATGCTTCCGATCGACATGCTGCTCGCCGACATCGAGGCCCGGAAGACGGTCCGCGTGCCCGGCCTGGCGGTGTTCATGACGCGCGAGCCCGAAGGCGCGCCGGTGGTGCTGCTCCACCACCTCAAGCACAACAAGGTTCTGCACGAGAGGGTGGTGCTTCTATCAGTGCTTTCCGAGGAAGTCCCTGAGATCGCTGACGAAGAGCGAATTACCGTGAAGGTCCTGTCCCAGGGCCTCTACCGGATCACCGCTCGCTACGGCTTCATGGAGAGCACTGACGTGCCGGGAATCCTCGAGCGGGCGCGCTCGTCCGGACTGGAGGTGAAGCCGTTGGACACATCCTATTACCTCGGACGTGAGCAGCTCATTCCCACCGGGACCACCAAGCTGGCACGGTGGCGGAAGAAGCTATTCGTGTTCATGTCCCGGAATTCGCGCTCGGCGACCGCCTTCTACAACATCCCGCCCAATCGCGTCGTCGAGCTGGGAGCCCAGATAGAATTCTGATCCCTCAGTCTTTCCGCCGCAGCTTCTGAAGAGCGCGGCGGTCTTTTTTTGTGGGCTTCCCGGAGTCGTAGCCGAACGACAGCTGCGCCGCTTTCATCTGGGCCTGAAGCAGCTCGCGCGCTTTCTTCCCTTCCGGAGTTTCCTCATACAGCTTGGCAGCGGCGCTCGCCGGGCCGCGGCGCTCCGACAGCGCCAACACCTTGATCTGATGGGTGTAGGGTCCCAGTCGCACAGACACTGAATCACCCGACTGAAGGAGCTTGGCGCGCTTCGCCCGCTCGCCGTTGACTTCAACTTTTCCCGCTTCGATTGCGGTTACCGCGAGCGACCGCGTCTTGAAAAACCGTGCCGCCCACAACCACTTGTCGAGGCGCACCTTCGCTGTTTCGTCGGGGGTCATTCGTTGCCCGTGAGTAGGCTTTGCAGTCAGTGAAGATAGGACCTATCCTTCCATCGCGCTCGGAGCATCGATGAGCGAAAACGACTGGTCGACCCAGCTGAAAAAAATAGAACGCGAGTTCGACGGACTTCCCCCGGAGCCTTCGCGCGCCTCGATGCGAATGCAGTCGGAGGCCGAGCGCCGCGCCCAGGAGCGCTCGGCTTCACTTGGTGCAGCCGCGCGCCTGTTCCTGGTGCTGGCGCTGGGCGGGGCGATAAGTCTCTGGCCCTACGCCCGTAGCTGCGGGGCGGGGCTTTTTGCGTTCATTGGCATCGAAGCGATGCTGGTGGTGGGCGGGATATGGGTAGCCACGCATTCCTGGCGGCACAGACTCCCCCGCATCCACGTCCTGGCGCTGATCGTCGCCCTTGGCGGATTGGTGCTCATCGCCGCCGAGCTGCTCCCGCGGGTCGGCTACGCGGCGGTCGATCCGCAGGCGCTTCCACAGTGGATGTGCCTCGAGCCCTAGAGCTCGAGCTCGCGGGGCACGCGCGGGAGCATCATCGCGCCGTCGGGAGAGTAGAGCTCCATCCTCCCACCGGGACCGGGGGTTCTGAAGTTGAAGCGGCCGGCCTGGCGAAAGACCTCGCTGGCGCGTCCGGTGGTCACCTGTACATCTCTGAGGCGGCCGCCCGAGTAGACGCGCAGCGTTATCCGAGTGCCGGGCGTGAGCTTCTGGATCTCTCGAGTGAGGCGATGCGACGCGAGGCCGTTGGTGTAGGGGTCATCGATGTCGCCCGCCGCCGAGCGGACGTCCACACCGTTTATCGCGGCGATGCGATCGCCCTCGACGATGCCGGCGGTCTCGGCCGGTCCGCGCGGTGTCACCGAGGCGACGAAGACTCCGAGGGTGTCACGGCGGGTGCCCGTGGGACGAAGCTCTAGTCCTAGCGCGGGCCGCTTCATGAAGGCAGAGTCGTCTCGAACAAAGAACCGGCGCAGTGACGGGTCGCCCGCCAGGCCGCCAGAAACCTTGATGCATTCGATCCGCCCGTCAGAATAATGAGTGCAGGCGGAATCGGGTCTCGATGACCGCGGCGCATTCTGGCCCGAAGCATCGCTGCTGTTGCCGGCCACCAGCACGGCGGCCGCGGAAAGAATTAGCGGGACTCTCATCGTCATCTCCTTGATGGTTCTCTGTCGCTGATGGTTCTGTGACATAGGACATCGCACACCATTCAATGGTTGCCGGTGCCGATCACCGGGCGATTCGGCGATATTTCGCCATGGCTACGACCCTGGAACCCCCCACCGGCAAGACCCGTAAGCCCGAAATCGACGTCCACGAATTCGAGCACCACTGGCAGGACGAGGCCGACGCGGCCTACCTGTACCGCCTGCTGTCCGCCGCGGAGCCTGACGCCAAAAAGAAGGACATCTACGCCCGCCTGGCCGACGTAGAAGACCGGCACGTTGAAGTCTGGGGCGACCTGCTCTCGAAGCACGGGCATACGCCCGCCAAGTTCAAGCCGAGCGGGCGCGCCCGGCTGCTCGCGACGGCGGGACGCTGGTTCGGTCCGGGGTTTCTGCTCCCGATGCTGCTCGAGGAGGAAGGGCGGGAGGTCAAAGCCTACCTGGAACTGCACCGCGCGACTCCTCGCGGTGCGCCGGGAGGCGCGGAAGCGCTGACTCTCGCCCGTGAATCCGCGGACCACGCCAGCACCCTCGGCGCACTCGCGGGGAAAGGGGCGGAGCCCTGGCACAAGACCGAGTCGGGCGGGTTCCTGCGCAACGTCGTGTATGGATTCAACGACGGGCTCACCGCGAACTTCGGTCTGGTGGCGGGCGTGGTCGGGGCCGGCATTGCCAACCAGCACGAAGCCATCGTAGTCGCCGGTGTCGCCGGCCTCATCGCCGATGCCTTGTCGATGGGATCGAGCGGGTACCTCGCCAGCAAGAGCGAGCGCGAGGTCTACGAGTACGAGATCGCGATGGAGAAGGTCGAGGTCGAGCTCATGCCCGAGATCGAGCGCGACGAGCTCGCGCTCATCTACGAGGCGAAGGGGATGGACCGCGGCACGGCGCACGAGCTCGCCACGCAGATCATGGCGGATCCGAAGCTGATGCTGAAGGAGCAGGTGCAGGAAGAGCTCAAGATCGGCGAGATGAAGGTGTCACCGTTCAGGGAGGGCTGGATCACCGGGACCGCGACGGCGTTCGGCGCGGCGATCCCCGTGTTTCCGTTTCTCATCTGGCAAGGCGCAACGGCGATCACGGTTTCGTTCGCGATCTCGATGCTCTCGCACTTCCTGGTCGGCGCCGCTCGATCGATCTTCACCGGGCGCAGTGTCTTCCGCTCCGGGCTGGACATGTTCGTCGTCGGCGTGGGAGTGGCGGTGGTGGGCTACTATGTCGGAGGGTGGGTCGGTCGGTTCTTGTAGCAACTGCAACCCAGAAAGACACAGATGCGAGACGGCAGAAGCATAGTGTTTGGTTGCGAGAAGAAACATTGATAGCACAACTGGCACCTAAGGTGAGAAGTGAGATGTCGTTCCTCTCGCAACTAGAGACTGCGCTTCTGCCGTCTCGCATCCGTGCCTTTCTAGGTTTCTGATCCCGCTCAACCCTGTGTGTTTCTAGGTTTCTGATACCTGTAGCCTTGACCCTGAGAAGATGCCCCCCCGTCCGTACGTTCTCGCCGAATCAACCTGGAAGTCCATAAAGGCCACGCCGTACGAGGTCGCGATCCTCCCATGGGGCGCGACCGAGCCGCACAACTACCATCTCCCGTACGGCACCGACAACTACGAGACGGGAGTAATCGCCGAGCGCGCGGCGGAGATCGCGTGGAACAAGGGCGCAAAGGTCGTGGTCCTTCCAACGGTGCCGTTCGGCGTCAACACCGGGCAGCTCGATTTGAAGCTCGCGCTCAACATGAACCCGAGCACGCAGTTTTTGGTGCTCGGCGACATTGCCCGTGCGATCTCGGCGCAGGGCCTCAGGAAGCTGTTGATCCTGAACGGTCATGGCGGCAACGATTTCCGGCAGATGATCCGAGAGCTCCAGCCGCAGATCGATCTCTTCATCTGCACCATCAACTGGTGGACCTGTGTCGATGGCGCCGGCTATTTCAAGGAGCCGGGCGACCACGCCGGCGAGATGGAGACGAGC
>JBKKAY010000241.1:0-11188 GCA_046714195.1 Gemmatimonadaceae bacterium
TCCTGGAACGTCATCGTCGTCACCACCGGAATCGCGCGCCGCTGGTTTCAGGACGGCGACATTCTCGCGACCGACACCCTCGTCGTCGACGAGATCCACCAGACTTCGGCGGAGCTCGAGCTCTGCCTCGCTCTGGGGAAACGCGTCGGCTGCCGCTTCATCTGGCTCTCAGCCACCGTCGATCCGACCTTCTACGCCCGCTACTTGAACGCCGCGGCGGTCCTCGAGAGCTCGGCGTTCGATCCGGCCAAAGCCGCCGACGTGAAGATCGTCCGGAAGGATCCGCTCGGCTTCCTCGACGACAAGTTCCTCCAGCAGGTGATCAAGGAGCGCCGCGGCGTCGGGATGTTCGTGCCGACCAGGAAGGGAGTCGAGCAGGCGGCGGAGCTCGTCGCCGACCGCTTCCCCCGCATCAACACCGCGTTTTACCACGGCGGCGAGCCGATCAGAGTCATCCGGCCGTTTCTCGAGGGCGAAGAAAAGAAGCCGTACTTCCTCGCCATGACGGCGGCGGGACAGAGCGCGCTCAACGTCCAGGGTCTCGACACCGTCGTGATCGACGACACGCGGTTCAGCAACATCATCGAGCGCGGCAAGAACGTCCTCACCAAGCTGCACCTGGGAGCCAACGAGATACTGCAGATGGCGGGGCGCGTGCATGGACGCGTGGCCGGAGGAAGAGTCTTCATCCTCTCCGATCGCGACATCCAGTTCTCCGCGCTCAAGCCGACGGCGCCTGAATTCCAGCTGGCCGGCGATTCGGAGCGGGTGGCGATGACGTGCGCCGACCTGGGCGTCGCCGCCGACCAGCTCGAGCTCCCGGTGCCGCTCGATCGAGTCGCCTATCGGAAGGCGGTGACTCTGCTCGAGCAGCGCGGGATCATCGAGAACGGGCGGTTGTCCCGCTACGGAAAAGCGGTCGAGGCGATGCCGGTGGACCGGCCGTGGGCCGAGCTACTCGTAAACGCCGACGACGAGCTCGTTCCGTCTCTGGCGGTGATGAGCTCCATCGAATCGCTCCACCGCATGACGCGCGAAGAGCGGGATCTATCGGGCGTAACCGTTCCGGGAAGTGATCACCTCACCGCGTACAACCTCTACGCCGAAGCTTTCACCAGGTGCGGATACATCGGCGAGGTGTACGGACTGCCCCGACACCTGTTCGATGAGTCGATCGAAAAGTGGGCCGAGCAGCGCGGCGTGCTGGTGAAGGCGATCGAGGATGCGGCGCTGGCGACCGCGAGCATCTATCGGAGCCTAGGCATGGAGCTGCCGACGAAGATGGTAAATGCGAGAGATCATATCTATGGAAAATTCACGCAGCTGCTCGCGCAGTTCATGCCGTTCGATCTGGTCATCGACGAACGGACGGCTGACGGAACGGAGGCTCGCGTATCGAAGACGAGCGTCTGTGGGAGCTGGGGACCGATCGCCGGCGATCTGCGCTACTTCGCGGATCGCTCGGGGATTCCGCGCGCTGCGATCGAAGGCACGCAGGTTCCGATGGGGCTTATCAGAAAGTACGCGACGCGGAGCAAGCCGGAGCTGATCTACGATCCGCGACGCAAGCACGGTCCTCTCGCGTTGAAGCGAAAGCTGGAATACTTCGGATTCGAGCTGGAGAGCGAGATCGAAACCATCGACGAATTTCCGCCGGAGCTAGTCGAAGATGCGCGCCGCGTGCTCGCCGAGGCGCTGGCTCGCGGTGAGGCGCGCCACTTCGCGGTGAGGAAGAATCAATCGGTGATCGACGAGATCCGCGAGGCCTACAAGAGGTCGGGCGGCGAGACACCGCGGCTGGGACTCCAGGAGCTGACCAAGGTCTACGAGCAGCAGCTCGCTGATGTGAGCTCAATGGACGAGTTCAAGGCTGCGCGTCTCGACGTCGATCGGGATCAGTTCGTGTCTCGCGAGATTCGGGACCGCATCGCAAGCCTTCCCGGCTACGCGACGGTGCGCGACCGCGAGGTGGAGATCGACTACGACGTCGAAGAGCGGGACGGAGCGAGGCAGGGTGTGGCGCGGCTCCGGCTCCCGGAGAAAATCGCGCGCACTCTCTCGGAGAGCGAGATCCCGCGACTCGACAGGCCGGTGCGGTTCGTGGTCCTGCGGGGACAGCGCGGGGCCGTGCGCTCGGATACCCTCGAGGACTTACAGGAAAAGCTCGCCCAGCCGTGGTCGCCCGATGAAGTCCGGGAAACCGCTGAAGATCGGGAAGCGCTGTCGCACGCGGAAAAAGAAATCAGGCGCATCGCCGGAGAGTTCCGGGAGCACCGCCGGGGCGGAGGCAGAGGTCGGGGTGGCAGGGGTGGTCGACGTCCGCAAGGCCGCAAGCGCCGGCGCTAGGCGTTGATCCCCGGTCTTCGTATAATCCGCGCATGACACAGGAGACATTCGCCGAGCATTTCCGCTCGCACGAGAAAGTGATCGACGCTTCGCTGCGCGAGCTCGAGGAGCCATCCAACGCCGCCGCCGACGCGTTGATCCAATGCATCCGGCGCGGAGGGAAAGTCCTCTGCTTCGGCAACGGTGGCAGCGCCACCCAGGCCAGTCACATGGTCGGCGAGCTCCTCGGCCGCTACAAGGACACCCGGCGTCCAATCGCCGCGATAGCTCTGGGCAGCGATCCAGGATCCGTCACCTGCATCGCCAATGATTTCGGCTACGAATCGTTATTCGAGCGGCAAGTGGAAGCGCTGGCCGCGCCGCGGGATGTCGCCATCGGACTCACCACCAGCGGAAAATCCGAGAACGTGCTCCGTGGGCTCGAGGCTGCCAAAAAGCGCGGAGCCACCACCATCGCATTGTGCGGAAGCGCCGGCCTCGCCCGTTCCGGAGCCGATCACGTGGTATGTGTGCCGAGCGCCATCACGGCCCACATTCAGGAAGTCCACCTCATGCTGCTCCACGTGTGGTGCGTCGCGATCGACGCCGCTCTCGCCGAAGGCGAGAGCTGATCAGACCAGACTGAGCTTCGGCTCCGGCAGAGCGAGCGCGTCTTCACAGTAGGACAGCCACCCCGTCACCTCGTCGGTGGCGAGCTCCATCTCGGTGCCGAAGGGGAGCGTGAGGTTGGGAATCTCGTGTCCGGCGGGGAAATCCATCAGCACCGGCACATCGAGGTCCGACACGAGGTCGAGCAGAAAATCCTCGAATTCATCTTCCTCGGACCGGTCGAGTGAAAGCTGGCCGAACACGATTCCGCGCACGTGCTTGAGGAGCCCTGCCGAACGGAGGTGCAACAGCCGCTCGTCCGCCACCGACATCGGGTCATGCGCTTCTTCCAGGAACAGGATCGCTCCGCGCGTATCGATCTCGTATGGTGTGCCGATGGTCTGCTGCACCAGCGAAAGGTTTCCGCCGGTGAGCCGCCCCTGCGCTCTGCCCGGCCTCACGGCCCTCGCGATGTCGCGGCCCAGACAGGTGTCGGGCCGCGGAGTGGTGAGCGCGGTCAACATCGAGAGTAGCGACGGATCCGGCGCGCCGGGACTCAGATCGTCGACGGTCGGACCGTGAAAAACCCTGAGCTGTGCCTGACGCATCAGCCAGAGGTGAAGCGCGGTGATGTCGGAATATCCGACGAAGGCCTTGGGATTCTTGTGGAAGATCTCAGGATCGAGATAGGGGAGCAGTCTCACCGCTCCGTATCCACCGGTGCAGCAGATCACCGCTTTGACCTGGGGATTAAGCCAGATCCCCATCAGGTTCTCGGCGCGTCTCTCGTCCTCTTTTCGCTGAAAGCGACGGAACCGCTCGATCTCAGGGTCGAGAAGCACGTTGTAGCCAGCGGCCTCCAGCGCGAGGACTCCGCGATTGAGCCAGGCGGCGCGTGGAGCGTATGACGGCGCTACCACCCCGATGGTGTCGCCGGGGAGGAGCGGCGCCGGGCGAAGCAGCTCGCGAGGCCGAGCCGGCGCCGGGGTGAATGGGAAGTCGGGTGCCGCATCGATGTGGGCGCTTTCGACTACACTGGGGTACGCTCCAAGTGACTCGGTCATCGTCGTTTCTCGAAGCCCATCATCGGTTGGTCACTGCTAGATTCAGGGATATGTCTGACACGTTGAAGGGGTCCGTACCGGCTGGAGCTCACATAGGGAATATGCACGCCAGCGGCCCTGACGGTACCCCGGCAACCACCTACTTTCGGAAAGGATTCGGGTTGAAATCCGAGATCCAGTCCGAACTCGCTTCGGACTATACCGGCCACCTCGTTGACATGCTCCAGGCGAGGGATTATACGCTGACGGCCGGGGATATAACCATCCGTTTAGCCAAGGAATTCGGCTTCTGCTACGGGGTGGAAAGGGCGGTGGAATACGCCTACCAGGCGAGAAGGAAGTTCCCGAATCGTACCATCTACATGGCCGGGGAGATCATCCATAACCCGCACGTGAACTCCAAACTCAAGGGCCTGGGAATCAACTTCCTCATGCCCAAGGCGGGTGCCGCTGGGGGCCAGATTGACTACGGAGTGGTGAAGGCCGAGGACGTAGTGATCCTGCCGGCATTCGGGGTGACGATCAAGGATTTCGAGGTCCTCCGGGGGATAGGCTGCGTGATGGTGGACACCACCTGCGGATCGGTGCTCAACGTCTGGAAGCGGGTCGAGAGCTACGCCCGGGACGGATTTACATCTCTCATCCACGGCAAGTACTACCACGAGGAGACGCGGGCGACCGCATCCCAGGCCGAGAAGTACAAGGGCGGGCACTATTTCGTCGTCCGCAACATGGAAGAAGCACAGGTGGTCTGTGACTTCGTCGAGGGTCGTGTCAGCGACCAGGCTCTGATGGCGCGTTTCGCCCACGCGGCTTCCCCGAACTTCGACCCCGCGCGCGATCTCCGCCGGATCGGGGTCGCCAACCAGACCACCATGCTCGCCAAGGAATCGATGGCCATCGGCGCCCTGGTCGGTGAAGCCATCGCCCGCGCGCACGGCGGGGAATACGCGAGTGAGAATTTCCGGACCTTCGACACCATTTGCAGTGCTACCCAGGAAAGACAGGACGCGGTGGTGGAGCTCCTCCGCGAGCCGCTCGATGTGATGCTGGTGATCGGTGGCTACAACTCCAGCAACACCATCTCGCTGGCGGCGCTCTGCTCCGAGAGCGTCCGCACCTACCACGTCGAGGATGCCGACGACATCGATCCGGAATCGGGTAGGATCCGGCACCGCCCACTGGGCGCCAAGGACTCGATCGAATCAGAGAGCTGGCTCCCCCTCCCCGGAGCTGGACCCCTTCGCGTCGGCGTGACCGCCGGGGCGAGCACCCCCAACAACCGCATCGGCGAGGCTATTGGCCGGGTTTTCGCTTCCCGGGGAATCGACCCGAGAAAGATTCAATAAAAAGACGCCAGAAGCTGTACCAAACATGTCAAAATGGTCGTCTTACTATTGGAGGGTTGTCGTCCCGGATGTAGGTTGACGCAGCTCCGAAACGGATGATTCGGGGTAATACCTACAGGGTACGAAGCACAGTTAACCGGTGGAGGTCGAATGGACGTGTATGGTTCGGATACCGCTCCTGACGAAGAAGCGGCTGGAACGACCGGAACGGATACCACGGCCAACGTGGGGAGCTGGTTTCAGCGGGGCTCGAGCAACGAAGCCGCGCTGAACGATCGGGGGATTGCAGTCCCGGTCAATTCCATGCTCGACCGGGTCCGCGAAGCCGATGCTCTCACCTTCGATAATGGGGAGGGGGACGAGTAATCATTCCTTCGTCAGATGAAAAAAAGGGCTGCCTGAAAGGGCAGCCTTTTTGTTTTCGTCACCGTAGTCACGAGTAGATTCTGCCGAATGGACGCGCATCTGTTTCTCCAGAACCTGGCGATCGTGCTCTGCGTGGCGGCAGTGGCGACGGTCGTGTTCCAGCGCCTCCATCAGCCGGTGGTCTTCGGTTACCTGCTCGCGGGGATGATAATCGGGCCCCACATCCCGGTTCCGCTCGTGGCGGATACGCGAACCGTGCAGGCACTCTCCGAGCTGGGTGTGATCCTCCTCATGTTCTCGCTCGGACTCGAGTTCAGCTTCCGCAAGCTGGTCCAGGTGAGTCAGAAGGCGGGCGCGGTAGCCGTGTTCGAGTGCAGCATCATGATCTCGGTCGGATATCTCGTCGGGCAGCTGCTTGGGTTCACGACGATGGAGAGCATTTTCGCCGGCGCACTGATCGGTATCTCGAGCACCACGATCATCGTGAAGGCGTTTGAGGAGCAGAAGGTGAAGGGCAGGGTGAGTGAGCTGGTGTTCGGGATTCTGATCATCGAAGATTTGATCGCGATCTTCCTTCTCGCGATCCTGACCACGCTCTCCCGGTCCGGCGCCATCTCGCCCGTCGATATCGCCGTCACGGCCGTCAGGCTGGTGATGTTTCTCGTCGGTCTGATCGGTGTCGGGATTCTCATCGTGCCTCGCGCCATCCGGCTGGTACAGCGGCTCGGACGGCCGGAGACGACGCTCGTCGCGAGCATCGGGATTTGTTTCGCGGCGGCGCTCCTGGCTCTCCAGTTTGGATACTCGGTGGCACTGGGCGCGTTCATCGCCGGCTCTCTGGTTGCGGAATCAGGTCACGAGAGCGAGATCGAGCAGCTCGTGCGTCCGGTTCGCGATGTGTTCGCGGCGATTTTTTTCGTGTCGGTGGGAATGATTTTCAATCCGGCCACGGTCGTGGAGAACTGGCGAGCAGTCCTCGCCCTGACGCTGGCCGTGATTCTGGGAAAGACTCTGGCGGTAACGACCGGGGCATTTCTCGCCGGCCATGGGCGCCGCACTTCGATGAAAGCAGGCATGAGCGTCGCCCAGATCGGCGAGTTCTCTTTCATCATAGCCGGAGTGGGAGTGACCTCCGGCGTGATTGGAGCCTGGATGTACCCGGTGGCGATCGCCGTATCGGCGCTGACGACGCTGACGACGCCGCTGCTCATCCGGCTTTCCAACCGGGCGGCGGAATCGATCGACCACTGGCTGCCCGAGCCAATTCAAACGATCGCAGCGTTGTATGCATCATGGATCGAGCGGGTGCGGAGCGCACCGCGGGCGGCCACCGGCCGCTCCAACACTCACCGCGTGATTCGCGTCATTCTCCTCGACGCCGCGCTTCTGATCGCGGTGGTAATCGGCGCGAATCTCGAGATCGAGCGATTGTCCGCCATCGCCGGTGAGATCACAGGCTTGTCGCCGGGCCGTGTGAGGTTCCTGATCGCCCTCGCCGGCGGGGTGATCATAGTGCCGCTCATGTACGGCGTCATTACAAGTGCGCGCGCGCTTGGAAGGATTCTGGCGGGAAGAGCTTTTCCGGAGGTGGCCGCTGGAAAGGTCGATCCTGCCGATGCTCCCCGCCGGGCATTGGTGATCGTGGTCCAATTCGCCGTTGTAATCGCGGTTGGAATTCCGGTGGTCGCCATTACGCAGCCATTTCTTCCACGGCACCAGGGCGCCGCCGTGCTGGCCGTGCTGACGCTGGTTCTTTTGTTGGCGCTCTGGCGCAACGCGTCCAATCTTCAGGGTCACGCCCGAGCCGGTGCGCAGATCATCGCATCGGCGCTCGCCCAGCAGATGGCGTCGACCGACGACGCGTCCGGCGCCGACAAGACCCGGCTGGAAGTTGCCAACACGATGGTTCCCGGATTGGGGGAGCCGGTTGCGATTCGAGTCGCGCCGGAAAGTCTAGCCGCCGGGCGCAGCCTCTCACAGCTCAACCTGCGCGGCACCACTGGAGCGACGGTGTTGGCGATCCGTCGCGGCGCTGAGCAGATTCCCAATCCACTGGGCCGGGAGATCATACATGCCGGCGACTTGCTCGCGGTGGCGGGGGCGCGCGACGCGCTGGCAGTGGCGAGAGGAGTGCTGGCGCCGAGTACTCCGCGTGGCACCGATGGATCGGACACCGCGGAAATTGAAGCCGAAATCCAGGCGGTCAACGATGTGTTGCGAATGAGGCGGGTTTAGGTGGGTCACAATTTTCAGCGCGCCGTTCTCGCGCTTTGCGCCGCCATCGCGCCGGCTTGCAGCGGATTCATTGCCCCGGGCGCAGATGTCCCGGTGCGGGTGGTCGTCTACAACATCCACGCTGGCAAGGACGCCAAAGGCGTCGACAACCTCGCCCGCGTCGCTGAGCTGGTCCGCACCACCAACGCCGACATTGCGCTGCTCCAGGAGGTCGATCGCGGGACCACCCGCTCCGGGAACACGGACCAGGTACGGGTTCTGGAGGGCCTGACAGGATTCCATTCGGCGTTTGGAAAAACGCTGGACTATCAGGGTGGCGACTATGGCATCGCGGTGTTGTCCCGGTGGCCGATTAGCTCCGACACCCTGCATCGTCTTCCGGTCAATCCGCCGCAGGAGCGCTCAGGAGCCGGGTATGAGCCACGGGGAGCGCTCGAGGCGGTGATCCAAATGCCGGGCGCACCGCTGACGATCCTGAACACCCACATCGATGCGTCGCGTGAGGATTTTTATCGCAGGCAGGAGATGGCCACCTTGCTGAATCTTGCGATGCGCTCCACCGGCGAGATGAAAGGATCGACATTGGTCGGCGGCGATCTGAACGCCGAACCCGGAAGCGCGGTGATCGGCATGTTACAGGGGGGTCCGGTTCGTGACGCGTGGGCTGATTGCGGACAGGGAGCTGGCCTGAGCTATCCGGCCGACAAGCCGGTCAAGCGGATCGACTACCTGCTGCTGCCCAAGGATTGGAAGTGCGTCAGCGCTACGGTGATCGAGACCGAAGTCTCGGATCATCGCCCAGTTCTCTTCGTCATCCAGCGCGTCCGCCGGTAAAGAGAAGTCGTTGGCAGGGGCCGGCTGGTGATCGCCGCCATCAAGCGCGATCATTGGGTCAGGGGTTTTGGCTTTTTCGACGTCAGCGGACAGGTACGCTAGAACCTGCTCCTGCGACAATAGCATGTCATTCCGGGTACTACTACTCGTGGCGGTCCTCGCTCGCACGGGTGCCGCGCAGGTGCGGGACACCGCCCAGAGCGTGCCCGGCGCGCCCATGGTAGCTGTCAGTGGCGTCGTGCATGACAGCATCTCGCGTCTTCCGCTCGCCGGCGCGACCGTGCAGCTGGTCGGCGAAACTTTCGCCACCTTCGTCCGCACGGTGCACTCCGATTCGCTGGGTCGTTTCACTGTGGGCGACGTTCAGGCAGGGCGCTACAAGCTCGGCTTCTTTCACCCGATGCTCGATTCGCTCGGCGTAGAGGTCCCGCTCCGGCAGGTGTGGGTCGACGGCGTCAGGCCGGTGCGGGCCGACCTGGCGATCCCGTCACCCGCCCGGATCCGCACAGCCATCTGCGGTCCGCGACCGCCTGAGGATTCGAGCAGCGTCCTCATCGGCGTGGTTCGGGATGCAGGAGCAGGGGAGCCAGCCGGGGGTGTCACGGTCAAAGGGGAGTGGCTCGAGTTTTCGTTCAGCTCGAACGGACTGGTCCGCCGCATTGCGCGCCTCGTCGCAACCACGGCGGAGACCGGTTGGTTCGCCATGTGTAACGTGCCGAGTGGCGGAACGCTGGAGCTGACCGCCAGTCGCGGCGCGGATAGCACCGACGTGATTGAAGTTCCGCTTTCATCTGAAGGCTTCGTGCGCCGCGATCTTTATCTCGGACCCTCGCGTGTCGCAGCAGCTGCCGACACGGCGCCGCGCGTGGAGGCGTTAGTCCCCGCGCCCCGCCGACTGCCGTCGGGAGACGCGCGCCTCAGCGGAACTGTTACCGCGGCGGTAAGTGGCCGGGCATTGCAGGGTGCGCTCGTGAGCATCACCGCCGGTCCGGAGACCCGCGCCAACGAGCGCGGCGAATGGACTCTAACGGATTTGCCGGTGGGCACGAGGATGCTCGAGGTCCGCGCCGTCGGCTACTATCCCGAGCGACGTCCAGTGAACGTAGTCGCCGGAGCCCGGCCGATCCGGGTAGCACTGTCCACGCTCAGGGCGGTGCTCGACACCGTGAAAATTGTAG
Source organism: Gemmatimonadaceae bacterium (assembly GCA_046714195.1). GTDB lineage: Bacteria > Gemmatimonadota > Gemmatimonadetes > Gemmatimonadales > Gemmatimonadaceae > UBA4720. Next base: position 9,961 of record JBKKAY010000241.1, read on the forward strand.
CCGCTCGCGTCAGGGGCCGCGACATCAGCGGTTTCCTCGATCGCAGCCGGAGCGGTGCCGGCCATTATATGACTCCCGAAGACATCGAGCGGAGGCGGCCTCTCGTCACATCGGATCTCTTTCGCATCTTCCCGGGGCTTAGAGTGGATCGCACTCCGCTCGGCGAGGTCGTGCTTACAATGCGCGGCACCTTCGAAGACGCGTGCGTCCCGGCGTTCTACCTCGACGGCCACCGCATGAACAACTTGAGCGCGGGCGACATCGACACCTGGGTTCGCCCTAAGGAGATCGCGGGCATCGAGGTTTACACGGGGGCGGGTGTACCGCCGCAATTCCACGAGGGGATGACCGATTGCGGCAGCATCGTGATCTGGACGAAGTAAATGGACGCGGAAGACTGTCAGCGTTCGGGCGTGCCCGAGGGATAAGGGCTGGTTATCGCCCAGAGGATCAAGTAGATGAGAACGAACGGGAAAAAGCCTGTTGACACCGTGGCGAAAGCAGTGAACCACCGTAGCACCGTAGGGTTTACGTTCATGCGCTCGGCAAGCCCGCCAACGACGCCCGCTACGACGCGATTATCCCGCGATCGCCACACGCGCGGCTGCACGGGCCTTTGGTGCGGGACGACGGGTTGCTCGTCGAATCTTGTCATTCGCTCCCTTCCATGGATCGCGTAATTCCTCGCGCCAATATGAAGTCTCCATCGGCGCGCTCGCCGAAAGTGAAGACCGCGGTGCCGTAGACCTCGAAACCTGCCTTCCTGTAGAAGCCAAGCGCTCGAGGCGCCTGCTGCCATGCCTGGAGCCATAGGGCATCGCACCCACTCATGCGCGCCCGCTCCTCGCACGCGCGCATGAGTGCCTGCGCGACGCCCTGGCCATGCCAATCCTGATCGACATAGAAGCGCACAATCTCGATCGGCGCGGTGCCCGGCAGCGTGCGCGTGAGCACGGTGGTGGTAGCGGTCGGCGCCCCTAGATGGAGCTCCGCATAACCAATCCAGGACCCGCTGGTTGAGACAACGAGGAGAATCGTGCTTGCAGGATCCTCGAGCGTCCGCGAAAAACGCGGGATCGCGAATGAATCGGTGAGATACTCGCTGAGCGTCGGCTCCGGATGCGTGATCCCGTACGCCTGCCGGAACAGCATCGCGGCGAAGGCTGCCAACTGCGGCGCCTCGCCCGCCTCGGCGGCGCGGATAGACCAGGTCATCGCGCCAGGGGCC
>JBKKAY010000242.1:0-52539 GCA_046714195.1 Gemmatimonadaceae bacterium
GCACTCCCAAGGCTCCCGCGCCCGTGGCGTGATCGATCATCCGGCGCGTGTCGTCTTCGGCATCCCGGGTGTGTACGACGAGCGGGCGTCCGGCGTCGGCGGCCAAGTCGATCTGCGCCGAGAAGGCTGCGCGCTGCGCGTGACGCGGCGAGTTGTCGTAGTGGTAGTCGAGCCCGCATTCCCCGACGGCGACCGCGCCGGACCGAATGTGGGCGCGGAGCTCGGGAAGGTCGCGCGCCGCGTCGAAGGTCGCGGCGTCGTGCGGATGCACGCCGGCGGTCGCGAAGACGAAGCCTGGATTGTCGGCGGCGACGCGCGAGGCGATAGCCGCCCGCTCTACCGACTCACCAATGCAGACAATGGCTTCGGCGCCCGAGAAGCGGGCGCGCGAGATTACCGCGTCGCGGTCGCCGTCGAACGCTGGGTCCGCGAGGTGGGCGTGACTGTCGATGAAGACTGGCGTGAGCCCGCCTTGCGAGGCCATTTGCGCTCGATCCAGATCAGGATCGGCGCTGCGACGTAGATGGAGCTGAACGTGCCGGTAAAGATTCCGAACGACATCACCCAGGCAAAAGGCCTGAGCACTTCGCCCGCGAAAATGAGCAGCGCGAGGGTCGAGGCGAGCGCGGTGGCGTGAGTGAGGATCGAGCGCGGAAGCGTCTCGTTGATAGATCGATTGAGCGTGTCGTAGAACGACTCCTTCCTTCCCTTCCGCAGATTCTCGCGAACCCGGTCGAAGATGATGATGGTGTCGTTGAGCGAGTATCCGAGCACCGTCAGCAGTCCAGCGACGATGGTGAGTGAGATCTCCAGGTTCATCAGCGCGATGAACGCTATCGTGCCGATGATGTCGTGGCTGGTGGCGATCACCGCGGCCGCCGCAAATCTCCACTCGAACCTGATCGAGAGGTAAATGAGCGTGATGATGAACGAGATGAGAATGGCGATGATTGCTCCTCGCCGGAGCTCGCTTCCCACGCGCGGCCCGACTCCCTCCGTGCGAACGATCCTCAGCTGACCCTCGCCGAACTCCTGCCTGAGCGCGGCTCCGATTCTGATAGCGATGGTCCCGGCCTGGACCGCCTGGCTCTGAACGTGAGCGGCGTCCTGGGCGCGCACCGTATACTCGCGGTTGGACCCGAACTGCTGTATTTCGGCACCGTGTATCCCCGCTCTCTCCACCGTCGACCGAATCCGGCCCGCATCGACGGGACTGGTGAACTCCAGCTGCATCAGCGTTCCGCCGGTGAACTCGATGCTGTAATTGGCGGGCTCGAAGATCAGAGAGCCGAGGCCGACGGCGAGGAAGGCGATGGTGATGCCAAGGGCCCACTTCCACCAACGGATGAAGTCGTAGCTCGTGTCGTGAAGAATGCGCAGCATTAGATGCTCAGTGTGCGAGTGTCGGGCGTACGATTGAGCCAGACGAGGAAGAAAGTGCGGACGACGAAGATCGCGGTGATCAGCGACGCCGCGATTCCGGCGAGCAGCGTGACAGCGAAGCCCCTGACGGGACCGGTGCCGTACTGGTACAGCACCGCGGCGGTGAGCGCGGTCGTGACCTCGGAATCGATGATGGCGCTCATGGCGTGTCGGAACCCTTCGTCGACGGACGTCCTGACTGTCTTGCCGAGCGCGAGCTCCTCTCGAATCCGCTCGAAGATCAACACGTTGGCGTCGACCGCGATTCCGATGGAGAGGATGAATCCCGCCAGACCGGGCAGCGTGAGCACGGCGCCAAAGCCCGCCAACGCAGCCAGGGTGTAGAGGAGGTAGAGCACGAGACCCAGGACCGCCAACACTCCGGCGAACCGATAGTAGCCGATCATGATGAGGACGATGAGACCAATCGCGATGATTCCAGCGACGATTCCCTGCCGGATGGAATCCTGGCCGAGGCTGGCGCCGATCTCAGCGGTGTAGACCACCTTGAGCGGTACGGGGAGAGAGCCGGCGCGCAGTACCAGCGCCAGGTCCTGCGCCGCCTGGAGCGGCTTGCCACCCATGGTGATCTGTCCGTCCCTGCCGATGGCGCTCTGGATTATCGGCGGCTGGCCCATCACTCGCTGGTCGAGGACGATCGCCATGTGGTCCTTGATGTGACGCGCCGTTTCGGTTCGGAAGATTCGCGCGCCCTCGGTGTTCATGGTGAACTGAACGAGGTTGCCTTCCTGCGGCGAGGTATTCGGCTTCGCATCGGTGAGGTACTCGCCGGTGATGATCGGCTTCGCGTCGAGGACATACAACGGCCGGTACACCTGATTGCCGATCGACAAGGTATCGCTGCTCCAGCGCAGCACCTTGCCAGGCGGAAGTATGCCCGCGACTTCGGGCATCGCCAGATAGTTGGTTACGAGAGGGACATCGTCGCGGGCGACGAAATACTCGCCGGGTATGCTACCCCTCTGGATCAGCCTCGAGAAAGCACCCGGGCCACCGACGCCGGCTGCCGCGGCGGTGTCAGACTTTGTGCTGTCCGCCTTCGCGGAAGTGTCGGCGGTGAAAAGCGATTCCAGCCCAGCGGCGCCGGCCGTCGAATCCCGCCTGCCCTGTCCGGTCACCGCGGCGGTCGCCGGCTTCTTGTCCTTCAGTATGGCGTCGAGCCGCGGGAGCGCCCTCTCCAGGGCCTGCGTCTCGTCCGTGATCTGGAATTCGAGGAACGCCGATTTCTGCACTACATCCTGAGCGCGCCGTGGATCATCGATGCCCGGAAGCTCGACGATGATCCGGTCGTTACCGACCTTCTGGACCACCGGCTCCGCCACTCCGAATTCGTCGATGCGCGTCCGAACCACCTTGAGAGCGCGGTCGATGGCCTCGCTCTTGTCGGCGATCACGCCCTTGGATTCATCGACCTCGAGGGAGAGGTGCATGCCACCCTCGAGGTCCAGTCCCTTCTTGAGCGGGACGCGCTTGACGGTGTCGTAGACGAACATGCCGTCGCGCTTGACGCGCTCGACGACGGTGCGCGGATAGAGCGCCCACAGGGACGCCGCGGTCAGGCCAAAAATTATCAGGAGGCGGTACTTGATACTCATGATGCCATAGGGAAAAGTGCAATTCTTGTCTAGCCTGTAAGGTTACCGGAAGCGCCGAAGAGAGTCAACGCGCTTCGCGCCCTCTTCTCATCCTGTTCGAGCTGCTTCTTGAGCTCCTCCGGCGAGGCGAATTTCCTCGTTGCGCGTATGCGCGCAATCAGGTCGATCCTTACGTGCGCGCCATAAAAGTCGCCGCTGGTATCGAACAGGTGCGCCTCCAGTGTGACGGCCGCGTCGCCGAAGGTGGGCCTCGACCCGAGATTCATCATTCCCCCGGCTGGCCCCCGTGGTGTCTGGACGCGGACGGCGTAGACGCCCTCGGGCGGCAGCAGCTTTCGCGGCGGGGCGGCGCCAAGGTTGAGGGTCGGAAATCCGAGCGCCCGTCCGCGCTGGCTTCCCTGAACGACCCGCCCGCTCACTGAGTATGGCCTGCCGAGACCGGCGCACGCGCGCTCGAGGTCGCCACCCGCCACCGCGCGCCGGATCGACGTCGACGACACTGACTGGCCGTCGGCCGTGGAGACGGCATCGACTACATCGACCTTGAAGCCATCCCTCGCTCCCAGCTCGCGAAGCACACCGATGTTCCCTGCCCGCTGCCGGCCGAATCCGTGATCGTATCCGATCAGAAGCTCCTCGAACCGGAACCGGGGCCTCAGCACCCGCTCGACGAATGCCTCCGCGGGAAATGAAGCCAGCGTCTCGGTGAAAGGCAGCACCGCGAGATAATCGATCCCCGATTCCGCCAGCACTTCGAGCTTCTCGTCACGGGTGGTCAGAAGCAGCGGCGCCGCGACTGGGTTCACCACCTCCATTGGGTGAGGATCGAAGGTCACCAGCACGCTGGGGAGTCCGCGGGCGCGCGCACGCACCACCAGCTTCTCGATCACGTCCTGGTGACCGCGATGAACGCCGTCGAACGTGCCGACAGTGATCACCGTGCCCGCTACATGGGGCGGGAGCCCCGACTCGGCGACGCGCTCAGGCATCCGCGACGATCCGGAGTGACCTGAGTGACGGACGCTCAGTGGCCAGCTGGTCGAGGGAAAACGCATCCTTGACGTCAAACTCTCCGACGCTGATTCGGCGCAGCGCGGTCAGATGCGCCGCCGAGGCCGTGGCGCGACCGAGGTCGCGGGCGAGTGAGCGGATGTAGGTGCCTCCACTGCAGGTGATCGCGGCGCGCATGACGCTGCCGTCGATTCGTACCGTGTCCCATCGGTGGACGGTGACAGTTACCGGAGCCAGCTCCAGCGGCTCACCGCGCCGCGCTGCATCATAGGCGCGGACGCCGTCCACGCTCTTGGCCGAATACGCAGGCGGGACCTGAGGGAACGAGCCTGTGAGCGAATGAATCCCGGCCCGGATCTGAGCCTCGCCCGGAGCCGCCGCCGTTCTCGTGACCACGCCGGTCTCATCGTCGGTGTCCGTCTCGGCGCCAAAGGCGATGGTCGCTTCGTAGACTTTGGGCTCGGTGTCCAGAAAATTGGCGAGTCTCGTCACCCTGCCGATCAAGAGCACGAGCAGGCCGGTGGCAAAAGGATCGAGAGTGCCGAGGTGGCCGATGCTTCGCTCGCCGTAGATCTGCCGCACGCGCAGGACGACGTCGTGTGAGGTGATGCCGGCGGGCTTGTCGACCAGCAGCAGTCCTCCAGCGGCCTTTCCTGAACCGGGGGTGGGGCCTTCGCCCGAATCAGTCTGTGGGTTCTTCTCTGCCACGCGCCGCGGTCGCGTCCTGCTTCTTGACGTCCGCGAGAAGCGACTCGATCCTGGCAGCGCGCGCGACTGTGTCGTCCTCCCGGAACTGTATCTCCGGAGCAACGCGGAGCTGGAGCTGCCGCGCCACGCGCGACCTCAGGTGGGACGCCACGCTTCCCAGCCCCTGAAACGTCGCCGCTTTCTCGGAATCACTGCCGAGCACGCTCACGTAGACGCGGGCGTGGCGGAGATCCGGCGTGACATCCGCGCCGGTCACCGTCACGAAGCCGACGATCCGGGGATCCTTTGCCGCTTCGGTGAGGAAGGTCGCCACCTCGACGCGGATCGCTTCGGCGACGCGATCCGACCGCCGCGTGTTACGCAGAAGCCCCGGCCGCCGAAGTCAGGGTGCGCGCGACCTGCTCCTTCTTGTAGCACTCGAGAACGTCGCCGACCTTGATGTCGTTGAAGTTCTCGATGCCGATGCCGCACTCGAAGCCCTCGCGGACTTCCTTCACATCGTCCTTGAAGCGGCGGAGCGAGATGATGTTGCCGTCGTAGACCTCGACGGAGTCGCGGATCACGCGAACCCGGCCCTGGCGGTTGATGACGCCGTTTCTCACCGAGCAGCCGGCGATGACTCCCATCTTCGGAACCTTGAACAGCTCGCGGACTTCCGCCTCGCCCAGGACGACCTCGCGCTCTTCGGGACGCAGCATTCCCTCGAGAGCGGCGCGCACGTCCTCGACCGCCTCGTATATGACCTTGTACAGCTTGATGTCGACGCCTTCGCGCTCGGCGGCAGCTCTCGCGTTGTTGTCGGGACGCACGTGGAAGCCGACGATGATCGCGCCCGACGCGCGAGCGAGCAGGATGTCGCTCTCCGTGATGGCGCCGACGCCGCGATGGATGACCTCCACCGAAACCTCTTCATGCGACAGCTGGGCGAGCGCATCGGCGAGAGCTTCCGCCGGACCGCCTTGATCCGCCTTGATTACTATCCGGAGCGTCCGCTTCTGGCCGGGCGCCGTCTGCGACATGAAATCCTCCAGCGAGACTACGCCCTTGGCGGTGCGGCGGCTCTTCGCTTCGCGGTCGAGGCGCTGACGGCGCTGCGCGATCTCGCGCGATTCCATCGCGTCTTCCACCACCACGAACTGATCTCCAGCCATCGGCACTCCGCCGATGCCGAGGATCTGTACCGGAATAGCCGGGCCCGCTTCCTTGATGGCGCGACCCCGCTCGTCGAGCAGCGCTCGCACGCGTCCCGAGTACATGCCGCAGATGAAATCGTCGCCGACCCTGAGGGTGCCGTTGCTGACCAGCAGCGTCGCGACCGCGCCCTTGCCCGGATCGAGCTGAGCTTCGATCACGGCTCCGGTGGCGCTCCGGTTCGGATTCGCCTTGAGGTCGAGGATTTCCGCCTGCAGCAGAATCTGATCGAGCAGCGAGTCGACGTTGGTTCCCTTCTTCGCCGACACTTCGCTCGACAGCACCGTGCCGCCGAATTCCTCGAGCACCACGCCGTGCTGAAGCAGATCCTGTTTCACCTTCATGGGGTTGGCGCCGGGAACGTCGATCTTGTTGATGGCGACGATGATCGGCACGCCCGCGTTGCGAGCGTGTGAGATCGCCTCGATGGTCTGGGGCATGACCTGGTCGTCGGATGCGACGACGAGGATGACGATGTCGGTGACCTGCGCTCCGCGCGCGCGCATCGCGGTGAAGGCTTCGTGACCGGGAGTGTCGAGGAAAGTGATGGCCTTTCCGCCTGGCAGACTGACGTGGTAGGCGCCAATGTGCTGCGTGATGCCGCCCGACTCACCGGCGACGACGTTCGATTTCCGGACGTAATCGAGAAGCGATGTCTTGCCGTGATCGACGTGGCCCATGATGGTGACCACCGGTGGACGGGGGCGCAGCTGGTCCTCGGTGTCCACGGTGACCTCGGCCGTGTTCAGATCGGCTGCGTATTCCTGTTCTTTGACAGCCTGGAAACCGAACTCCCCGGCGATGAGCTCGATCTGGTCGAAGTCCAGGCGCTGATTGATGGTGACCATCAGCCCCAGGTTCTTGAACGCGAATCCGACGATCTGGACCGCGGGAATCTTGAGAATCTGCGCCAGCTCACTGACGGTGATGAACTCGTTCACGTGAACGGTCTTCTTCTCGCGCTCGACCTCCGCCTGCTTCTGCGCGGCCATCTCCTCGCGATAGGTTCCGTCCTCGGCGCGACGCGCTCCACCGCGGCGGATCGGTCCGCGCATGGTGGCCATCGTCTTTCCAATGTTCGCCGACACCGCTTCCTGATCTACTCCACGCTTGCCCTTTTTTCCGCGTCGCGCACCGCGGTCGTCTCCGCGGCCACCTCCGCCCCCACCGCCACTGCGGTCATCTCGCCGCGGCGGAGTAGCGCCTGCTCCGGGAGCGGCGGACGCGACCGGACGCGGCGGCGCGTAAGGCGCGCCGGTGGCGACAGGACGTGGCCGTGGCGCGCCGGGAACGACCGGCTGTGGACGCTGGCGATCGCGCGAGTCTCCACGATCGGTGCCGTGATGCGAAGGCTGTGAAGTCTGAGCGGGCGACCCGGCGCGCCGCACTGGTGGGGCGGGCGCAACATGCGACTCGGGCGGTGAATCGGTAGCCGCAGTAGCGGCGACAGGAGGCGCTGCCGGAGCCCGCGCGTCCGCGACGACTGGAGTCTCAGCGACAGCGGGAGTCGACTCCTCCGCGGGGGCCTCGGCTACCGGGTCGGCGGCGACGCGGCGACGACGACGCGCGGCACCTTCAGCCGCTGCCGGCTCTGCCTTTACTTCCGGAGGGGCCGGCGCTGCGGCCGTTCCACGGCGACGGCGGGCAGCCGCAGGCGGAGCCGCGACGCGAGCGCGCTTTTCGCGCTCCCATCGTGCCCGTATGCGTGCAACCTGATCATCACTGAGCGGACTGAGATGGCTCCGCACCGGAACGTCCATCTGGCGAAGAAGATTGATCACCTCGTCGGAGGTGACCCCAAATTCTCCTGCCAGGTCGTGCACTCGCAGCTTGTTCAACCCAACTCCTCCTTACTTCCCACCGTCATCGCGCTCAGGCTGAGCGCCCGAATGCCTTTGGCCAAACCTCTGTCCACTATGCCCACCACCGCGGTGCTGTCGCGGCCGACTGCGTTGCCAAGCTCCTTCGCCGAAGGCGCGGAGAAAACCGGTATCTCCCTCGCCCGAAGCAGCGGCAGCACCTTGTTCAAACTGTTACTCGAAGCGTCCGGCGCCGCAATAGCCAACAGCAGCTTGCCGCGCCGCGCCGCCTCCCTCACCTGCTCGACACCGATGACTGCTCCACGACCGCGCGCGCCGAGGCCGAGAAGGCCCAACAGCCTGCGCGTCGTGTCGGCATCCATCAGCTACTCCGCCTTCACTCCTTCTTTCTCCGCCTTGGCGCTCACCTTCTCCGCCGTGGTGGCGCCCTTCTCGGCAGCCGCACCCGTGGGCACCGGTCCTTCCGCACCCATGTCATTGCTGGCCGCCGCATCCTCCGCGGTGTTCGTGACTGCTGCCTCCGGTGTTTCAGGAGAGTCGTCAGTCAGCTCGTTGATGATTGCCATAAGCCGATCCGCCTCCTCAGGCGCAATTCCCGGCAGGCGAAGGAAATCTTCGCGCTCGAGATCGATGATGTCGTCCAGCGTGCGATAACCCGCTTCTTCCAGCACAGCGACGGTCGCCGCCTGCATGCCTTCGATATCGAGGAGCCGCGGATTGACTCCGGAAACAGGCTCGTCGGTCGGAAGCGGGGCGAAGATCGGCTGGTCGGAGCCGCGCTCCATCCACTCGCGACTCGAGTAGAGCTCGATCTTCCATTCGGTGAGCTCCGACGCGAGGCGCACGTTCTGGCCGTTGCGTCCGATGGCCAGCGACAACTGGTCCTCGTCCACGATCGCCTGAATCGTCTTTGTCGCCGGATCGCTGAATACCCGCGCTACGCGGGCCGGCGCCAGCGCGAGCTTCGCGAACCGCTCGGGATCGGCCGACCACGGCACGATGTCGATTCTTTCTCCACCCAGCTCGTTGACCACGGCTTGCACGCGCGAGCCCTTGAGGCCGACGCAAGCGCCCACCGGATCGACCGAATCGTCCCTCGAGAAAACCGCGATCTTGGTGCGGCTTCCGACTTCGCGCGCGCTCGCCCTGATCTCCACCAGGTTCTGCTGGATCTCCGGGACCTCGAGCTTGAACAGCGCCTTCACGAACAGAGCATCCGCGCGGCTCAACACCAGGCGGGGGCCTTTCGGCGTCTCCTCGACGCGCTTGAGAACGGCGCGGATAGGATCTCCCTGATGGAAGTGCTCGCGGTGGTTCTGCTCGCGGTAAGGAATGATCGCTTCGGCCTCACGGAACTTATTGAGCATGACGACGAGCTTGCCGCGCTCGATCTGCTGGACTTCACCGGAAAGAAGATCGCCGACCCGGCTCGAGAACTCGTCGCGGATCTTCGATCTCTCGCCTTCCCGAACACGCTGGATGATTCGCTGCTTGGCGGCCTGGACCGCGGTCCGCCCGAACTCGGCAAAGTCGACCGGGATCTCGAGCTGATCGCCGACCTGAAAGTCGGCGTCCTCGAACCGTGCTTCCTCGAGCGAGACCTGGCTGGCGGGATCGGTGACTTCCTCGACGACGGTCTTGAGCAGCACGATGCGAATCGCGCCCTTGGTCTCGTCGATGTCGACCTCGGCCTGAACCGTCGGCCCGTGCTTCTTGGCGAGGGCGGCATTGATGCCGTCCGCGAGCAAGCCGTGCAGCTCGGCGCGGTCGATCTGCTTCGAGTTCGTCAGCTCGCGGATCGCCGTCAGAATTTCCAGTGAAGCAGCCATATCCTAATCCTCTACCTTTTCCAGTGAAACGCCAGCCGAGCCTTCTCGACCGCGGACAGCGGAAACCGGCGCTCGGCGCCCCGCTCGTTCCGTACGATCAAGATCTCGTGGCCAGCATCGCCTTCGACTCCCGTGATCTCCACCTCGTCCGTCCTGCGACCCGCCGGATCTCCCGGCGCGTTGACCGTCACGACCGCCGTCCGACCCTCGAACTTCCGCCAGTCGGCCGCGTTCCTGAGCGGCCGCTCCAGTCCCGGTGAGGAGACCTCCAACACGTACAGTTTGCCGCCAAAATCGAGCGCGTCGAGCTTCGCCTCGATCGCTCTCGAAGCCGCCGCGCATACATCTACAGTCACTTTTTCGCCATCTTCCCGCTCGATGCGAACGTCCACCACAGGGCGACCTTTCGCGCCGCCGATCTTCAGCTCAAAAAGTTCAAGACCAAGAGGCCTAATCTCTGAGGCCACAACGTCTTCCAATGTTTGGCTCATCTATCTTCTAGGTACGTTCAGAGGACAAAAAAATGTGGGGGGATCCCCACATCATCGGCCGCCGAATTGAACGCCCTATTCAATGTAGATTGGCCGCCGGGTGGAGTCAAGCTGAGCGGCCTACCCTCTACGCCTTTGCGGCGATCACTCCGATTTGCCTTCCCCTGTCGCCGGCCCGGTGGGAGTAGAATCTGTCGTTGTCGCATTTTGTGCACGACGCGCTCACCGTGATTTTCTGGACGCCGAGCTCGCTGGCGTGCTCGGCGATCAGCGATCTCAGGTCGACGTTCCCGCCGCGATTTACCGGCTGGCCGGTGAGCTCGCCGCGAACTTCGGCGCTCACCTCGTAACAGCGTCCGCAGATCGAGGGGCCGAGATGGATGGCCAGCTCGGCGGGCGGAAGTCCGTAGCGTGCGAGGGCCTCGATCGCGGCGGAGGTTATCCGGGCAACGGTTCCCTTCCAGCCAGAATGCAGGAGCGCCACGACACCCGAGGCGTGGGCGATGAATACGGGAACGCAGTCGGCAACACCGACGGCGAGGGCTGTCCCCCGCTCGGCGGCGATGTGTCCATCGGCCTCACCGGCTCGCAGCCAGCCCTCCCAGCCACCGGTGTGAACGAGCACCCGGCTACCATGGACCTGGCGGAGAGACACGATGCGGAGCGCCGTCGCTGCGAGCTCGTTCTGAACGGCGGTCCAGCGCCCCATCACCTCGCCGACTGGCTCGGTGCCAACCAGGCTGAACGTTCCAGCGTCGCGCGTGGTCGTAAACGCGCGGATCCCCCAACCCTCGAAGTCGGTGATTACTTCCTTGTCGACCTCGCTCACCGCTACTGACGCCGGTCGTCTACGCGCGTTATGGAAGCGCCAAGAGCCTGGAGCCGCTCGTCGATGCGCTCGTAGCCCCGCTCGATCTGCCCAACGTTGTTGATGATGCTGGTGCCTTCGGCGCAGAGCGCGGCGAGGAGCAGCGCCATTCCGGCCCGGATGTCGGGAGACTCGAGCACGGCGCCGCGGAGGCGGCTCGGACCGTGAATGAGAGCGCGGTGCGGATCGCAGAGCACGATCCTGGCCCCCATCGTGGAGAGCTTGTCGACGAAGAACAGGCGGGACTCGAACATTTTTTCGTGCATCATCACCAGCCCGTCGCACTGGGTGGCGGTGACGATCGCGATCGACATCGTATCAGCCGGGAAGGCCGGCCACGGCTGGTCCTCGAGCTTGGGTACGTGCCCGCCCATGTCCGACTGGATCTGGCGGGTCTGCTTCGCCGGCACGATCAGGTCATGGCCATCCTCGACGCATTCGATTCCCAGCCTCGAGAACCCCATCCGGGTCGATCTCAGGTGCTCGATGCCGGCGTCCTGGATCCGGAGCTCGGATTGGGTCACCGCGGCAAGGCCGATGAAAGAGCCGACCTCGATGTGATCCGGTCCGATGGTGTACCTCACGGGAGCCGTCCCCAGGTTCCGGTCCCCGTGAATCGTCATGGTGTTGGTTCCGACACCTTCGATCTTGGCACCCAGGGCGATCAGAAAATGCGCGAGGTCCTGAACGTGGGGCTCGCTGGCCGCGTTTCTGAGAATCGTCGTCCCCGTCGCGGCCGATGCCGCGACAAGCGCGTTCTCGGTCGCTGTCACGCTGGGCTCGTCGAGAAACACGTCGGCGCCGCGGAATCCGTTGACGCGCATCTCGATGACTTTCCCGTGCGTGAACGACGCGCCGAGCTGCTCCAGGGCGAGGAAGTGCGTGTCGAGCCTCCGCCGGCCGATGACGTCGCCACCGGGCGGTGGGAGGGTGACCTGGCCGCAGCGGGCCAAAAGCGGAGCCGCGAGAAGAATCGACGCGCGGATCTTGGCGCAGAGCGTCGGATTCAGGTCTTTCGGGCTGAGATCCTTGGCGTGAATCGAGAGGGAGTTCTGGCCCGTCCACTCCATCGACGCGCCCACCGAGCGGATCAGCTCGACGAGGGTCTCGATGTCGCGGATGCGCGGGACATTCTCCAGATGGACCGGATTGTGTGAGATCAGCGCGGCGGCGACGATCGGCAGCGCCGCGTTCTTGTTCCCTGACGGCCTGATCGAGCCGTGAAGCGGCTTTCCGCCCTCTACGACGAACTGTACTGCTGGCATGCTGCTCCTGAAGCGGGTGCGGACTGCATGTCTCCAAGCGTGTTGCGAAAATATATCGCCGTGGCCACTCTTTGTACTCTACCCGGAGCCCTCAGGAAAATGGCCTCTCCCTTGCACAAAGATCGCGCATGACGGGATGGACGACCGCCGGAATGGAGCTGTTGCTCCAGGCCGCACAGGCTTTGCCAGACACGCTCTACACCAGGCAGGTCACGGAAGACCCGAGCCTCTGGCAGAAGGTGACGAGCATCGCGAGTGGCGTGATGACGATCACCGTAATCGTCCTGACGGTTGCGCTCGTGCCGGCAGCCTGGAATTTCAGGAAGAGCTACAAGAAGACGAGCGAGATGCTCGACAAGATCTATGGCGACATCAATCCGCTGATGCGCCACGCCAGCTCGATCGCCGACAACGTGGACTACATCTCGACGTCGATACGTGTCGACGTGCAGCAGGTGAGCCAGACCGTAGCGGCGGCGAACCAGCGGGTGCAGCAGGCGGTGGCGGCAGCGGAGGACCGGATCAACCAGCTGAATGCGCTGCTCGAGGTCGTACAGGAAGAGGCCGAGTCGGCGTTCGTGACGACGGCCGCCACGATTCGCGGCGTGCAAACGGGAATCAACACTGCATTTGACGAGGAGGATTTGATCGATGGGGACTACGACGAAGGCGGAGCCGACGACTGGGAGAAGCCGCGGCCGAGGGTCCGACCCAGAAATGGAGCTGGACGAGGAACGTGAGCAGCAGTTCGACCTGTTGACGGCGGCCCTCATCGGAGCTGCTGTCGGGGCGGGGATAACGCTGTTGGTTAGACGGGGCCCGTCGGGCAGACGGCCGGTGGGACCGCTGGTGCGTTACGCGGGCCGCGGAGCCGCGCTGGCGGGAATGGCCGGGCTCGAGGGCGCCAAGTGGGCCGGTGGCCGCGCCGCTGAAGGAGCGCGCTGGGCGGCGCCGCGCGCGCGTCGGGGGTTCAACACCGCCGTCGAGCGTGGCGGAGAGCTGATCGATCGCATTCCGGTCGACGACATGATCGAGCAGGTGCGCGATTACGCCGACACCGCGCGCGATGCGATCAACGATGTCGTGAAGGACGAGCTCAACGACCTGCGCAAGGCTGTTCGCCGTCAGCGCAAGCGCATCGGGATATAGGTCGGCCGCGATGGCGCGCGCGCGAGCGCGCGTGATCCCGGCCGCTGTCACGGCGCTGGTCGTCCTGCTCGCGCTCGTGCTGACGCCAGCGGTCGCGCACGCGTGGACTCCTGGCACGCACATCTTCCTCGGCGAAGCGATCATGCGATCGCTGCCCCTCCTACCCGGAGGAATCGCCGAGCTCCTCGCCGCGTACCCGTATGATTTTCTCTACGGGTCGATCGCCGCTGACACGAGCATCGCCAAAAAATACGCCGCCGCGGGGCGCCACTGTCACTCCTGGACGGTGGGCTTCGAGATCCATGACAACGCCGAGTCGGAGCCGCTCCGCGCCTTCGGCCTCGGATACCTGGCGCACCTCGCCGCCGATTCGGTGGCCCACAACTACTTCGTTCCACACCAGCTCACCATCACTTCTTCGACGGCCGCGCTCGGACACAGCTACTGGGAAAGCCGGTTCGACACTCACATCGGTGAGCGATTCAGTCGCACGGCCAAGCAGCTGATACTGCGCGACCACGCCCACTCCGACGGGCACCTCGACCGGATTCTCAGTCCGACGATCTTCAGCACCTCGACCAACCGCCGGATTTTCCGGGGAATGGTCCACGTCGCCGACACCGAATCGTGGCAGCGGATCTTCCACCTGGTCGAGGAAAAAAGCCGCTGGGATCTCACCGAGCCGGAAGTGGAGATCTACATGGCGCGGGCATTCGACTACATCGTCGATCTCCTTTCACGCCTCGATCGCGCCGAGCCGTTCAAGCTCGATCCCGCCGGCACCGCGCCACTGCGTGAGGCCAAGAAAGTCAGGCGGGCGGCGCTCCGCCGCGGAGGCGAGGAGCACGTCAAGGAGCAGGCGCAGCACCACTTCGGGATGCCGCCTTCGAAGCTGCGCTACGCGGAAAAGCTGCCGGAGCCGCTCTACCCCGCTCGCGAAGCCAACAACTGATTGACGCGCTTGGGATCGGCTCGGCCTTTCGACTTCTTCATCACGAAACCGACGAGCACGCCCTGCAGCTTCTTCTCGCCGCTTCGATAGCGCGCGGCTTCCTCCGGGTGCTCAAGCAGAACTTCATCCACCCACACCGCAATCGCATCCTCGTCACCGACCTGTAGAAGCCCCTCGTCGGCCGCCACCTGCGCCGCCGGCTTTCCCGTCTCGGTCATCAGTGTGAACACCCGCTTGGCGGCGGTATGACTGATCGTTCCGTCACGAACGAGATTGAGCAGCTGGGCAAGATCGGCGGGTCGCACGCGGAACGCCGCGATATCCTGTCCCGACCCGCGTAGAGCAGCCGACACCTCTCCCATCACCCAGTTGTAGGCCGCTTTCCCATCGCCCGATGCACGCGCCACCGCCTCGAAATACTCGGCCAGCGCGGGCGACGCGGTCAGCCTCTCGACATCCGGAGCCGGGAGGGCGAAGTCACGGCTGAATCGTGTGCGCCGCGCTCCGGGCAGCTCGGGGAGATCGTGCCCGGTCTGGTCGATCCACTTCGCATCGAGCAGCAGTGGCCCCAGGTCCGGCTCCGGGAAATACCGGTAGTCATGACTGCCCTCCTTCGTCCTGCTCGGCCGCACCACTTCGCGCTCGCTGTCCCAGAGAAGGGTTTGCTGCTCGACCTTTCCCCCTGAGTCGATGAGCGCGCATTGCCTCTTGAATTCCGAGTCGATGGCGCGCTCCACCGCTGAAAACGAATTCATGTTCTTGACTTCCGTCTTCGTTCCGAGCCGCGACTCCCCGGGGGTGCGGACGCTGATGTTCGCGTCGACCCGCAGACTTCCCTCCTCCATGCTGACGTCGCTGACGTCGAGGTACTGGAGAATCTGCTTGAGGGCGCGGAGATACGCGTGGGCTTGGGCGCCGCTCCTCAAGTCAGGCTCGCTGACGATCTCGACGAGCGGAACTCCGGAGCGGTTGAGGTCGATCGCGGTGACGCCCGGATATCGATCGTGGATCGACTTCCCCGCGTCTTCCTCCATGTGCAGCCGGGTGATGCGGATCTTGAGCTCGGCGCCATTCTCGCCGCTGATATCCACCGATCCGCCGGTCGCCAGGGGCTGATCGAACTGTGAGATCTGATAGCCCTTGGGCAGATCGGGATAGAAATAATTCTTGCGGGCGAAAATGGATGTCTCGTGAACGGTGCAGCCGAGTCCGAGGGCGGCGCGTGTGGCGAGCACGACGGCGTGTTGGTTGAGCACAGGAAGTGCGCCTGGGAGTGCGAGGCAGACGGGGCAGGTGTTGACGTTGGGCGCGGCTCCGAAATCCGCCGAGCAGCCGCAGAATGCCTTCGTGCGCGTCTTGAGCTGGACGTGGACCTCCAGCCCGACCACCATCTCGTAGCGCTCGCGGCTCACCGGTGGGCGTCCTCTCCCAATGCCGCCTCGAGGGCGTACCCGACGCGGAACATCGTGTACTCGTCGAAATGTGCGGTGATGATCTGGCCTCCGACGGGGAGCCTGCGAACCCGTCCGATCGGCACCGACATCGCCGGCACACCGGCCAGATTCGCGGTGACGGTGAAGATGTCGTTCAGGTACATCTCGTACGGATCACTGATCGCGCCAAGATGGAATGCCGGCGTGGGCGTCGTCGGCGTGAAGATCGCGTTGACGCCGCTGGAGAAAACGGCGCGGAAGTCGTCGGCGATGAGGCCTCTGACCGCCTGCGCTTTCCGGTAGTACGCGTCGTAATAGCCGGCGGAGAGGACGTAGGTGCCGAGCAGTATCCGGCGGGTGACCTCGCGACCGAACCCCTGCGAGCGGGTTTGCTCGTACATGCCCTTGAGCCCAAGCGGCGAATTGGCGCGCAGTCCGTAACGCACGCCGTCGAAGCGGGCGAGGTTGGACGATGCTTCGGCGGGCGCGATGATGTAGTAGACGGGGATCGCGAGGGGCGACCTGGCCAGCGAGATGTCCCGAACCGTGGCGCCCATGGCTCGGAAGCGGTCGAGGGAGCGCTCGCATAAATCCCGCACGCTCGGGTCGAGCGAGTCCGGGAAATATTCCTTCGGCTTGCCGATGACCACTCCGGCGAGCGTTTGCGAATGGGGAGGCGGCGGCAGCGGGACGGGACTCCGGCCCAGGCGTATCGCTTCGCTGTCAGGATCGTGAGTGCGCTCCGGTGCTTCGCCGAGCGCCGCCATTCTGTAGATCGGGACGTCCGCATCAGAGCTGGTGGAATCCAGCTTGTCGAAACCGGCGATCACCTCGAGTGCGAGCGCCGCATCGTCCACGGAGCGCCCGATGACTCCGACGTGGTCGAGGGACGATGCAAAGGCGACGAGTCCGTATCTGCTGACGCGCCCCCAGGTGGGCTTCACTCCAACTACTCCGCAGAACGCCGCCGGCTGCCGGACCGAGCCGCCGGTCTCCGACCCAAGAGCGATCGGCGTGATTCCCGCCGCGACGGCGGCGGCCGATCCGCCCGACGACCCGCCCGGCACGCAACGCACATCGTGCGGATTCCGCGCCGGGCCATAGGCGCTGTTCTCCGTCGACGAGCCCATCGCGAACTCGTCCATGTTGGTCTTGGCGACAATCTGCGCGCCGTGTGCGCGAAGGCGAGTGACCACCGTCGCCTCGAACGGGCTGACGTAGCCCTCGAGGATCTTCGAGCCGCAGGTGGTGGGAAGCCCGAGGGAAGCGATGTTGTCCTTGATCACGACCGGGACGCCAGCCAAGAGGCCGAGGTCGACGGCGGT
The DNA here is from genome assembly GCA_046714195.1 of Gemmatimonadaceae bacterium. Classification (GTDB taxonomy): domain Bacteria; phylum Gemmatimonadota; class Gemmatimonadetes; order Gemmatimonadales; family Gemmatimonadaceae; genus UBA4720. The sequence continues at coordinate 17,081 of JBKKAY010000242.1, forward strand.
GTTGCGCCGGTCGGTAAGGCAATCGCATTCGGTGAGCGCCGCGGCGTTGTCGGCGGAGAGCACGATGTTGAGATTGTCCTTCCCCGCTCCGATGTCGCCCGCGCGGTCGAAGGAGGCCTGAACGACCGCGTTCGGAGAGAGCGTGCCGGCGCGGACGCCGGCCGCGATCTCAACGGCGCGCAGCTCTGAGTATTTGTCGAGACTCAAGTCAGCTTTCCGCCTGATCCTCGTGCGTCGCCAATCTCGGCACGATAAGGAATCCATCCCGCATCGCGGGGGCGAACGATTCCAGCGTGCCGGTCATCGCACCGGTAACTCCGACGTCCGGTCTGAGTGGGGTCCCCGTTTCACGACCGGTCTGGGTGGGGACGACGCTGGAGGTGTCGACCTTGGAAAGCACCTCCATGTGCGCGAGGATGGAGCTCAGCTCCCTCGTCAGCTCGTCCGCCCGATTGGCATCGACGCCAAGGCGCGCCAGCTCCGCGATGCGCAGCACCTCGTCCCGGGTGACCGCCATTACTCCTGCCCCCGCTCGAGAGTGGTGTAGGCGAGCTTGATGGTCTTCCGCCCGACATTCTCGTCGTCGAAGTCGATAACTGCCTTCACCTCACGTCCCACTCCCGACAGCTCGGCGATCGATCCGTCTCCGAAGAGCTTGTGCTTGACCCTTTCTCCCTTGACGTAGCGCGGCTCGTCCTGGGAGATCTCCGCTTCCATGGCCGCGGTCTTCCGCCACGACGGGACTTCGTGCTGCCGGCGCTGCGGGTAGGCGCCGCTCCCGAAGGTTCCGGGGCGGGGAGCATTCCCCCGCCCCATCGTCACCACTCGCATCGTCTTCGTCTCCTCGAGGTTGGCACCAGCGATCTCCTTGAGGAATCGGGACTTCATTCCCGGCAGCAGCTCTCCGTTCCGGCGTCGCATCTCCGCGAAGGACATAAAAAGCTTTTCTTCCGCTCTGGTTATTCCAACATAGAACAGCCGGCGTTCTTCCTCGAGCTTCGCCGGCTGCTCGATCGCCTGTGAGAGGGGAAACAGTCCGTCCTCGAGACCGGTGAGAAAGACGACGGGGTACTCGAGACCCTTGGCGTTGTGCAAGGTCATGAGCGTGACCGCATCGGCCGTGGGATCGAGGGCGTCCGCGCCGGCGACGAGCATCGCGCGCTGGAGAAAGTGATCGAGGGGAGTGAGCCCGACTTCCCCACCATCGTCTATCACGGTCTCCGCCGCGCCGCTGATGAGCGCGCTGACGTTTTCGATGCGATCCCGCGCTGACTCGGGCCCCTCGGCCTGGAGGTAATCGACGTACTTGATCTCGCCGACGAGCTCCTGGATGAGCACGTCGACGCTAGTGTCAGTGGCGCGCTCGCGCAAACGGGTGATGAGTGCGCCGAAATCCGCGAGCGCCTTCCGGGCCGCCGGCCGCATCGAGTCACGCACCTCGCCGCTCATGGCGGCGTCAAACAGCGACAAGCCAGCCGCTCTGGCGCTCGCGGCGAGGGTGTCGACCGTCGTGTCGCCGATGCCGCGCTTCGGAACGGCAATGGCGCGCCGGAACGCTTCGGAGTCGGCGGGATTGGCGATCAGCTTGAGGTACGCCATCAGGTCCCGAATCTCGCGCCGATCGTAGAACCGCACCGATCCGACGAGTCTGTACGGTATGGCTTCGCGGCGGAGTGCGTCCTCGAGCGGGCGGCTCTGCGCATTGGTCCTGTACAGGACAGCGAACTCGGCGAGCCCGCGATTCTCCTGATTCCGGCGGGTCTTGATCTCCGAGAGCACCCAGTCGGCCTCATCGCGCTCGTCCAGAGTCGCTACCAGCGTGACACGCTCGCCGGCGTCGCGCGTGGCTCGAAGCGTCTTACCCTTGCGCCCGACGTTCTGGGTGATCGCGGCGTTCGCCACTTCGAGAATGTCCGGCGTGGAGCGGTAGTTCTCCTCGAGCCTGACGAGCCTGGCGGAAAGGAATTCCTTCTCGAAATCGAGAATGTTTCTGATGTCCGCCCCGCGCCAGCCGTAGATGGATTGGTCGTCGTCTCCGACGACCACGACGTTGCCGTGCCCGCTGCCCAGAAGCTTGATGAACTGGAACTGCGCGCGGTTGGTGTCCTGATACTCGTCGACGAGGATGAACTGAAAGCGGTCTCGGTAGCGGGCGAGGACACGCTCGTCGCTGCGAAATATCTCGACCGGAAGAACCAGCAGGTCGTCGAAGCTGACGGCGTTGGCCGCGCGTAGCGTCGGCTCCAGCTGCCGATAGACCGTGGCTGCCGTGCGCGAAACGGGATCCATCGCCAGCCGCGCGTATTCGTCGGGGCCGACCAGGGAATTCTTGGCGTCCGAGATGAGAGAGGAGATGACTCTGGGACTGTACTGCTTGGGCTGGATGCCTTCGCGCTCCATAATCCGCTTGATCAACCCGAGGAAATCATCTTCATCGTAGATGGTGAAGCTCGGAGTCCGGCCGACCTGCCGCGCGGCGCTCCGGAGAATGCGGGCGCCGATGGCGTGGAAGGTCCCGCTCCACATCCCTTTCGGTTCCTCTCCCAGCAGGCGCGTGATGCGGTCGCGCATCTCGCCCGCCGCCTTGTTGGTGAAGGTCACCGAAAGAATCCGCGACGGGTCGACGCCATGGTGCTCGATGAGCCGAGCGATGCGTGTGGTGAGAACGCGGGTTTTTCCGGAGCCGGCTCCGGCGAGCACCAGCATCGGGCCCTCGAAATGAAGGACCGCCTCGCGCTGCGCGGGATTGAGACCCTCCAGCGGCTCGGCCCGCTCGGGCGCGGCGGCGGGGGTGGGTGCCATCACGTTCGTGGACTCGGACATCGTCTCAAGATACGCAAAGGCGCCCATCCGGTTACAGGGTGCTGATGCGGCGAAGTTGGACGACGCTAACTTTTCCGGATGGAGCCTGATACAAACCCGGAGCGCTGGCGGATACTGGTGGTGCTCTCGCTGGCGGAGCTGCTGGGGATGTCTCTCTGGTTCGCCGTTAGCGCGGCATCACCCGCTCTGCGCGCTGTATGGGGCCTCAGTGCGAGCGAAGCGGCGTGGCTCACCACCATCGTGCAGCTCGGCTTCGTGGTGGGAACGGCTATGCTCGCCGTCCTCAACCTGGCCGACATCATCCCGGCCAAGATCCTGTTCGCCACTTCGGCGTTGTGCGGCGCGGCTGCGAACGCGGCGATCCTGATCGCGCCGGGATACGAGACAGCGGTCGGGCTTCGCTTCCTCACGGGTTTCTTCCTGGCTGGTGTCTATCCGCCGGCGATGAAAATGATCGCCACGTGGTTCCGCGCCAGCCGGGGGCTGGCCATCGGCACGCTGGTGGGTGCTCTCACCATCGGCACCGCGACGCCCTATCTCGTGCGCTCGCTTCCGAACTTGGGGCTGCGTTCGGTGGTTCTCGCCGCCAGCGCCGGAGCCGTCATGGCCGCGTTTCTGGTGTTGGCGGGATACCGCGAAGGCCCATATCCGTTCGCGCCGCGCGCATTCTCGTGGGGCCACGTGAGGGAAGTCGCTGCCATCCGCGAGTGGCGCCTCGCTACCACCAGCTATCTCGGACACATGTTCGAGCTCTACGCATTCTGGGCGTGGGTCCCCGCTTTCCTGGCGGCGAGCGTAGCGGCGGAGACGACGGGGCCATTCCGCGCTCGCCGCTTCATCTCGCTCCTGGCCTTCGCGACCATCGCGGTCGGAGGCTTCGGCTCCGTATGGGGAGGATTGTTCGCCGACAAGCGCGGAAGGGAGCGGCTGGTGACGATCTCACTGTGCGTGAGCGGAGCCTGCTGCGCACTGAGCGGCCTGTTGTATGGGGGCCCGCTCTGGGTGCTCGGGGCTCTCGCCATGACATGGGGGTTCTTTGTCATCGCGGACAGCGCGCAGTTCAGCACTCTGGTAACGGAATCCGTTCCCCCTCACGCGGTCGGAACGGCGCTCACCATGCAGACTTCTCTCGGATTCCTGTTGACGATGCTCCCGATGCAGCTGTTGCCGCACATCGCTCGATCGGTGGGGTGGCGCTGGAGCTTCACTGTCCTTGCACTCGGGCCGGTCGTAGGAGTAGCAGCGATACGAAAGCTTGCCGCAGTCCGGCGGAATCTCTAACTGCAACTCACGACTACCTGTTCTGTGTGATGGTTGGGTGTAGCTGAGGCGCGTGTCTCTGCCCGCAACCGGCTGCCGGTAACAATTACTCGTAACAGGTAGTCTTGAGTTGCATGAGAGTGCCCACACTCCTTAGCGGCCGCTATCCGAGAATCATGTCGAACGTCGCGCCGCGCTCGCTCGGAACGAGCAGCAGCTCTCCGCCGTGGCTGTCGCGCACGATGCGGCGCGCCAGCGAGAGTCCGATTCCCCAGCCCTTTTCCTTGGTCGAGAAACCCGGCTCGAAGATCTGATTTCGAATTTCCCGCGGCACTCCCGGGCCGTCGTCCAATACCCGCACGCGGACCCGTCCCTCGGGAAGCGAGACGGCGGATATCTCCACCTTGCCGTCCCGGCCGGCTAGCGCATCGATGGCGTTCTTGACGAGCGATTCGAGCGCCCACTCGAGAAGCACCGAGTCGCCCTGGAGGGTGAGATCGCCCTGGTGCGATGACGAGACGGTCACGCGTTGCGCCAGCGTCGGGACCCGGGCGCGGAAATAGGTCGCGACTCTGTCGACGAGCTCTCCGAGATCGACCGCCTCCTGCCGGGGCGGCCGGCCGATGCGCTCGAATCGGTGCGCGACGCGCCTGAGACGCTCGAGATCCGCATCCATATGGTCGAGCGCCGCGCCCGTCATCGGCTCAGACTCGGACTCACGCAGAAGCTCGATCCACCCGCTGATGCTCGAGAGCGGCGTGCCCAGCTGGTGCGCGGACTCCCTCGCCATTCCCGCCCAGATCTGCTCGCGGTCCGCGCGGCCCCGCGTTCTGAGCGCATACGCTCCGGCCAAGAGGAACATCCCGATCAGGATCGACTGCAGCAACGGAATTAGTATCAATCCGCGAACAAGTGGGGTGTTGCCGTAGTGGACGGTCCCGACTTCAGGCTCGACGATCGGAGCGTTCTGTCGGTCCAGCTCGGCGATGTAGGCGCGGGTCTGCCGCGGCGTCGGCGACGGACCGAAGGGAAGGTTCGCCTGGGCGGTGGGATTCCCCCTCGCGTCGGTGACGATGATCGGAACCCCCGACTCCCGAATGTGGTTCGAGAGGTCGAACAGAGCGGTGGTGGCCGCGTCCTCGCTCGGATTGTTGAGGCCGTGGTAGACGCGCGCGTACATGAGACCGACGCGGGATGCTTCCTGCCGCAGCTCGCGCACGACGCCCCGGGTGTAGACGATGTACCAGCCGAGCAGCCCGAGCACGCCGATCGTCACGAGAGTCACCGGAGCGAGCCGGCGCATGTCTAGGTCAGGCGCTCAGCGCCGAGATAGGTACGGAGCGCAGCCGGGACGAAAACGCTGCCATCAGCCTGCTGATGGTGCTCCAGAATCCCGGCGATGACGCGGGGAAAGGCCAGACCGGATCCGTTGAGCGTGTGGATGAAGCGCGGCTTGCCACCGTCCGCCGGCTTGAAGCGGATGTTGGCGCGCCGCGCCTGGAAATCGGTGAAGTTGCTGCACGAGGAAACCTCGAGCCACTTCCCCACTCCGGGTGCGAAGATCTCGAGGTCGTAGGTGTGGGCGCTGGCGAAACCGGTGTCTCCCGCCGCGAGGCGCACGACCCGGTACGGAAGCTCGAGGAGCTTGAGAATCTTCTCGGCGTGGCCGGTGAGCAGCTCGAGCTCGTCGGCCGAGCGCTCGGGCGTCACGTAGCGCACCAGCTCGATCTTGTCGAACTCGTGGACGCGAAGCAGTCCGCGCGTGTCCTTCCCCGCCGCTCCGGCTTCCCGCCTGAAACACGGAGAATAAGCGACGAGCCCCATCGGCAGATTCGATTCCGCGATGATCTCGTCGCGATAGAGATTGGTGAGGGGGACTTCCGCCGTGGGGATGAGGAAGGCGTCTTCGCCTTTCAATTCATACATGTCCTCCTCGAACTTCGGCAGCTGCCCCGTGCCGGTCATGCTTTCGCGATTGACGACGACGGGGACCCACGTCTCTTCGTAGCCGTGACCCTGCGTATGCGTGTCGAGCATCAGGTTCATCAACGCTCTGACCAGGCGAGCTCCCGAGCGTCGGAACACGATGAATCCGCTGCCCGAGATCTTGGCGCCGCGCTGGAAATCGATCAGACCGAGCGATTCACCGATCTCCCAGTGCGGCCGCACCGAGGCCGCCTCCCTTGGCGAGCCCGAGCTGCGCACGACGGCGTTGCTCTCTTCCCCGCCTTCGGGCACCTGCGCCAGCGGAACGTTGGGGATCTCGAGGAGAATCTTCGACAGCTCTCCCTCGGCGGCCGCCAGCTCTTTGTCGAGCCGGGCGATTTCATCGCCAAGGTCACGCGACCGCTGCTGCAGGTCATCGGCGCTTTGGCCGGCGCGCTTCCGCTGAGCGACCTGCTGAGTGACGGCATTCCGCGCCGCCTTCCTCTCTTCTACCGCCTGGATCGTCTCGCGCCGCGAGCGATCCAGGGCGATCGCCCTGTCGATGGCCGGCGAGAGCGTTGACAGCGCTCCACGCCGGCGCATGCCGTCACGGAGCGCGTCGATGTGCTCGCGCACCATCTTCAGGTCGTGCATTGCTCAGCTCGTCGGAATACCGGGCGCGAAGGAGCGGAAGCCGCAGTTCAGGTCGGTGCCGAGACGAAACTTGATCGTTCTGTTACCGGGGAAAACCGTATCGATCACGATTTTCGCGTAGACGTAGGGCGAGATGGCAAAGGCGCAGAGATCGCCCTGCGCGTTGTGCACGGCCTCGAGAACGACCACTTCCCCAGGCACCACCACCAGAGTCGAGTCGACCTTGTATCCCGTCTCCGGCGCCATTAAAACGCTTTCAAAGGTGCCGCCAACCTTCTGCAGGCCGACCTGGGGCGCGAAGCCACCTGTGCTGACGATGCGCCGGGCGGCGTGGACCAGGACTTGACCCGAGCCGTCGATGTCGAAGGCCACATCGAACCCGCCGAAGCCGGAGACTGGCACGGTCTGGCGCCCAGTAATGGTGAGCGCGTTGGGAAAACCGGGTGGGGTCCCGCTCAATGCGAATACTGACAGCGTATCGATAGCCGTCGGGCGCTCAGCCTGGAGCTCCAGCGGATCCCGACAGGCGGCCGTCCCTGCGACGGTCAAAAGCATCGCGATAAAAGCGAAGCGCAGTTTCATGCAGATTTAGGCAGTTTTGAGACGGGAGGAGTTGCTTCACAACAATACCGCGTAACTTATGACAGTTCAAGCAATTGCTGCGCTTGACTTGACCGTTCACGCTTTCTAGCTTCGCAACCTTTCCCGCCATCGATGCCCAACATACGAGATTTCACGACCGCGCTTCGCCAACGTCCCGGCGTGGACGCCGTCCTGGTGTTGGGGAAAGACGGCCTCCTGATCGAAGGATTCGCTGCTCCCGGACTCAACAACGAGGACCTGGCTGCGCGCGTGCCGGCCCTGGTTTCGGAGGCCGAGAGTCTGGGCAAAGCGGCAATGCAGGGCGGTCTAGCGACCGCGATCGTCGAGCACGAGAAGGGATATGCGATCGTCGCGGTTCTCGCGGACAACACCCTGCTCCTTCTCCTGCTGCGCCCCTCAGCCGACCTCGGTGGGCTCCTCTTCGATGTCCGCCGCTATCGCGGCAACATCGCCTCTCTGATCTAGCGCGGACCATGACACGCATGTGCCACGTCCTCGTCGCCGACGACGAGCCACACATCGGCCGAATCATCAAGATGAAACTCGAGCAGGGTCCGTTTCGGGTGACTCTCGCCTACGACGGTCAGGAAGCGCTCGACTTCGTGATGGGAGAGGAGCAGGTGGACCTGGTGGTTCTGGACGTGATGATGCCGCGGCTGAGCGGGCTGGATGTGCTGCGCAGGATTCGCGAGCAGGAGAGGTTCAACGCGCTGCCGTGCATCATCCTGACGGCCGGCGGTGATGCCAAGCACGAGCGGGACGCGCTCGAGCTGGGCGCGACCAAGTTCATCACCAAACCCTTCAGTCCGAAGAAACTCTACGCGGCCGCGGCTCGTCTCACCGGCGCTCCCGATGAAGCAGGGATCGGCGGCGAGTGAGTCGCTGGGGGGTGGTTCTCGCCGGTGGCGTCGGCTCGCGATTCTGGCCGCTCAGCACACCAACGCGGCCGAAGCAGCTCCTTCCGCTCGCTACCGATAAGCCACTTCTCCAGGATTCGGTCGAGCGGCTCACGCCGATCGTCGCGCTGAACCGGATTCTGGTGCTGACCAACGCCGGTGTTGCTCGCGCGGTGAGCGACCTCCTGCCCGATCTCCCGAGTGAGAACATCGTCATCGAGCCGAAGCCGGCCGGGACCGCGGCGGCGCTCACCTGGGCCGCGCTCGAGATCGCACGCCGGGACGGCGAGTCTGCAACGATGATCTGCGTCCACGCTGACTGGTCCATCGGCGACGACGAGGAGTTTCGGGCTACGCTTCTCAAGGCCGAGGAAGCAGCGCTGGAAAAGAAGAGTCTGGTGACGGTGGGAATCGTACCGACGAGGCCAGACCCCGGCTTCGGCTATATCCAGCCTGGTGCGGGTGCCGGTGCGCAAGGGCCGTCCGCGGTGAAGCGCTTCGTCGAGAAGCCGGATCGCGCCAAGGCGCAGGCGATGTGCGACAAAGGATATCTCTGGAACTCCGGGATCTTCGTCTGGCGGGTGGCCGATTTTCTCGCCGAGGTTCGCCTCCACACCAAAGAGCTGGCAAGGGCGCTGAAAGCCGCCTCGAGTGGGGACGCCGGAGAGTTTTTTCGGGCGGTGGATTCCCCCGTCTCGGTGGACGTCGGCGTGCTCGAGCGAAGCAGCAAGGTGATGGTCGTCCCTGGAGACTTCGGGTGGGACGACGTCGGCACCTGGTCGGCATTGAGCCGGGTTCGTCCACGCGACGACCTCGGGAACGTGACCAGCGGTGATGTCCATCTCCTCGACGGTTGCGACAACGTGGTCCATAGTCAGGGCGGAACCGTCGTGATGTACGGCGTCGACAATCTGGTGGTCGTGGCGCGGGACGGCCTGGTTCTGGTAACGACAACGGAGAAGGCGGCCGACATGAAGAGGCTCGTCGATTCCCTGCCTCCGGAGCTGAACCAGGCGTCATGAGCGATCTCTATTTCTACGACGACATTCGGGCTCGACAGTTCGAGCCGTTCGCGCTGACGCGCCCGTGCTCGGAGATGCGCGCAGGCACATCGCTGATCCGCCAGCGATGGGAGCGCGCCACCTCGATGAAGAGCGGCGGCTTTCTCGGGGCCGCGCACCTGGCCGACTTCGAGGAAGACGACGCACCCTCGGCGGTGCCGCCCGGCGCGGAGATTCCAGCGGGCGCGGTGGTTGTCAACAGCCGCTGCATCGTGCCGCTGGATCTCGAGCTCGCACCCTTCGATCTGCTGATGTGCGACGGAATCGCTTGCGCGGTCAGGCTGGCTCGGCCGGTGCCGGCGTCCAAGTTCGCGGACGGCACGCTGGATCTCGGTACGATCCAGACCAGCCTCGGCGGACGAAAAATCGCGGGGCGCTGGATCATCGAGGTCTGGGATTTTATCGCCACGCTCAGTGATCAGCTGATCGAGGACATCCCCAAACGGGCGAAGAGCCTCAACATGGGGACGCCGGACCTGACCGTCTCGGGCAACGGAGACGTGTTCGTCGAGGAGGGCGCCGAAATCGGATCGAACGTCGTGTTCGACGTGGCGGACGGGCCGATACTCGTGCGACGCGGTGCGGTGGTATCACCTTTCACGCACCTGATCGGGCCGATGTACGTCGGACCCAGGGCACAGGTGCTCGGCGACCGAATTGCGAGCTCCTCGATCGGCGACACGTGCAAGGTGCGCGGCGAGCTGAGCCACACTGTCTTCGTCGGTCACAGCAACAAGGGACACGCAGGGTTCGTAGGCCATTCCTATCTCGGCCGCTGGGTCAACCTCGGCGCGATGACGACCACCAGCAATCTGAAGAACACGTACGGAGCGGTTCAGCTGTGGACACCGTCGGGAGTACGTAGCACCGGCCAGCAGTTCCTTGGAACGTTTTTCGGTGACCACGCGAAGACAGGAATCGGGACGATGCTGAGCACGGGGTCGGTCATCGGCGCTGGCGCCAACGTCTTTGGCGCTAACATGCCACCCAGGGTCGTTCCACCGTTTGCGTGGGGAGATGCCGAGCCGTACGACACGTTCGAGCTTGCTAGATTTCTCGAGGTGGCCGAGCGTGCGATGGCGCGCCGGAAAGTGAAACTCGGAAGCCGGGCGCGGAAGCAGCTTGCTGAAGCTCACCGCCGGCGATGGGGGGGGGAGGAGGGAGCGGCTAGATGAAGTTATGGGTGCTCGGAAGCGGAAGCAGCGGCAACGCGATCCTCATTGAAGGCGCGGGCTCGCGCATACTCGTCGATGCCGGGTTTGCGCCGCGCATCCTCAAGCGCAGGCTGGCGGTGGCGGGAGTTGCGCCGGAATCCATCGAAGCCGTAGTCGTCACCCACGAGCACACCGACCACGCCAAGGGCGCGGCGGCCGCGGCGAAGCGCTGGGGCTGGACGATCGTCTCCACGGCTGGCACGCGGATGATGTGTCCAGACTGGAGCGGGCTCAAGATGATCCTGACGCCTCGGCGCAGCACCATCGAGATCGGGGATTTCCGGCTCGAGACCATTCCCGTCGCTCACGATGCCAGCGAGCCAATCGGAGTGATCGTCACCTGCATTGCCGACGGTGCCCGCGCCGGGATCATCTACGACCTCGGCCACGTCAGCGAAAGCGTGATGCGCTCTCTCGATCGGCTCGACGTTCTGGTTCTCGAGGCGAATCACGACGAAGGCATGCTTCGGGCGGGACCGTACCCGATGTCGGTTCAGATGCGCATCGGAGGAAGATTTGGCCACCTCAGCAATCGCGTCGCCGCCAAGACAGCCGGGGAGTGCATGCACGCCGGTCTCAACAACATCGTGCTGGCCCATCTGAGTGAGAGCTGCAACAATCCCGAGACAGCGCTGAAAACGGTGGGCGATTCGCTCCGCCGGGTGCGGTTCAAGGGGCGGCTGACCGCGGCTTCGCAGGACCGGGTGGCCGGTCCGTTCGGCTCAGGTGCGAGCCCTGCTTCCGCGCCCGTCCAGCTCGCGCTCGGCCTCTAGCTCAGGGCTTTCGCCGGGTGTTGCCCGCGTAGAGCGCGAACAACAGCCCCGCCGCGATGATGATTCCGAGGATCCAGGGCAGACTCACGCCCGGTCCCCGTCAGAACTGCTCATCGCCCCTCGACATCCCGCTCGCCGGGAATCTTCCGCTCGGCCCTGCCCTCTCCGGGATGGGACTGAGCTTCGTGGAATCGCTCCCCCTTGAGGCGGATCGAGTCGACGAACCTCTCGTACTCCGTATCGGAAAGCTCGTCGGCAATTCCCGGAACGAGCCCCTTCACGAGCGTGAGGCGCTCTGCCAGCGTCAGCTCGTTCACGGCAGTCACGAGCTTTCGCAGCCGCGGGTGATTCATCCACTCGGTTTCCTTGCTCGTGGTCATGCGGTTCTCCGTTTCGACGCGCGTTATATAGAAATAAAGTGACGAAACGGGGAATTTGGAGCAATACGGGCTGATATCGGGCGCGGTGGTACGCATCCGGCATTGGCAGAGAGCAGGAGGCAGAGTGGGGACAAAAGCCGAGCGATCGCGCTCAAAAAGAAAGAGCGAAAACGGAATCATCACGGCGCGGCCGGCGGCGAGGGCGTCGGGCGGCCTGCAGGGACTGCACGCGCTCGGCCTCGGTGGAAACCGCGACGGGATCATCTACGTTCCCGACAGCTACCAGGCAACGCGTCCGGCGCCGCTCATTCTGATGCTCCACGGGGCCGGGTCGAACGCCCACGACGCCATTCAGCCGTTCCGCCGCTACGCCGATCAGCGAGGCCTCGTTCTGGTGGCCCCTGACGCAAGAGATCGCGGATGGGATCTGCTCGACGGTGGATTCGGCGCGGATGTGGACTTCATCGATCACGCGCTGGTGAAGGCCTTCGAGCTGTTCGCCGTCGATCCGACGCGGGTCGCGATCGAGGGTTTCTCCGATGGAGCTTCATACGCTCTGTCACTCGGATTGCGGAATGCCGAGCTGTTCACGCATGTGATCGCATTCTCGCCGGGTTTCATGACGATTCCGGAAGGCAACGGAAGGCCAAAGGTGTTCGTATCGCACGGCAATCGCGACCTGGTACTTCCCGCTGTTCGGTGCTCTCACCGGATCGTCAACCGGCTCGAGCGGGACGGTTATCATGTCACGTTCATGGAATTTGCCGGCGGCCATTCAGTTCCCGGCAGCATCGCCAGCGAGGCGGTCAGCTGGCTTCTCAAGTGAGCAGATCCAATCGACGGATTGCCGGAACGGCGGCCCCCACCGGGTGTAACCCAATGACAATTCATTCAAAAATAAAAACGATCACATGCACATATCGTCGAAAATGCTCGCAGCAGCGGCTCTCGTTCTCATGGTTGGATCTCCCGCGCTGGCGCAGATCGGCTTGCCCGCCACGGCCGTGCCTGCGGCGAGAGATTCGTTCATGGCCCCGGCTGCACCCGCTGTGCCGGAGGCATCGCGCGTACTGAGAGCCAGTGTCTCGGAACGGATGCTCTACGTGCAGCGGGGAGACACCACCCTCAAGACCTTCCTGGTCGCCGTCGGCACCGATGACTATCCGACGCCGCAGGGCACCTACACGATCAAGAAGATGATCTGGAATCCCAGCTGGCGCCCGCCGCCCAACTCGGACTGGGCGAAGGGAAAGAAGGCGACCGGACCGGGCGATCCGATGAATCCGATGAAGGTCGTGAAGATCTTCTTCAAGGAGCCCGACTATTACATCCACGGAACCGGCGCGGTCGAGAGCCTGGGATCAGCCGCTTCGCACGGGTGTCTCCGGATGGATCCGAATGATGTCGCCGAGCTCGCCAGGCTGATCATGGAGCACGGCGGTCAGCCGCGCGAGGAAAACTGGTTCCTGCGCCTCATTCACTCGCGCCGTGAAGAAAAGCCGATCTACCTGAACAACCCAATCACCATCACCGTCGAAGGTTAGGGCGGCATCTCTGGCTCCCCGACAGGGGGAAGCGTATGTTTGCGCACCCCCCGTCGGGATGAAGCCATGTCGACCGATTGGCCCCGTCAGACTGAAGATGCCAAGAAATCCGTTGCTACTCGCGGCGGAGGAGAGCGGTGACTTCTCCCTCACAGGGAGACAGCCTCGCGACGCTTCGTGCCGCCCTGTCTGGCCGTTACGAGATCGGACGGGAGATCGGTCAGGGCGCATTTGCCACCGTCTATCTTGCCCGTGACTCGCGGCACGAACGGCAGGTAGCGCTCAAGGTCCTGAACGCCGACCCGAGCTCGGAATCGGGAGAGCTTCGTTTCATCCGTGAGATCCGGCTGCTGGCGCGACTCCAACACCCCAACATCCTCCCGCTCCACGACTCGGGTCACGTAGAGGCGCTCCTGTACTATCTGATGCCGTACGTCAGCGGGGAGACCCTGCGCGCGCGGATGACCCGCGAGCGTCAGCTCCCGATCGACGCCGCGGTACGGATCGCGTGCGAGGTGGCGGACGCGCTGGCTTACGCGCATGGGCAGGGAGTGATCCACCGCGACATCAAGCCCGAGAACATTCTCCTCTCGGGTGGTCACGCCGTCGTCGCCGACTTCGGAATCGCCCGCGCCATCGACGTCGCCGGCGTGCAGCAGCTGACCCGCACGGGGATGGGCGGTCCGGGGACGCCGGCGTACATGAGCCCCGAGCAGCTGATGGGAGACCGTCAGCTGGATGGCAGAAGCGACACCTACAGTCTGGGATGCGTGCTCTACGAAATGCTGGCTGGCAAGCCGCCGTTCGCGGGAAAGGAAGGATTCGTCAAGCGCTTCACCGAGGATCCTCCGCGTCCATCGAGCCTGCGAAAGGAGATTCCTGAGTGGCTCGACACCGTGGTGCTGCGTGCGCTGACGCGGGATCCGGCCGACCGGTATGGCGCAGCCGAGGATCTGATGCGCGCCCTGTCCCCAAAGGGTGCGGTCGGTACCACACCACCCGCACCGCGGACCGCCGAGCGCCCTCAAACGACCCCGATCCATCACGAGCAGTTTCGCTATACCTCGGGTCCGTACAGCACCGTCAAGCGCGTGCAGGAGGTGGAGACACCGTCCATCGGAGTCCTGCCGTTCGCGAACATGAGCGCGGATGCCGACAATGAGTACTTCTCCGATGGGATCACGGAGGAGATTCTCAATGCCCTCTCGCGGCTCCCGACGATCAACGTCGCGTCGAGAACATCGTCGTTCGCTCTCAAGGGTAAGTCGCTGAGCATCGCGGAGGTCGGACAGTTGCTCAACGTGAGGACGGTCCTCGAGGGCAGCGTTCGCCGAATGGGGCACCATGTTCGAATCAGCGCACAGCTGGTGAGCACCGCCGATGGTTATCACATCTGGTCTGAGCGGTACGACCGCGAGCTGCAGGACGTATTCGCGATCCAGGATGAGATCGCACGCAGTATCGTCGACCGGCTCAAGGTCAAGCTCACCGTGGCGCAGGACCACGCTCTCACCGTTCGTCACACTGAGAATGTCGAAGCGTACGAGCTCTATCTGCGCGGCAGGCACTGCTGGCATCGATGGAATATTCCGGGGATGACGCAGAAGGCGATGCTCTACTTCGAGCAGGCGCTGGCGCGAGACCCGAACTATGCGCTGGCCTACCATGGCCTCGCCGACGGTTACAGCATTCCCGCACTCTACGCGATGTTGCCGCCCTCGAGCATCGTTCCGAAAGCGCTGGCCGCCGCAACTCGCGCAGTGGAGCTCGCACCGGAGATGCCCGAGGCGCATACGTCGTTGGGACTGGTTCACCTGCTGGGGTGGAACTGGGATGAGGCAAACTCATCGTTTCTGCGTGCAATCGAGCTGAATCCGCGCTACGCCATGGCACACACGTATCAATCGTGGCTGTTCAGCACCCTGGGACGGCAGGATGAAGCCGCCGCGGCGGCGAAGCTCGGCCAGGACCTCGACTCCCAGCCTTCCGCGATCGCGGCGCTGGTGTCGTATCACGGGCGACTCTACGACCAGGCGATCAGCGAGTGCGAGAAGATCCTGGAGCGTGACCCCGGTTCGTTCCTCGGTCTGCTCGGCATCACCCTGTCATACTCCGCCAAAGGGGGGTACGAGGAAGCCATTGGGCATGCGGAGCGCGGCCTTTCGATGTCGCCGGACGTGAATTTTCTGCGCGCGCTGCTGGGCGCCGTGTATGCGATGGGCGGGAAGGAAGATGCCGCCAGGGAGGTACTCGACGATCTGTTGGTGCGGTCGAAGAAATCCTACGTAGGCCCCACGCTCATCGCATGGATCTACTCCAATCTCGATGAGCCCGATCTCGCCTTCGAGTGGCTGGACAAGGCGTGCAGGGAGCGGGCCTGCACGCTCGGGCTCGGGATCAGATTCGCCGTTTACGACCGGATCAGCGGCGACCCTCGCTTCGGGAAACTGCTCGAGTGTCTCGGGCTGACCCCTCAGTCCTAACGCAAAAGCGGAAAACGCAAAAACGGAAAACGCACAACGCAATTCGATCCATAGGTTCTCCCCCAAACCAGGCAAAAAAAAACGGAGCCCGCAACGCGGGCTCCGTCTCTTTTACCAGACCGTTGCGTACCAGGTCTAGTACATCCCTCCCATGCCGCCACCGCCCGGAGATCCGCCCTGCGCACCAGCGCCGGCCGGCTCCTTCTTCTCGACGATCAGCGCTTCGGTCGTCAAGAGAAGCCCCGCGATCGACGCTGCGTTCTGAAGCGCCGTACGGGTGACCTTGGTCGGGTCGATGACCCCGGCCGCAACCAGATCTTCGTACTCGTCGGTGAGCGCGTTGTAGCCGTAGTTGACCTCCTTCGAGGAACGGATCTTCTCGACTACAATGGAGCCTTCACCACCGGCATTCTGGACGATAATGCGCATGGGCTCCTCGATGGCGCGACGGACGATGTCGACACCGATCTGCTCGTCGCTTTCGGAAAGCTTGAGTCCCTTGAGCGCCTTCTGGGCACGAATGAACGCAACGCCGCCGCCGGGGACGATTCCCTCTTCCACCGCTGCGCGCGTGGCATGGAGCGCATCCTCGACTCTCGCCTTCTTCTCCTTCATCTCGCTCTCGGTCGCGGCACCGACATTGATCACCGCTACACCGCCGGCGAGCTTGGCCAGACGCTCCTGGAGCTTTTCCTTGTCATAATCCGAGGTCGTCTTGTCGATCGCTGCCTTTATCTCCTTGATACGGCCCTGAATCTTGTCGGTCTCACCCGCGCCATCGATCAGCGTGGTGTTGTCCTTGTCGACGACGACCCGCTTGGCGCGACCCAGGTCGGTGACGACGGCATTCTCGAGCTTGAATCCGACTTCCTCGGAGATCACCTGACCGCCGGTCAGCACCGCGACGTCGGCCAGCATCGCCTTGCGGCGATCGCCGAACCCGGGCGCCTTCACCGCGGCGACGCGAAGCGTGCCACGAAGCTTGTTGACGACGAGCGTCGCCAGCGCCTCACCCTCGATGTCCTCGGCGATGATGAGCAGGGGCTTCCCCATCTGCGCCACCTTCTCCAGAATCGGGAGCAGATCCTTCATCGAAGAGATCTTCTTGTCGTGAATGAGAATCAGCGCTTCCTCGAGCGCCACTTCCATCTTGTCCGGATCGGTGACGAAGTACGGCGAGAGATACCCGCGGTCGAACTGCATGCCTTCCACGGTCTCGAGCGTCGTCTCGAGGCCCTTTGCCTCTTCGACGGTGATGACGCCGTCCTTGCCCACCTTCTCCATCGCAGCGGCGATCAGATCGCCGATTTCCTTGTCGTTGTTCGCGGAAATCGAGCCGACCTGGGCGATTTCCTTCTTGCCCTTGGTCGGGACGCTCATCTTCTTCAGGTCTTCGACGACGGCGGCGACGGCGGCGTCGATGCCGCGCTTGAGCGCCATCGGATTGACGCCCGCGGTGACGTTCTTCAAGCCTTCGCGAAAGATCGCCTGGGCAAGAACGGTCGCGGTGGTGGTGCCGTCTCCGGCGAGGTCGGACGTCTTGGTCGCGACTTCCTTCACCATCTGGGCGCCCATGTTCTCGAGCGCATCAGGAAGCTCGATTTCCTTGGCGACGGTGACGCCGTCCTTGGTGACGGTCGGGGCGCCGAACTTCTTGTCGATGACGACGTTACGTCCCTTGGGGCCGAGCGTGACCTTCACCGCTTCGGCGAGCTGATCGACGCCGCGCTTGAGAGCCGCGCGCGCATCGGTGTTGAAGTGTAGTTCCTTGGCTGCCATGTGATTTGCTCTCGTGTGTCGGTTTAGTTGATAACCGCGAGCACATCGGACTCGCGAAGGATCAGATACTGTTCGTTGTCGATCGTGACTTCGCTGCCCGAGTACTTGCCGTACAGGACGCGGTCACCCGCCTTGAGCTCCATCGGGACGCGGACGTTCTTCTCGTAGCGCCCAGGGCCGACGGCGATGATCTCGCCCTGCTGTGGCTTTTCCTTGGCGGTGTCGGGGATGAAAAGTCCGCCGCGCATCTGCTCCGTGTCTTCGAGAGCCTTGACCACGACGCGGTCGGCCAGGGGTGCGACCTTGGTGCTGGATTGGGTTTTTGTAGCCATGTGAGCGGTCCTTCTGCTTGAAAAAGTGGCTGGATTGGAGTTTCCGGGGTTGTTAGCACTCAGCAGTGGTGAGTGCTAACAACCTTCCAATCTAAACACTTTTTCGACCGGGAGTCAACCGGCCAGGAGCTCGTAGCCCAGGCGTATCCCCTTGAGGGTCAGGGTGGGGTCCACCAGCTCCAATTCGCTCGAATGAGGGTGGATCACCTCTGCCATCCCGCCGGTGGCGATTACGAGCGGCGGAGCCGCATTCGGCCATTCATTCTTGATCCGCCGGACCATGCCATCGATGGAATCAACGGCGCCAAAAAGCACCCCCGCCCGGATGCACTCGTCTGTCCGCCGGGCGATGACTTTCTCCGGGGGGTAGATCTCGGTGGCGGCCAGCTGGGCGGTGCGCCGGAAGAGGGTGTCGGCCGAGATCATGATCCCGGGCATGATCGCCCCGCCCAGGAACGCCCCATCCGCGGTTATGCAGTCGAAAGTGGTCGCCGTCCCCATGTCGACCACGATGCAGTCCCGCTTGTAGATGCGGCTTGCGCCCAAGGTGTTCGCGACGCGGTCGGCGCCCACGGTGTTGGGCTCTTCCACGTCGAGTGTGATCGGGAGCCCGGATCGGGCGTCGATAATGATCGGGGCCGCATCGAAGCACATCTCGCACGCCTCCGCAAGCTTTGGCGTCACCGCCGGAACCACGGAACAGATTGCCGAACCCATGGCGACGGCGAATTGTCCGAAGGCCGTACCGGTGAGCGACCGGATCAGTATGGCGAGCTCATCGGCGGTCCTCTCTGCGGCCGTCGTCAGTCGCCAATGGGAGACCAGCTCGTCACCGTCGAACATCCCGACGGTGATCTCGGAATTGCCCACATCGAACACCACGATCATCGCGACTCCTCCTCAAGCACCAGGGATCCGGAACGGAAAGGTGCGACGGTATCTGCCAGTGCCACCAGCAGCTCGCCGTTCCGGGTGATTCCAGCGACCCTCCCGAGAGCCGGCTCAGTGCACATCCGGCCCCGCGCCATGTCCCGCGCGTTGAACTCTTCCAATTCGTCGGCATCGAGCGGCCCGGTGGCCGCTGCCGCGCGCCTCAATGCAGGCACCAGCTCGGCCAGTACATCGAGTCTCGCGGTACCAGGCTCGAGCGAGCCGGCGTGAGGCACATTCTCGGGCGGTCGGAGGTTCACTCCCACTCCGATCGCTACCCACTCCACCGTCCGCTCGCGCCACCGGGCTTCCACCAGGATCCCACCAAGCTTTTCCTGGTCGACGTACAGATCGTTGGGCCATTTGAGCCGGATGGGCTCAGGGGCAAAGCGATCCAGCGCCTCCGCTGCGGCGAGACCAGCTCTCAGCGAAAGCACCTCGAGCCCCGAGATGTCTGCCGGTCGCTCGATCATCGTGAGCCAGACCCCCGCGCCCGGTGCCGACGCCCAGGATTTTCCGGCTCGCCCTCGGCCGGCGGTCTGCTGATCGGCGAGCGCCAGGGTTCCGGCCGGAGCGCCCTCCCCCGCCAGTCGGTGCGCGACATCCATCGTCGACGCGACCGATTCGAGCAGCGCGACGCGCGGAACGCCGAGCAGTGACTCGAGCTGACTCGCGCTCGCGCCATCGAATCGAACGGCATCACTGCCTGGCGTACAGCACCGCCAGCACTACGAGCCCGAGAACGACGCGGTAAACGGCGAAGACTCCGTAGCTGTGCCGGCTCAGAAAACGCATCAGCACCGCGATTGCCAGCCAGCCGCTGATCGCCGCGGCCGCCACTCCCACTATCAGCGGAGTTATCGCCGCGCCCTCCTGCAATGCCTTTGGCGCCTCGTACACGATCGCCGCCGCCGTTATGGGCATGCTCATGAGAAAGCTGAATCTCGCCGCCGCCGCGCGATCGAACCGTAGCAGTCGTCCGGTAGTGATAGTCGACCCCGAACGAGAGACGCCGGGCACCAGCGCGACCACCTGGGACAATCCGATAAAGAGGGCGTCCAACCACTTCATGTCGCCGAGCGCGCGCTGGCGGTCTCTCAGCTTGTCGATCAGCCAGAGCAGGAGGCCCATCACGATGAGCGTGATCGCGACCAGTAGCGGATTTCTGAAAGTCGACTCGGCCCGCGATTGCAGGAGCACGCCGCCAATCGCGCCCGGGATCGTGGCGATGATCAGGAACAGCACTCTCCGCTGCTCGTTGGTCTCAATGCACCGCCCTCTGATCATGCTGATGGTCGCCTTGATCAGCGCGATCCAGTCGTTGCGAAAGTACCAGAGCACCGCGATCAGCGTCCCCGTGTGGAGCGCGACGTCGAACGCCAATCCTCCGGCGGACCATCCGAAAAACCACGGTGTGAGAAAGAGGTGACCGGAGCTCGAGATCGGCAAAAACTCGGACAACCCCTGAAGGGTCCCCAGCACGAACGCCTGAAACGTGGTCATGACTTCCCGGTAGAGAGTGAACGCCGGTAAAGCGCTTCGTACTTCTCGACCACGGCGTCTTGCGAGAACCGCTGGCGCGCATCAGCGGCGGCAAGGCGGCTCATCGCCTCCCAGCGGGCGGGATCCTGAAGGATCGAGAGCGCCGCGGCCGCCATTCCAGCAACATCTCCGACACCGCACAACACTCCGGTCTCGCCATCCCTGATCACTTCCGGCAGTCCGCCGGAGTTGGTGCCGATGACCGGGACTCCCGACGCCAGCGCCTCCAGGGCGCTCAGGCCGAATGACTCCGTCTGGCTTGGAAGTATGAAAAGGTCGGCGGCAGCGAGCAGCGGAGCAATCTGATCGAGCTTGCCCAGAAATGACACCGATCCCCCGACTCCGAGCATCCGGGCCTCCTCCTCGGCCGCCGGACGATCCGGTCCGTCGCCGATCATGACGAGGACGCTCGGTTTTTCGCGATTCACTTCGGCGAAGACGCGTATGACGTCGCGCACACGCTTGACGGCTCGGAAGTTGGAGACGTGCATCAGCACCGGCCGGGAATTCCCGAGCTGAGTCTTGAGGACGGTCGGATACTTGTCGCGATTGTAGACGTCGGGATCGATGAAGTTGTGGATGACATCCACGTCGCAGCCGGTGCACCCGAATGCCCGGACAGTCTCGTCGCGCAAATATTCGGACACGGCAGTGATGTGATCCGACTTCTCGATCGAGAACTTCGTGATGGCGTAGAAGGACGGATCCTGGCCCACGATCGTGATATCGGTGCCGTGCAGCGTTGTAATGAGACGCACGTCCTCCTTCGTCTCCCGCAGCATCTCACGGGCGATCCACGCGCTGGTGGCGTGGGGAATCGCGTAATGGCAGTGGAGCAGCTCCAACCCGTGGGTTCTTACGACCTCGTGCATGCGGACCGCCAGCGCCAAGTCGTATGGTGGAAACTCGAACAGCGGATAGCGTCCGACATCGACTTCGTGGAAAAAAACGCGGGGCAGGAACGAGGGGAGACGGAACGGCTGCCGGTAGGTGATGAAATGGACTTCATGCCCGCGATCGGCGAGAGCAATGCCCAGCTCCGTCGCCACGGCGCCGGACCCGCCGTAGGTCGGGTAGCAGGTAATCCCAATCTTCACTCAGATCTCTCCCACCACTCGCGCACGATCGAGCGCAAAGCGGGGTCGTCAGGATTCACACGGGTCACGGCATCGCTGGGCAGCTGGTGTCGAAACCACGTCCGCTGCCGCTTTGCATACTGTCGTGTCTCAATTATGACCCGCTGCCGCGCCGTTGACAAATCTACGGCGCCTCGCGCCAGCTCTCGCATGGTGGAATAACCACTCGCCTTCCACGCGGGCGCATCGGCGGGCACGGTGCGCGAGAGCTTCTCGACTTCACCTTGCCAGTCACGCTCGATCATTGCATCCACACGCGCTTCGATACGCGCCGGGAGCGAATCGCCCGGATCGACCAGGAGATACGATGGCGTATGCGTCCGCACCGACGCCGTGGGCCTGGTTCGCTGCTCGGCGTGGAGGTCGCTCACCCGCCTGCCCGAGAGCAGAGCCGTCTCCAGCGCGCGGAGAATCTGCGTCCGACCGAGGTGTGCGCGGGCCGGATCGAGCTCCCGGCACCACCGGCGCAGATCGGCGAGCGGCCGGGACGTCAGCTCGGCTTCCAGCGCGGCGCGGCGGCCGGCCTCGAGCTGGGGAGCCGAGAACAGCGGTTCGACCAGGGCCTTGATGTAGAGTCCCGTTCCTCCAACAACGACAACGACCTGTCGTGAGTCGCGAGCGCGCTTGAGCCACTTCTCCGCATCGGCTGCCCACCGAGCGGCGGAATACCGTTCGGCGGGATCGATCTCGTCGATACCGTGATGCGTGACGCGCGTCCTCTCGTCCATCGTCGGCTTGGCGGTTCCGATGTCGAACCGTCGGTACACCTGTCGAGAATCGGCACTCACAATGGCGGCGCCAGCCTGCTCGGCGAGGCTCAAGGCGATGTCGGATTTGCCGGCAGCCGTTGGCCCGCAAATTATCCGGAGCCTAACGGCGGCCAAACCGCCGCTCTACTTCGTCCCAGGTGAGGTGTACAATCGTCGACCGTCCGTGGACGTCGTGGGCGGGAAGTCTGGTGTCGCGAAGGTCGCGGAAGAGCGAGCGCATCTCCGCCTGCGACAGCTCCTCGCCGGCCTTGATCGCCGCTTTGCATGCGACTGTCGATGCGAGCCGCTCGTGCTTGGCCGCGGTTCCCGCGACGCGGTCCCCGGTCAGCGAATCGAGAGTCTCGCGCAGGCAGCGCTCGGCGTCGAACCGCGAGTGCGGCATAGGCACCGTGTTCACAATGAGTGTGTGTCCCCCGAAGCCCTCGACCTCGAAGCCCAGTCGCTCGAGGTACTCGCGATTGGCATCGAAGGCCTCGCCTTCCGCCGGCCCGAGGTGGAGCGTGAGCGGGAGGAGGAGGCGTTGCGCCGGAGCGGCGCCGCTCTCGAGCGTGTGCATGAATCGCTCGTAGAGGACGCGCTCGTGAGCGGAGTGCTGATCGATAAGAACGAGACCGTCCTCGTGCTCGAATGCGATGTACATGCGCCGCAGCTGAAACAGCGGCGGAACTACGTCGTGCTGTGCGTCCGCGGTGGTGTGAGCGGTTGCCACCTGAACCGCCGCGCCGCCATCGCCGTATTCAGCTCCCCCGTTCCCGGCGAACAATGGAGAGTCGGCGCTCTGAACAGGCAACAGAATTTCCGGGCCCGGATTGGCGGCCGGCTGAAACGCCGCGGAGGAAAATCCCGATCCGCGAAACCCAAGGGCTGCAGCCGAGTCGAAGTTTCCGAGCGCTCTCCGGACGGCGGCCTCGACCGCGCGCTCGACGGTCCAGCGATCGCGAAACCGTACTTCTGCCTTGGCGGGGTGAACGTTGACGTCCACGGTGTCGGCCGGCACCGTCACGTCGAGAAAGAAAGACGGCCGCAATCCGGCGATGATCGTCGAACGGTACGCCGTCTCCACCGCGCGGGCGATCCCTGAGTCCCGTACCGATCTTCCGTTGATCGACACAAAAGCCCGGCGCGTCGACGTTCCGACATCGGCGGGACGCTGTACGAGTCCGCTGGTGTGGATGGCTCCCGCGACGTCCTCGACATCGAGCAGGTCCTCGGCGTACCGGCCGCCCCAGATGGCGCCCAGGCGGGAGCGCACGCTCGAGACGGGTGGAAGCGTGAGAGCATTCTTGCCGTCGTGCGTTACGTTGATCCGCACACCAGGCCGGGTGAGTGCCAGCGCGGTAAGAGATTCGATTGCGCCTCGCCACTCCGACCTGGCGCTGCGCAGAAATTTGAGTCGCGCCGGGATGTTGAAGAACAGGTTCGACACCGACACCGTCGTCCCGCGCCGGCGGGCGACAGGCTGTGATGGTGAAACGGCGCCACCGGACACGCGCGTGGAAGTCCCTTCGCCGTCACCGGTGGACGTCTCGATCTGGAACTGGGACACCGATGCAATCGCGGGAAGCGCCTCTCCCCGAAACCCGAACGTTTCGACGCCGACGAGGTCCGCGGCTTTCCTGATCTTCGAGGTCCCGTGGCGGGCGAGGGCGAGCGGAACATCTTCAGCGCTCATTCCTGAGCCGTCGTCGCTCACGCGAATCAGCTTTCGCCCCCCGTCCTCGATCGCCACTTCAATGACGGTTGCCCCCGCATCGATCGAATTCTCGACCAGCTCCTTTACCACGGAGGACGGTCGTTCGACGACTTCGCCGGCCGCGATCTGGTCGGCGACGGCGCTGGGGAGAATCTCGATCAAGGGCATACCCGTTCCCAAGCTACCAGTCTTTTCCGCGCGGCGGCGAGGGAACGTTCTTCTTCTGGCGCTCCCCCTGAACGTCGGTCTCACGATCCTCGGCGGCGTTGAGAATCGCTTCAGCCTGCTGGGGCGTCATCCCCGGAACCGGTCTTGGCGCGGGAGCCTGATTCCGGCTTTGCGCGGGCGATGGCGCGGGATCGCGGCTCTGTCCGCCCCCGCCACCTCCACCGCCTCCTCCCCCTCCGCCGCCGCCGCCGCTCTGCTTCCTACGCAACGCCAGCTCGTAGTTCCAACGGGCGTCGGAATCCGCCACGGCCACTTCCAGTATCTGCTTGTACCGATAGAGCGCACTGTCGAGCGGCGCTCGGGCGGAATCGGCGGAATCGGCGGAATCGGCGGAATCCGCAGACTTCAATCCCTGCTTGAGGTAGTCGAGTCCAAGGTTGAACCGCGCGTGATGGCGCACCTTGGGATCGTTCGAATCCGACGCGCGGGTAAGGGGCGGAATCGCTTCGGCAAGGGAGTCGCGGAGGAGCAGGCTCGTCCCGGCGTTGTATTGGGCGATGGCGGCCTTGTCGCGTTTCGGACCTCCGCACCCCGCCATGACCAGCAGCATCGTCGCCGTCGTCGCCGCGGCAGCCACCGCCCTTCTTCGGCGACGGCGAGTCTGCGAAAACGTGTCGAGGGCGAGCAGCACCAGCGCGCCCAGGATGAACCACTGGAACTGGGCGGCGAGATTCTCACCGGTGACCAGCGAGCGCGGGTTCGCGCGGAGGTCGTTGAGCGCCAAGCGAATCTTGCCGGCCCTGTCGGGATCCCCTGCGTCGATGAAGACGCCGTCCGCTTCCTGCGCTATGTTGCGGAGCAGGTCCGGCTGGTATCGCGTGACGACGACCGCGCCGTTCTCATCCCGCTTCTGCGTCACTACGCGATTCTCGACGACTGGAATCGTGGAGCCCTGGGTGGTGCCGAATCCGACGGCTACGACGGTCAGACCGCGCTCCTTCGCGCGCCTCGCTTCGGCCAGGACTTCCTCGGCATTCTCGAATCCTTCGCCGTCGCTCATCAGGATGATCGCCCGATCGGTGTCTCCCTTTCCGAGAGACAGAAGGTTGGTCGCCTGTCGCAGCGCGCTCCCGAGCGAGCTCCCTCCCTGCCCGACGATGCTGGGATCGAGATTGTTGAGAAAGAGATCGAGCGCGCTGTTGTCGATCGTCAGCGGAGTCAGGATGTAGCTCCTTCCCGCGAAGGCGAGAAGCCCGAAGCGATCGCCGGGCGAGAGGTCGCGAAGGCGATTGATCTCCTGCTTCATCGCGGCGAGACGACTCGGTCTCTCGTCCGCGGCGAGCATTGAAGTCGAAGCATCGAGCGCGAGCACTACATCGACGCCTTCCTGCTTCACGACAGTCTGCTCGACTCCCCAGCGGGGGCCAGCGAATGCGATGGCAAGCAGCAGCGTGGCGAGTGACGCGCGGAGGACGCGCGTCCATGTGCGATGAGACATGAGATTCGGCGCCAGCCGGGCAACCATCGAAGGAGTGCCGAGCCGCGCCAGGCGTTCGGCGCGCGCACGCAGACCAAGCCTGACGAGCCACGCCGTCAACAGCGGCAGCACGATCGCGAGCGGAAGGGCAAGGGGCCACTGGATGAACTGGAGATAGCTCACGGGAGCGGCGACCTCCACGCGATCAGTGCGGCTTCCGCGATCAACGCCAGAAGTCCCAGCAGCAGTGGCCAGCGAAAGAGCTCACTGTAGTTCACGGTGGTGGTGGATCGAACCGGAGTCCGCTCGAGGCGGTCGATCTGCGCGTAGATATTGCTGAGCGCAGCGGCATCGCGCGCGCGGAAGTACCTGCCCCCGGTCATCCGCGCGATGTTGGTGAGCAGCGCGTCGTCAATGCGAACGGGCTGGTACTCGTATCGTAGCCCACCCGCCGCGTTGCGGCCGACCGGAACTGGCGCCATCCCGACGCTTCCTACGCCGACGCCGTAGATCTTGATGCCGTATGCCGCCGCTGCCTTTGCCGCGACGAGCGGCTCGACCGCGCCCCTATTGTTGACGCCATCGGTCAGCACGATCATCACGCGCGAAGGGCCGGGCGCATCGCGGAGCCGGACCGCGGAAGTGGCGATGGCGGTACCGATTGCCGTGCCGTCCTCGAGCTGGCCCGCCTGGAGGTTGGCCACTGCCTGCATCACCACCGGATAGTCGGTGGTGAGCGGAACCTGGGTGAGCGCCTCGCCGGCGAACGCGACCACCCCGATCCGATCGGAAGTCCGGCGTGCGACGAACTCCCGCACCTTTTGCTTGGCGACTTCCAATCGGTTGTTGGGGCGAAAGTCGAGCGCCAGCATCGAGCTCGACAGATCGATGGCGAGCACGATGTTGATGCCTTCGCTGGTGCGGGTCTCGGTGCGCGCGCCGGCGCGCGGGCGGGCGAGAGCCAGCACCAGCATTACCAGCGCGAGATTTCTCAGCAGAAAAATCACCCGGGGAATCCAGCTCCCCGCCCTCGGACCCGCGGCGAGTACGGCGGTGCGCGAGAACACGATGGCGTCCTTGCGCCGGTGTCTCCGCCAGATCCACCAGACCGGCAGAAGCAGAGCCAAGAAAAGCGCTTCCGGCGTGTAGAAGTCGAAGAGGCCGAAGACGCTCATGCCGCGCGTCCTCTCGCTTCCGCCGCACGCCTGGCTGGCTCGGACTCGGGGTTGATCCTCGCTTCCACGTGATCGACGATCTCACGCGCGGTCTTGCCCGCCTGGAGTGCCGCGTCGCGCGGAGCTTCCGCCTGTGCGAATTTGACCAGGTCGCCTGTCTCCAGCAGCTCTGGGAGCTGTCCCTCTACCGGCCCCTGAGGCTGCATGGTGCGCAACAGCTCCGACGTCGTATCCGATCGACGCACTCCCGGAACGCGAGCGGCGAGATATTCCCGCGTCACGTCGACCATCCCGGTCAGATAGTCGTCCGGTGCTCCGTCCTCGACGAGATCGCGCGCTTCGATGCGCGCGAACTCCCGCTGGGCGCGGACGTAAGGATCGATGAGAGCGATCGGGCGATTGCGATAGCGCCACCAAGCCCACGCGAGCAGACTGCTAAGGATCACCGCGATCGCCAACGCGATCCATGGCCACCAGTTGAAGACCGGCAGCACGATGAGAGGGCGCGCCGGCTTGGGTAGGCGGGCTGCTTCCTGGGGCGGCAGCACCGACTGCACGAACACCGACGCCGCGGCGAGAGGCGCGCGCCGCTCCAGTCCGCCGAAGGTGACCCTGACTTCGGCCATGCGAAGCGGCTGAGTCCCAACGTCCCACGCGACCAGCCGGTACAGTGCGACCGCCGTGTCTCCGAGCATGGACACCGCCTTCTCGCCGCGAAGCTCCATTGGCCGGACGCCGTTCTCCGTCGTCGTGTCCGGACGATCCGGAAACTCGAATCTCACACCAGCCGGTGCGTGAACCTTCACCAGCAGGTTAAACGGCTGCCCGACGAGCACGGTGTCGGGCGTGACCGTGAAGCCCATCTTCACCCGAAGATCGGCTTGCCCACCCCCACCCTGCGGCAGGACAGCCTGCAACAGCAGGAGCGCTTGCGAAATTCCGATCACCGGCGGCGCGCCCGGGTTTCGCGGGAGCGGAAGAAACGCAGCAGCGGCTCGACGACGCCTGCCTCCGTCCTTACCTGTACCTCATCGATGGCCAGGCGCCGCAGGAGATGCTTCCGCGCTTCGCGCTCGGCGCTCACCCGTGTCGCGTACGAGCCGCGCACGCCGGGATTACTGGTATCCACCTCGAAGGTGGCACCCGTCTCGGGATCTATCAGGCGGGCGATGCCGATGTCGGGGAGGTCGCGCTCACTGGGGTCTTCGACCGTGACCGCGACGACGTCGTGTCGCTGAGCCATCAGCTTGAGCGGATGGTCGATGTCGGCGTCGAGGAAGTCCGACACTATGAACACGATTGCGTGCTCCCCAAGCATTCGCGCCGTGTAGTCGATCGCCGCCGCGAGATCGGTGCCCCGCCCCACCGGCTCGAACGCCAGCAGATCGCGAATGATGCGGAGCACGTGGCGTCTCCCCTTCCTCGGAGGAATGACGTGCTCGATGCGATCCGTGAAGAGGAGCACCCCAACCTTGTCGTTGTTGCGGATCGCCGACATCGCCAGCACCGCGGCCAGCTCGCTCGCCAGCTCGCTCTTGAACCGGCGCACGGTGCCGAAGCGCTCCGACCCCGACAGGTCGACCACCAACATGACGGTGAGCTCACGCTCTTCGATGTAGCGCTTGACGAATGGGCGGCCCATGCGCGCGGTGACGTTCCAGTCGATCGAGCGCACCTCGTCCCCGGGCTGGTACTCGCGCACCTCGGAGAACTCCATCCCCTGACCCTTGAACACCGACCGGTACTCGCCGGTGAACACCGAGTTGACGAGGCCGCGGGTGCGTAGCTCGATGAGCTTCACCTGGCGAAGGATTTCCGGCGGCACTCCCTTGGGCTTTTGGGGTGTGTGTGTTGGCGCCGGCTTGTTGCGCTCCGGGGAGAGCCGCCATTTGCCGATCACGGCGCCGGAATCGCCGCCAGAATCCGCGCGACGATCTCGTCACTCGTCACCTCTTCGGCCTCAGCCTCGTAGGTCCGGAGCACGCGATGACGAAGTACGTCGGGCGCGATCGCTTTGACATCGTCCGGAGTGACGAAGGCGCGGCCGCGGAGAAAAGCGTGCGCGCGCGACGCCTGCGCGAGCGAGAGCGTG
This sequence comes from Gemmatimonadaceae bacterium, assembly GCA_046714195.1. GTDB lineage: Bacteria > Gemmatimonadota > Gemmatimonadetes > Gemmatimonadales > Gemmatimonadaceae > UBA4720. Next base: position 45,792 of record JBKKAY010000242.1, read on the forward strand.
GCCCGCGGGCTGGCGCCGAACTCGATCAACGGCTTGAGCTCCGCGAGTCCGGCCTCCTCGGGATTGCGCGTCGAGTGGACGATCTCGACGATGTAGTCGACCACCCGATCGTCCATGTACATCTCGGCGATGTGGCGCCTGGTGTTGAGGATCGCGGCAGGCGTCGCAACGCGCTCAACCGGAATCGGCTCGTTGCCGGCCATCCGGCGCAGAATCTCTTTCTCCTCGTCCCGCGACGGATAGCCGATGTGCAGCTTCAGCATGAAGCGGTCGACCTGGGCTTCGGGCAGCGGATACGTTCCCTCCTGCTCGATCGGATTCTGGGTCGCCAGCACGAGGAAAGGCTCCTCGAGAATGTGCGTCGTACCGCCGATGGTGACCTGTTTCTCCTGCATCGCCTCGAGCAGCGCGGCCTGCACTTTCGCCGGTGCGCGGTTGATCTCGTCGGCGAGAATGACATTGGCGAAGATCGGGCCCTTCTTCACCGAGAACTTTCCATTCGACTGGTCGTAGATCTGGGTTCCGACGACGTCGGCAGGGAGAAGGTCGGGAGTGAACTGGATGCGGCTGAACGAAGTGTTGATCGTCTCGGCGAGGGTGCGCACCGTCAGGGTCTTGGCCAGCCCTGGAACTCCCTCGAGCAGCACGTGTCCGCCGGTAAGCAGGCTGATGAGCAGTCGCTCGACCATGTATTCCTGACCGACGATGCGCCGACCAACCTGGCGCACCACTTCCTGCACCATCTCAGCGTCAGCGGCTGTTGCGCCCTGTGCGTTCACGTCTTGATCCTCTCGTAGAGTTCCTGGATTTGTTCTCGCCGCCCCCCTTGCCGAGGGCGTTGATGATTTCCCTTTCCTTCACCGTCAGCGGCCGCGTCTGCCCGGACTCGAGCGACCCGAGCTTGACCGGGCCGAATCTCGTACGCACAAGCTGCTCGACCGCCAGCCCCAGCGCCTCGCAAAGCCGCCTCACTTCTCTGGTCCGGCCCTCAGCGATCGTCAGCTCGAGCCGCCACAGCCCTCTCGCAACCTTCACCGCTGACACATCGCGGGGCATCACCATTCCGTCCTCGAGCTCTACCCCGCCCTTCGCCACCCGTGCCGCGTCCCCGCCATCTCCCCGCACGGTCGCAACGTAGGTCCGGTCGATTTCGCTCGAGGGATGAGTCAATTTGTGCGCCGCGTCTCCGTCGGTGGTGAGGAGGAGGACGCCTTCAGTCATGTAGTCGAGGCGTCCCACATAGGTCAGGCCTGGCGACGGAGGCACGATGTCGAAGACAGTCCGACGTCCTCCCGGATCCGTCCGCGTGGTAAGCACACCGCTCGGTTTGTTGAGCACGATCCAGCGGAGCGGTGCCGGCGCGCCGACGGGTTTCCCGTCTACGGTGATCCGGTCATGCAGAGGGTCGACACTCTGCCCTGTCTCCGCGACTTTTCCATTTATCTGAACGCGGCCCGCCGCGACGAGCTCCTCGGCGGCACGGCGCGAGGCGATCCCAGCGCGCGCGAGGGCGCGCTGGATGCGCATGGTTTCGGGCATCAGTCTGCCCGAGGCGGCGCGTCGCCGTTCTCCTTCCTGGCCCCGGTGGCGTCTGGCGCCGGGCGCGCCGCACGCAAAGCGATTGCGAGCTCGTCGGCGCGAGGAAGCTCTTCGAGGTGTCGGAGAGCGAATTGGTCCAGAAAAGCCGAAGTGGTGCCATAGAGCAGCGGACGACCGAGTCCCTCGCCGCGCCCGACGATGTCGATCAGGCCACGCTCGTGCAGCGACTTGAGAATCGCTCCAGCGCCCACACCGCGGATCTCCTCTATCTCGCCCCTCTCGATCGGCTGGCGGTATGCAATTATCGCAAGTGTCTCCAGCGCGGCTGCCGAGAGCCGCTGCGGTCTCCGAGCGAGCTGAGCGCGCTCGATCGCTTCGGTGTACTCCGGTCGCGTCAGGATCTGCCAGCCACCCGCGACTTCGACCAGCTCCACCGCGTGTCCGTCGCTGTTGTAGTGATCGCGCAGCTCGGCGAGGGCGGACTCGAGCGTGACGTCCCCATCGCCCGAGTGCGAGGCCATCGACTCGAGCTCGGCGACCGGCACCGGCACCGCGCTCGCGAAGAGCGCGGCCTCAAGCAGCTTCGCTAGCGGGGTCACGAGTGATTTCGAATGCGGCGAAGGCGCGTGTCTGAGTCAGGCGGAGCTCGCCGCGCTTGGCGAGCTCGAGCAGTGCCAGCAGCACCGACAGAACTTCCCATGGCTCAGCGTTTCGCGGCACCACGTCCTTCCAATGGGCATGGGCGCGAATGGCGAGCAGCGCGCGCACGATGCCCATGGCGCCGTCCACGTCGAGCGCGCGCGGCACTATGTCGTGCACGTGCGGCTTCTTGGCGAGTCGCAGCACGCGGTCGACGGCGCCGAGCAATTCGGGAAGCGAGATTCTGAGGGGGCCGCTGACCGGCACGAGCTCGGGCTGTTGCGCATAGGCCCGGGAGAAGCGGCTGCGGCGGTCCTCGGCGCGGCGCTCCAGAACATCGACGACCTCGCGAACCTGCTGGTACTCGAGCAGCCGCCGCACCAGCTCGGCGCGCGGATCTTCCCACACATCCTCGCCTTCACGCCGGGGAAGCAGCAGCTGGGCCTTTATTCGCACGAGACGCGCGGCCATCTCGAGATAGTCCGCTGCCTCGTCGAGCTTAAGGGTCGAGATGCGGGCAAGAAACTGCTCGGCGATGCGGGCGATCGGGATGTCGTAGATGTCGATCTGCTCATCGCGGATGAGCGAGAGCAGTAGATCCAGCGGCCCTGAGAACTCGGCGAGGTCGACGAGGAAAACCTCCGAAGCGGTCTGCTGGGACGCAATCAGGCTCACGTCGTCCATTGGCTGGCCAGGATATAGGGAGAGACGGCGCGTGTGGCGAGCTGGTACAGGAAGAACACTGGCTGGAACCAGAAATTAAGCAGGGGCCGGCCGAAGGCGATGAGCAGGAAGAGTATCAGCAATCCCTGTGCGCCGAGCCGCTGGTAGTTCAGAGCCCACGCCGGCGGCAGGATGTACTTGAACACGTGGGATCCGTCGAGGGGCGGAATCGGGATCAGGTTGAAGGCCATCAGCGCGAGATTGATCAGTATTCCATAGACGAGCATGCGCTGCAGCAACGCCATGGTGTCCGTCAGCACCGGGATCGAGCTTCCCACCAATCCAACCAGGACGATCAGTGGAACACAGATGATCGCGATCACCAGGTTGGTCGCCACTCCCGCCAGGGAGACGATGATGTCGCCGCGCTTGTAGTTCCTGTAATTCCTGGGCACGACAGGAACCGGCTTGGCGCCCCCGAATGCTACCCCCGCCGTGAGGTAGGTCATCAGCGGGAGAAGAATGGTCATGAAGAGATCGATGTGGGGCAGTGGATTCCAGGTCAGCCGGCCAAGCGAATACGCCGTCGAGTCGCCCTGACGCAGGGCCGCATATCCGTGCGCGTACTCGTGCGCAACCATGGAGAATAACAGGACCGGCGCGATGAGGATGAAGTTCTGGAATGTGTCCAATGTTTCCGGATTGGGGATTGATCGACCCGCAATGAAGTTAGCATTTCACGCAATCGGTCGGCAGGCTTTCACGAATGTCTTAGATTCGGGCCGATGAGACTAAAGCCGGTTGCTCCGCGGTCCGCGCCGCGGTTGCTCGACAAGGCGGCCAAAGTTGCCGGCGCTGGCGACGACGAAAAGCTGAAGAAGCAGACCGCCGACCAGGTGGAGCGCATAGCCGAGATCCAGCGGCAGTTCTACGCCGACAGCCGGTTCGCGCTGCTCATCGTCCTCCAGGGTCGCGACGCCTCCGGTAAGGACGGAACCATCCGTAAGGTGTTCACCGGCGTGAATCCTCAGGGGGTCCAGGTCGCGAGCTTCAAGGTTCCCTCCGAGGAGGAGAAGCTCCATGACTTTCTCTGGCGCGTCCATCATCGCGTACCCGCGCGCGGAATGATCGGGATCTTCAACCGCTCGCATTACGAGGACGTCATCGTCCCCCGCGTGTACGCGACCGTGCCCAGGGCGGTCTGGGAAGCGCGCTACGCACAGATCAACGACTTCGAGAAGAGCCTCCATGTTAATGGCGTGCGGATCCTCAAGTTTTTCCTGCACATTTCCCGCACCGAGCAGAAGGAGCGACTCGACAAGCGTCTCGCCGATCCGGAAAAGAACTGGAAGTTCAATCCACGGGATTTCGCCGAGCGCAAAAAGTGGGACGCGTACACGACCGCCTATCGCGACGCGATCCGTCGGTGCAGCACTCGCTGGGCGCGCTGGTACGTCGTGCCGGCGGATGACAAGAAGCTTCGCAACTACCTCATCGCGCGCACCGTGGCCGACACGCTCCAATCGCTCAAGCTGCGCTGGCCGAAGGCCGACCCCGAAGTTCTTGCCGCGGGTTGAGTTAGGCGGCCGTTGGAATTATCTTTCGAGGCTAGGGAAAACTTTGCCAATTCGGAGATAGTAAGTGCCTAATATTGCGTCAGCGAAAAAGAACATGCGGAAGTCGCGCGCCGCGTCCATTCGTAACCGCGCCCAGCGTTCCGCCCTCCGCACCGCGCTCAAGAGAGCATCGGGTGCCGGCTCCGCCGACGAGAAGCTGGCCGCGGTCAAGCTTCTCGATCGTGCATCGCGCAAGGGACTGATCCACAAGAACGCCGCCGCCCGCCATAAGAGCAGACTGGCGAAAGCAGCGAAGTAGCGGCAGAGTCTGCAAATGCGAACGGGCGCCCAAGGGCGCCCGTTTTTGTTGTCAAAGCCCGCAGCCACCAGCCGTCAAGCTGACCGCCCCGGCCGGTAGTCTTCAGTTGCAGTAATCCCTACATCGTCGCCAGCTCTCCACCACATCTCTCGCAGTACCACTCGGTGGGATAATTCGCGGCACCGCACTCCGGGCACTTGAGCGTCTTGTGCTGCTCCGAGCGCGGGTCGTTGGGTCGTCCGGTCTGCGGAACGCTGGGCGGAGTCGCAATGGCCGCGGAAGGACCGGGCGAAGGCGAGGTGCTGCCGCCGGAGCTGCCCCCCCCTTGCGGCCTTAACACGGGAAACTGGTCGAACGGCGACCTGGGCCTGTTCGCGCTGGCCGGCGCGCTGCCGGGGGACGACGATGCGACCGGCTGCTCGACTCGCGCTGGTGGATTGAGAGTTGGGGGCTCCGGAACCGCCGGCCGCGGAACCACCGGCGAGATGGGTGTGCGCGAAGCTTCCGGAACGGAATCGCCGACCGCTGCCTGAGCCGTCACTCTCGACTCGGCCGGGCTCTCCTTCACCGTGAGGGTGAAGACCCTGACCAGGTCCTTGAGCTGGGCATCGAGCGCGCCTTTGTCTTTGGTGAGACGCGAGAGCTCGTTGTCCCAGGCACCACCGATTTCTTTCCACTGCTTCGCGGTGTATTCGCCCACCGCCGCGCGGAGCTCCGCCTCCTGCCTTGCATCGCGCTGCTGCGTTTCCTGGCGCAAGATCTCGTCCAGCTTTGCTCTCAGGGTGTCGATGCTGGCCTTGAGCTCGCCCGCACGCTCGGCCAGTTTCGCCGAGACATCCCGAAGGCGCGTCTGGTAATCGCCCTGGACGCGTTGATATACGGAATCGGAGGTGTTCGCCCGCTTTGCTTCAAGCGCGGCGAGCCACTCCTCGTATCTCTGGCGCTCCTTGAGGAGGCCGTTGAGGGCCTCCAGTGAGACCGGCTCCTTCTCACTCATTCTTCAATGATCCCCTGATCCCCTGGCTTGACTCTAGCTCTCCCGTCCTGTGCCGGGAACTTCCGCCCGATAGACGATCATACCGTCCACAATAGTACAAGCTGCCCGGCCAATGAGGGGCATTCCGGCGTAGGGAGTGTTCCTTCCCTTGGAGAGAAAAGTAGAGGGGTCAACCGACCATTTGGCGGATGAATCGAAGACCGTCACGTCGGCGATACCGCCTTTCGCCAGGGAGCCACCAGGAAGATTGAATAAACGAGCAGGGGCGCAGGCCATCCGTTCCACGAGGTCGGAGAAGGTAAGCCCGCCTTTTTCCACCAGGTTCGTCACCACCACCGCCAGCGCCGTCTCGAGCCCGACGATGCCGTTGGGAGCGTCGGCGAACTCCCGTTCCTTCTCGTCGTAATGGTGCGGGGCGTGATCGGTCGCGATCAGATCGATGGTGCCGTCTTTCACCGCCTCCCTCAGCGCTTCGACGTCCGCCGCCGTTCGTAGCGGTGGGTTCATCTTGGCGTTCGTGTCGTAACCGCGGACGCTCTCCTCGGTCAGCGACAAATGGTGCGGGCAGACTTCCGCGGTGACGTTGATGCCGCGGTCCTTTCCCCAGCGTATCAGCTCCACGGATCCCCTGGTGCTCATGTGCGCGAGGTGCACGTGACCGCCGGTGAGGCGGGCAAGGAGGATGTCACGAATCACCATGATTTCCTCCGCCTCCCTGGGAATCCCCTTGAGACCGAGCTGGGCGCTGACGATTCCCTCGTTCATCGTCCCGTTCGCCGCCAGCGTCGGCTCTTCACAGTGGTCGATGACCGGAATCCGGAACGTGCGCGCGTACTCGAGCGCGGTCCTCATCAGCTGTGCGCTGGCGACAGGCTTTCCATCGTCGCTCACCGCCACCGCCCCTGCCCCGACCATCTCCCCGAATTCGGCCAGCACCTTGCCTTCCTGTCCGACCGAGATCGCTCCAATCGGGTAGACTCGCGCCGCCTTCGCCCGCTGCGCCTGGCGGACGATGAAGCCGACCGCCGCCTGATT
>JBKKAY010000243.1:0-10895 GCA_046714195.1 Gemmatimonadaceae bacterium
AGGAACAGTGCGAGTACTGGCTGGAGAGATCGGCGGCGCTCGCGACGGCGCTGGCGCCGCAGATCGGCTACGCGCGCGCGGCCGAGATCAGCAAGCAGTCGGTGAAGGAGAACGTGCTGATCAGGGACCTCGTCAAACGAGAAAAGGTTCTTCCCGACGCGGAGATCGACGAAGTTCTCGATTTGCGGAAGATGACGGAGATCGGGGTGCCGGGGGGGTCGCACGGTGGGGTGTCCGCGGGGTAGGAACTGCAACTGAAGACTACCTGCCAGGGGCTGTCGGCCCCAAGGCTGGGGGCTTCGAGCTAACCCCGACGCAGAATCAGGCCCAGCCCGCAGCACTCGGCATTGGGGCCCATCGCCCCTGGCAGGTAGTCTTCCGTTGCAGTTGCCCTCCTCCTGGCCCTTGTCCGATCCTCCAACAATCTCTATCCTGATTCCATGCGAATAACGACCTGGGCTGAGTACGGAGTGATTTGCGCGCTGCACCTGGCCAAGCGGAGCGAGCTCGGGCCCGTGAACGGCCGGGAGATCGCCAGGCAGGAGAGGCTGCCGGCGGATTACGTGGAGCAGATTCTGTTGCGCCTCCGACGGGCGGGAGTGATTGCCAGCACCCGCGGCGCGCGCGGCGGCTACGTCCTGGCGAAGCCTGCGAGCCAGGTTTCGATTCGCGACGTGATCCACGCTTCCGAGCTCGAGACCTTCGATCTCCACTGCGTGAGCCATCCGGTCGAGGAAGAGCGGTGCTCAGCGTCTCACAACTGTAGCATCAGGCCGGTCTGGGTGATGCTCCAGCGAAAAATCGACGATGTGCTTCAGGCGGTGACACTCGCGGATCTGCTTCACGACGAGCCGACCGTGCGGGTGAGAGTCGGATTACCGTTGACGGATCCGGTTCGAACCAAGCCCGGGCTTCCGATTCTGGAAACCGTCTGAAGGTTCTGGATGCGAAAACGGCGCGTCGAAAGACGCGCCGTTTTGTTTTTAATACAAGTGAGAAAAGCCATGCTACCCGCTAACCGCGGCCCGCTTTCCGCCGCCCGCTCTTACTACACGCCTCGCGGGCAGCGAATAGCGGTCAGCGGTCAGCGGTCAGCGTGGGTTTTCTCTTTGCAGTTCAAATGCTGAGGCTGCCACAACGATCAAAAAGTGCCGAAGGGGGGACTCGAACCCCCACGGGCTTGCACCCACTGGCTCCTGAAGCCAGCGCGTCTACCAGTTCCACCACTCCGGCGTCTACTCTTCGAAGATAGAAACCGCCGGGAGCGAAGTCAACGCGACTACTCGCGTACCTTTCTCGGAATTGTTGTTGCGTCTAACTTGAGAACGAAGTCAAATGGCCGAGCCAGTCGAGAAAGAAAAGCGGGAGTCGATCGCGCGGAACAAACGCGCCAGGCACGACTACCATATCCTCGACACCTGGGAAGCCGGCCTCGTTCTCACCGGCAGCGAGGTCAAATCCCTTCGCGATGGAAAAGCCAACATCACCGATTCCTATGCGATCGTTAAGGATGGCGAGGTCTTTCTGCTGAATCTCCACATCTCTCCTTACGAGAAAGCAAGCCATTTCAATCACGAGCCGACCCGCACGCGCAAGCTCCTGCTTCACCGTAAGGAGATCCGGAAGATGATCGGAGCCGTGGAGCGCCAGGGACTCACGCTGATCCCGCTCGAGCTTTACTTCAAGAAGGGGATGGCGAAAGTCGCCCTCGCCCTCGGCAAGGGAAAGAAGCTCTACGACAAGCGCGCCGACGAGAAGCGGCGCGACGACGAGCGCGACATGCAGCGGGCAGTACGAACGCGATGATCCTGTCGCTGCTGTTGCTCCAGGTCGCCGCCGTCCAGCAACCCCTGATCGTGCGCGATGGCTCGACCCAGGTGTCGGTTCCGGTGACGGTGAGCCCCGGGGGGGGGGAATCGGCGGTCAGGGCCGATGCGTTGATGACCGCCACGAAGAGCGCGCTGGTGAACGCCGGTGGTGGTGGCCACCGTTTCACGCTGGTGCTGCCGAGAGCGCGCGTCGAGCTCGTGGACGGAGTGCCCTTTGCCCGTGTCGACTCGCTGATGATACCGCTGCTCCGCGCGCCACAGCTTCGCGGCGGGCAGCTCTATCTCCCGCTCCAGCTCGTAAGCGAGATCATGCCGCGCTTTGGCGGATACTTCTATGACCGCGGCGCCAGAGAGCTGAGAACGTTCACGACCGTGGTGAAGCGCGATCCCGCGCCAGCTCCGGCTGTGGGGCGCACACCCGCGCGCCCAACGGCACCGCCGCCCCGCGCACGGAGAGTGGTGGTGATCGACGCCGGCCACGGCGGGCGCGACCCCGGGATGTCGGGGCCGATCGGCGGCTCGCCGTGGTTCGTGGAAAAAGACGTCGTTCTCGCGGTGGCCAAGAAGCTGGCGGCCGCGCTGCGGCGCAACGGTCTCGATGTGGTGATGACCCGCACCAGCGACACGCTGATCGCTCTGTCCGACCGGGGCCACATCGCCAACAGCAGGCGCGGCGACCTGTTCATCTCGCTCCACGTCAATGCACCGGCTAGACGGAATGCCGCGGGAGCCCAGGAGCGCGGTTTCGAGACGTATTTCCTGGCAGAAGCCAAGACCGCCGATGCTCTGCGCGTGCAGGAGATGGAAAACGAATCGGTGAAATTCGAGACCGGAGCCGACGCGCCCAAAGGTGATCCGCTCAGCTTCATCATCACCGACATGGCGCAGAACGAGCACCTGCGCGAATCCAGCGATCTGGCGCGCATCATCCAGCTCGGGCTCATAGACGTCCATCCCGGTCCCAACCGCGGCGTAAATCAGGCAAATTTCTCTGTGCTCCGCGGATCATACATGCCAGCCGTTCTCATTGAGCTCGGTTTCGGTACCAACCGGTCTGAAGCGACGTTCCTCAGCGAAGACCGCAATCAGACACTCCTGGCCCGGCGAATCGCCGAGTCGGTGATCGCCTATCTCGCGCGGTACGAGTCCCGAGTCGGGGGCGCCCGCTAGAGGTGCCGCCGGCTTCCCTCGCTGTCTCAGCCGCGGGAATCGATTTTCAGAATCCATTGCTCCTTGCTGCCGGCACCGCCGCCTACGGGCGTGAGCTCGCGGGCGTCATCGACCTCGAGTCGCTTGGCGGACTCGTCACCAAGGCAGTGAGCGTAGAGCGACGGGATGGCGCGCCCTCTCCGCGGGTCGCGGAGTTCGAGGGCGGGATGATCAATGCGGTCGGCCTGGCGAACCCCGGAGCTGACGAGGTCCGGTCGAAGCACCTGCCGTGGCTCGAGCAGAACGTCCGACGGGCGAAGGTCCTGGTGAACGTGGTCGGCAACAGCGCCGAGGATTTCGCGACGGTGATCTCGCGGCTCGACGGATCCAGCGCTGTCTCGGGTTACGAGCTCAACGTCAGCTGTCCTAACGTGAAAGCCGGGGGGATGGAATTCGGCGCTGATCCGCGCACTCTGGCCGACGTGGTAAGCCGGTCGCGGTCCGCCACCCGAAAGCCGTTGTTCGTCAAGCTTTCCCCAGCGTTGCCGGACCTTGCCGCCGCGGCGAAGACGGCGGCCGATGCCGGGGCCGACGGAATCTCCGTGGTGAATACCATGCCCGGACTGGTGATCGATGTCGAGGCGCGGCGTCCGGTGCTCGGCTTCGGCAGCGGCGGGGTGAGCGGCGCCGGGCTCCTGCCGGTCGGAGTGCTTGCGACCTACAAGGTTGGACAGGCTGTGAGGCTTCCGATCATCGGAGTCGGCGGCATCAGCAGCGCCACCGACATCGTGCAGTACCTTATGGCGGGCGCGTCGCTGGTGGCGATAGGCACCGCGGCGATGCAGAAGCCGAAGCTGCCCGCGAGGCTGGTGGCCGATCTCGCCGAGTGGTGCGACCGGCACGCGGTGCGATCCATCGATGAGATCAAGGGCTCACTTTCATGGAAGACCTGACATGACACCCAAGACCACCGTTGCAAAGGCAGCTGCCCACCGCCCACCGCCGATTCCGATCGTGGCGCTCGATTTCGCCGACGCGCAATCGGCGCTCCGCATGGTGGAGCAGATCGGCGACGCCTGCAGATTCTACAAGGTGGGGAGCGAGCTCTTCACCGCCGCCGGGCCACAGATCGTGCAGACGTTGCGAGCGCTGGGTCACGACGTCTTCCTCGACCTCAAGTTCCACGACATCCCAAACACCGTCCGCGGGGCCGCGCGCGGTGCGGCCGCGATGGGCGCCAGGCTGATCACCGTTCACGCTTCGGGCGGGAAGGCCATGATCGAGGCTGCCGTGGAAGGCGCGGGGGATCAGAGTAAATGCGGAGTTCTCGGGGTTACGATCCTTACCTCGGTCGACGCAGCGTCCCTGCGCGCGGGGTCGGCGAGGAAGCCGCTCGAGATGGATGGAGAGGTCCTCCGGCTGGCGGGGGACTGCGCCGCGGCGGGTGCCCACGGCGTCGTATCCAGCGCCCACGAGGGGAAGAAAATCCGCGCCAAGTACGGGGAGAAGCTGAGCCTCCTGTTCCCGGGGATTCGCGCCTCCGGGGCGAAAACCGACGATCAGAAGCGCGCCGCCACCCCCGCGGAAGCTGCCAAAGCCGGGGCCGACTACATCATCCTCGGCCGGATGGTGACTGAGGCCGCAAATCCTCGGTCGGAGGTCAGGGCGGCGATGGCTTCGATCTAAACCCTATTCCCACCACACTTTGGGGGCATTTGCGTCTTGCTTCAGGCCCCCGCCCTGTGTAATTTCAAAGGCTAACTCGGATTTTTTTTAGGGCTACGGCCCGTTGCCATTTGGGGTGGGGAACAGGACGTGAAAGTTCGCAGCAGCGTCAAGCCGATCTGTGAGCACTGCAAGGTCATCAAGAGACAGGGCGTGACTCGCATCATCTGCAAGCGCAATCCAAAGCACAAACAGAGGCAAGGCTAACATGGCGCGCATTGCCGGCGTCGATCTCCCTCGTGAGAAGAAGGTTGAGATCGGCCTTACCTACATCTTCGGCATCGGTCGAGCGACCGCCCGCCGCATCCTCGCTTCCACCGGCGTAAACGCCGAGCAGCGGATTCGCGATCTCACCGACACCGACACGAACAAGCTCCGTCAGGCGATCGAGAAGGACGTTCGCGTCGAGGGCGCGCTTCGCACCGAAGTCGCGATGAACATCAAGCGGCTCATGGACATCGGCAGCTACCGGGGCATCCGTCACCGCCGCGGTCTTCCCGTCCGCGGCCAGCGCACGCACACCAACGCCCGCACCAAGAAGGGTCCACGCCGCGCTATCGCCGGCAAGAAGAAGGTAACGAAGTAATGGCTCAGGTAACGAAGTAACCATGGCAATCGGAAAGAAGACCAAACGAGTGATCGAGGCGGAAGGGATCGCCCACGTCTCTGCGACTTTCAACAACACGACCATCACCATCACCGACGCTCACGGGAATACCATCTCGTGGGGATCGTCGGGCAAGGCCGGCTTCAAGGGATCGAAGAAGTCGACGCCGTTCGCCGCGACCGTCGCCGGCGAGCAGGCCGGACGCGAAGCGGTGACGCTCGGCGTTCGCCGCGTGCACGTCCGCGTGCAGGGTCCGGGCTCGGGACGCGAGTCGGCGATCCAGGCGCTCGTCGCCGCGGGTCTACAGGTCAAGTCGATCAAGGACGTGACGCCGATTCCGCACAACGGCTGCCGACCGCCCAAGCGCCGGAGAGTCTAAGCCATGCGCTATACGGGACCAAGCTGCCGCATGTGCCGCCGCGAGGGAACGAAGCTGTTCCTCAAGGCCACCAAGTGCTTCACCGAGAAGTGCCCGGTCGAGCGTCGTCCGACGCCGCCCGGCCAGCACGGCTCTTCGACCGCCCGCCGTCGCAAGATGTCGGAGTACTCGAAGCAGCTGCGCGAGAAGCAGAAGATCAAGCGCATCTACGGCGTGAGTGAGAGACAGTTCCGGAACACCTTCGAGCGCGTCGCACCGCTCCCTGGCATCACCGGACACAATCTTCTCGCCGCGCTGGAGAGCCGCCTCGACAACGTCGTGTACCGCATGGGGTTCGCCGGCAGCCGCAAAGCCGCGCGCGTTCTCATCCGCCACCGCCACGTCGAAGTGAATCAGAAGTCGGTCGACATCCCGAGCTATCTGGTCGAGCCGGGACAGGAGATCCGCGTGCGCATGAAGTCTCGCGAGCAGGTGAGCATCATGACGGCGATGGATCAGTCCTCGCGCGGCGCGCCCTTGTCGTGGATTGCCGTGGACCGCGACAACTTCAGCGGAAGAATGCTGGAGAGACCGACCAGGTCGAACATCCCGATCGCCGCGCAGGAACAGCTGGTGGTCGAGCTTTACTCGAAGTAGTTACTGCGAACTGCGGACGGTTGGAGTTGATGCAAGGCGCCGTTCATACATCCAGGTAGGGCGAGACCCTAACTCTCGTTACGGGCTCACCGCGCGTTAGGGGCGGGGTGGCACGTTCAAGGAACTGAAACGAAAATGGCAAACGCAATTGATCTAAGGGGACTTGTCCGTCCGCAGCTTGTCGAGGCGACGAAGCGCGAAGACAATCCCAACGTCGCAGAATTCCGCCTCCAGCCGCTCGAGCGCGGCTTCGGACACACCCTCGGCAACGCGATGCGTCGTCTGTTGCTGTCCTCGCTGCGTGGGTCTGCAGTCTGGGGCTTTCGCATCGACGGCGTGCTGCACGAGCACCAGACGATTCCGGGCGTGGTCGAAGACGTCCATCAGATCATCGGTAACCTCAAGACGCTGACGCTCACCCTCGACGAAGGCGTGGAGAACACCATTCTCCGCATCTCGAAGAACGCGGCCGGTCCGGTGACCGCCGCCGACATCGAAGGTCAGGGTGGAGTGACGGTGGTGGATCGCACCCAGCACCTGTTCACGCTCCAGGGTGACCGCGACATCAACGTCGAGCTGTACGTCGGCCGCGGCCGCGGATACGTCGAGGCCGATCAGCACGTCGTCGACAAGGCGCTGCCGGTCGATGTCGTCCGCATCGATTCGATCTACAACCCGGTCCGCCGCGCGAATTTCGCCGTGGCCGAGACCCGCGTCGGTCAGCGCACAGACTACGATCGTTTGACTCTGACCGTCGAGACCAACGGCACCGTCACCCCCGAAGAAGCGGTAAGCTACGCCGCCGCGCTGGCGCAGACGCACTTCCAGTATTTCGCCGGATTCGGCTCGCACGCTTCGGCTCCGCTGATGCCGGGCTCCGATGTTCCGGGCGGCGATGCACACCGGCTGGCTGAGCTCCTGCGCACGCCGATCGAGGATTTCGAGCTGTCGGTCCGCTCGGTGAACTCGCTCAAGAATTCCGCTATCCGCACCCTGGGCGATCTGGTCCGCCAGACCGAAAGCCAGATTCTCCAGGTCAAGAACTTCGGCAAGAAGTCGCTCAACGAGATCGCAGATCTGCTAGAGCGGGAAAGCCTCAACTTCGGCATGAAGTACGAGGAGACTCCCGATGGCGTCCGCATCACGGATCAGGGCACGCCTGCCAACCGTAACGTCGCCACCGTCGGCGCCGACGACGAAGAGGAAGCGTAGGACATGCGTCACCGTAAACAGGGCCGTCAGCTCCGGCGTACGAGCGAGCAGAAGCTCGCTCTGATGCGGAGCCTGGCCAAGGCGCTGATCGAGAAGGGCGCGATCGAGACCACCGAGGCCAAGGCCAAGGAGCTCCGTCCGTTCATCGAAAAGCTGATCACGAAGGCGAAGACCGGCACGCTCCACAACCGCCGCCTCGCCGGCCGCAAGGTTCCACACCGCGCGACCGCCGACAAGCTGTTCCAGGAGATCGGTCCGCGCTTCGCTACGAGGAAGGGCGGCTACACCCGGATCCTCAAGACCGGCCACCGCAAAGGTGACGGCGCCGAGATGGCGCGCATCGAGCTGATGGCGGAGGGATAGGACATGGCGCAGATCAAGAGAAACCGCTGCTACGTCTGCGACAAGGGCGTCGCCTACGGCAACAACGTCTCGCACGCGAACAACAAGACCCGCCGCACCTGGAAGCCCAATCTTCAGGTCGCACGGATCGTCGTGGATGGGAAGATCACGAAGGTCAAAGTCTGCACGCGGTGCATTCACGCCGGGAAGGTCACGCGTGCGCCTCGAGGGAAGAGCGCTGCATAAGCGTTTAGAGCTCGGTGCAGGATCGGGGAGCCCTTGGGCTCCCTTTTTCTTGAACTGCAACTGAACACGATGTCCGCTGACAGCAACTAACGCTCACCGCTATGAGCTTCAAATACGTCGGGACGTTTCCGGCGCGGGTTACGGCAAAGGCAAGCGCTCTCGCCCAATCACCCCTCGTGACGTCCCGACGTCTGCAGCTGGAAGCGGTGAGCTTGAAGCGGATAGCGGACAACGTGTTCAGTTGCAGTCCAAAGCCTTGTACCCGCAGACACCTATGACCGCTAACTTTCACTCGTGAACCACGCCGAAGACTAGGTGCCGAAAAGAACCGACATCCACCGAATTCTCTTAATCGGCTCCGGCCCGATCATCATAGGGCAGGGCGCCGAGTTCGATTATTCGGGCACCCAGGCGGCCAAGGCGCTCAAGGAAGAGGGGTTCGAGGTCATCCTCGTCAACTCCAATCCCGCGACGATCATGACCGATCCCGAGTTCGCGGATCGCACCTACATCGAGCCGGTGACGCCTGAGTACGTCGAGCTGGTGATCGCCAGGGAGCGCCCTGACGCACTGCTGCCGACCATGGGCGGTCAGACGGCACTCAATGTGGCGATGAAGCTGGCGCAGAACGGGGTCCTCGCCCGGTACGGCGTCGAGCTCATTGGCGCCGACGAGCGCGCGATAGCGATGGCCGAGGACAGAAAGCTGTTCGGCGAGGCGATGAAGCGGATCGGCCTGGCCGTCCCGATAGGTGGAATCGCGGTCACATTTGACGAAGCCCTCGAGATCCTCGAGACCACCGGCTATCCCTCGATCATCCGTCCCGCGTTCACCCTCGGAGGCACCGGCGGCGGCATCGCCTACAACCGGAAAGAGTTCGAGGAGATCGTGCGGCGCGGGCTCGACCTCTCGCCAGTGACCCAGGTCCTCATCGAGCAAAGCGTCATCGGATGGAAAGAGTTCGAGCTGGAGGTCATGCGCGACGGCGCCGACAACGTCGTCATCGTCTGCTCCATCGAGAACATCGATCCGATGGGCGTCCACACCGGCGACTCGATCACCGTCGCGCCCGCCATGACCCTCACCGACCGCGAGTACCAACTGATGCGCGACGCGGCGGTCGCCGTGATCCGCGAGATCGGCGTGGAGGCCGGTGGTTGCAACATCCAGTTCGCCGTGAATCCAGAGAACGGCGAGATGCTGGTGATCGAGATGAACCCGCGGGTGTCGCGCTCTTCGGCGCTCGCCTCCAAGGCCACCGGCTTTCCCATCGCCCGCATCGGGACCAAGCTCGCGGTCGGGTACCGGCTCGATGAGATCCCGAATGACATCACCGGAACCACCCCCGCGTCCTTCGAGCCGGTGCTCGACTACGTGGTCGTAAAATGCCCGCGCTTCGCGTTCGAGAAATTCAGGGCGGCCGACCCGCGCCTCACCACCCAGATGAAATCGGTCGGTGAATCGATGGCGATCGGGCGCACCTTCAAGGAAGCCTTTCAGAAGGCGCTCCGCGCTCTGGAGATCGGACGCTCGGGCTGGGTCGTCGGACCCACCCTCGGCGATGACCGCCTCGGCGACGGTTCGCCGGAGACGCTACGTGCCGCGCTGAGGCAGCCGACGCCCGAGAGAATCTTCCAGGTGAAGCGCGCGTTCGAAGCAGGTCTCGACATCGAGGAGGTGAACGAGCTCACGGGAATCGACCCGTGGTTCCTGGCGCAGATGTCGGAGATTCTGGACGCCGAGCGCGCCTACGCGGTGCTTCCAACCGTCGAAGCCGACGTGCTGTGGCGGATGAAGCGCATGGGCTTCTCCGACCGGCAGCTGGGCGATCTCCGGCGTGAATCCGAGCGCGAGGCACGCGCGCGCAGGATCGGGTTGGGAATCCTTCCCGCCTACAAGATGGTAGACACATGCGCGGGTGAATTTCCGTCCGCCACGCCCTATCTCTACAGCAGCTACGATGAGGAGAGCGAGGCGCCTCGGAGCGGGAATAAGTCGGTGGTGATCCTCGGCAGCGGCCCCAACCGCATCGGCCAGGGCGTGGAGTTCGACTACTGCTGCGTTCGCGCCGCGCTCGCGCTCAGGGACCAGGGTTACGAGACGATCATGATCAACTCGAATCCCGAGACCGTCTCCACCGATTTCGACATCTCCGACAAGCTCTACTTCGAGCCGCTCACTCTGGAGCACGTCCTCGACATCGTCGAGCGCGAGCAGCCGCTCGGCGTGATCGTGCAGCTGGGCGGACAGACTCCGCTCAAGCTCACCAGCGGGTTGGCGCAGGCGGGTGTCCGGATTCTTGGAACCCAGCCCGACGCGATCGACATCGCCGAGGACAGGCGCCGCTTTGATGCCATCGCCCGTGAGCTCGGCATTCGGCAGCCGGAGAACGGCACCGCCACCAGTCTCGCCGAGGCACGAGCGGCGGCGGAAAGAATCGGGTATCCGGTGCTGGTGCGTCCCTCGTACGTGCTGGGCGGGCGCGCGATGGAGATCGTCTATGACGAAGCATCGCTCAATCACTACTTCGAGCGCGCCGCTCGCGTCTCCGAGGACAAGCCGGTTCTCATCGACCGCTTCCTCGAGGACGCGTTCGAGGCGGACGTCGACGCGATCTGCGATGGAGAGCGCGTAGTGATCGGCGGGATCATGCAGCACATCGAGGACGCGGGAATCCATTCCGGCGACTCGGCGTGCGTGCTCCCGCCCTACCTTATCGATGAAGAGCACCTGGATGTGATGCGCGGTCACACGGTCGCGCTGGCCAAGG
>JBKKAY010000244.1:0-3264 GCA_046714195.1 Gemmatimonadaceae bacterium
ACGTCGATCGCGCGACTTCGGGCGCGAGCCTCCGAGCGAGCATTCCGTACACGCTTTTCGGTCTTGGACAACGGTTGACCGGCGGCGGCGAAGCCCAGCTCCAGAACGACCTGCGCCGCAACTTCGCCAATTGCAACGATGTCCCGGCTCCGTCCGCACCGACAGCCGCGTGTCCGGTTCTCGGAGCCGAGCGAGGGGCGTTGACGCTCCACCAGCGAGAGGTCGTGACATCGGTGGGCGCCTACCTGCGGGACGAGATGACGATCGGCAATACGATCTTCACCGCCGCCGTGCGCGCCGACAGAGTCCGGTTCGAGGTAAGCGACCAGCTCATCGCTGCGGCCAACCCGGATGATTCCGGGGAGAGAGCGTTGGGGCGTGTCAGTCCGATGGTCGGATTGGTCGCGCTGATTGCGCCTGCTCACAGCATCTACGCAAATGTCTCGAGCGCGTTCGAGACGCCCACTGCCACCGAGCTCGGGAATCAGCCGAGCGGAGCAGCGGGAATCAACCGAGAGCTCCAGCCGCAGCGATCCACGACCTACGAAACAGGCGCGAAGGGAATCTCAGCGTCAGGAATGTTCCGCTACGAGGCATCGATCTTTCATACTTCGATCATCGACGAGCTCATTCCATTCGACATCCCCACCAGCAACGGCCGCCGGTACTTCCGGAATGCCGGACGAACGTCTCGCCGCGGCCTGGAGCTCGGATTCGGAGCCGCACGGGGCCCACTCGAGCTTGCTGCCGCCTACACCTACGCGAACTACCGCTTCAGGGACTTCAGGGTCGCCACCGCTCAGTACGCCGGAAATCGCATTCCTGGAATCCCGCGACAGATCTTTCAGGCCGGCGCGACGCTCCGTGCGGCGGCAGGCTCCATCGTCGTGGAGACAGCTGTCGCCGACCGGATGTTCGTCAACGACGCCAACTCGGAGAGCTCGGCCGGCTACGGCGTCTTCAACCTGCGGTTGAACATCGGCAAGAGCATCGGGCGCTCCGGCGCGGAGCTGACGCTGGGAGCGCAGAACGTGCTCGACCGTCGTTACGTGTCGTCGGTGAGCGTGAATGCCGCCGCCGGGAAATACTTCGAGCCTGCATCGACGCGTGCGGTGTACGCGGGGCTCACGCTCAGCGCGGCTTCGCGCAAATAAAAAAAGAGGGAGCCAAAGGCCCCCTCTTTTCCCTGGTTCATTCCGAAGCCTACTGCACTCGTCGCAGCTCGATGCTTCCGTTGACCGCGCTTGCCCTGATGTCCCGGCCGCCGTTGCCAATGGTGCCACGCGCGTGGCGCGGGCCGAAGCGTCCCGTGAGAGTCATCGGAAAATCGCTGTCGATCGCTCCGTGAACGGTGTCGAAGCGGAAGTCCGCATCGAACCGCGCCGGAACGACGATCGTCACGGAGCCGTTGACCGTCTTGAAGTCCATGTCCTCCGTGCCCTGCAGCGACGACATCCGCGCATCGACGTCGCCGTTGACCGTATGCGCGCTCACCGGCCCGACCGACGTGTTCACGTCGACGCCGCCGTTCACGGTGTTGGCCCGGACGCGGCCCGTTGCGTTTCTCACCTCCACGCCGCCGTTCACCGATGAGGCTTTGACTTCAGCACCTACATCGCGCACGGAGACACTGCCGTTGACCGAGTTGGCCCCGACCCTGAGGTCCTTCGGAACCCGGACGGTGAACCTCACCGTGGTGTGATTCTCGTTTCGGTCGTTGCGCCGTTTGGACTGGTAGCCGCCGTCCTCGCAGGTGGCGTTGTCGTTCCAGATCGCGCAGATCGTGACGTTGCCGTTCACCTGCACGACCTCGTAATGGACGTCGTCCCGGCCCCGTCCGTCGAAGGTCTTCTCCGCCACGACGTGCACATGTTGTCGCTGCTCGGCAGCACCCGCACCGACCCGTTGACGTTGAAGATGTTCATCCAGCGGCCGCCCTCGACACGGCCGTCCCAGCGCCAGGTGTCGCGATCGCGGCCGTACTGCTGTTGTGCGGAAACAGCGGGCGCCAGAACGGCGAGCGCCACGGCTGTGACAAGAATGGACCTATTCATTGTTTCTCCGGGTGTTTGGAGCTGCGTCTCTGTTGTTGATCAGTATGCGGCCGCTGAAAGTCGCCGCCGATATCCTGGCTCGCCCATCGCCGATGGTAAACTCGAAGCTTCCAGACCTTTTCATTCTCTGGCCGGGCTGCATGACGACGGAGAAGTCGGTGTCGATATCTCCGCTGAATGTCTCGACGCTGACGTGGGCGCCGGTGTTGCGTGGAATGTTGAGCCGCAGCGTCCCCGAATGCGATTCGAATTCATACTTGCCGCCAGCCTCGATGGTGCCGGTATACAGGATGCTGCCGCTCACCGTCTCGGTGCGGACATCCCGCGACTGGATGTTGATCAGATTTATGGTGCCGCTCACGGTCGATGCCTCGACCGTCCCCGTGATGCCCTCGGCGCGCACATCGCCGCTCACGCTCTCCGCGCGGAGATTGCCGTTCACCTGGGAGACGCGCACCGAGCCGGATACCGACTCGACATTGACCGCCCGGGAGCCGCCGCTCACTTCGACGTTGCCACTCACGCTGCTCGCATCGACCTCACCCTGCGATCCGGTGGCAGTGATGTCTCCGGACACCGCCTCGAGATTGAGGTGAGCGCCACGCGGCACTGACACGTCGTACCTCGCATCGCTGCTGTAGTGCTGATTGCGTCGCCCGCTCCGGCCGTGATCGATGGTCAGGGTCACGCGCGAGGGACTGGCATCGAAGCGAAGGCGCTGGTCTCCGGCGGTCATGGCCGAGACTTTCACTTCCTGGCGATCCCATGCGGTCACCCGGATTCTGCCCGAGATCAGCGAGAGATCGACCGTTCCCTGTCGGTCCAGGCGCACCGTGGTATCGATCTGGGTGCGTCCCTGCGCATTGCCCGGCGAGGGGAGCGCGAGGCCGAGCGCGGCGAGCGCGGCAACGGCGATGAGCTGAGTGAGCTTCATTTTTCTTTCCATTTAGGTACTTGCCGGCAGCATCGCGGCAGTCCTCAGTAGCTCGACTTTCTTGTCGAGCGCGTTTGACAGTTGGTCGGTGAGCATCGAGCTCGCCGGATCGTTCCTCAATGCCTGCTTGCTCTGCGCGATTGCCGCATCGATGATCCTGAGATTCTTCTCGATGATCGCCGCGGTCGACGGATCGAGCTGGGCTTTGCGCCAGCTCATGATCGCCTGCAGCATGTCGATCTCTTTCTGATACACGGCCTCAGCCGGAGACCGACT
>JBKKAY010000245.1:0-4458 GCA_046714195.1 Gemmatimonadaceae bacterium
CGCGCGCGAAAGCTGCCGATGCCGGATTCGCTGATGGGACGACTGCTACAGTTCGTCGTCGCACATGAGATCGGTCACACGATTGGATTGCAACACGACCAGATTGGAAGCTCGACGTATCCCGCCGACAGCGTCCGTAGCCCGAGCTGGGTCCGCCGCATGGGACACAGCCCCAGCATCATGGATTACTCGCGCTTCAACTACGTCGCGCAGCCCGAGGACAGCATCCCTCTCGAGACGATCATCCCGCACGTCGGACCCTACGACCGCTTCGCGATCATGTGGGGCTACCGCCCGATTCCAGGTGCCAGAAACCCGGACCAGGAGCGGCCGACGCTCGACCAGTGGGCGCGCATGCAGGACACGATCCCGTGGTTCCGGTTCTCGGCCAACAATGAATTCGGCGCCTTCGGAACGCAGAGCGAAGCCGTCGGCGATGCGGATCCCGTAAAGTCGACGGCCCTCGGCTTCAAGAACCTGGCGAGAGTGGTGGGATACATCTCTGGTGCCGCCACCCAGAGCGGCGAGGATAACAGCGACCTCCGCGAGCTCTACGATCGGACCGTCAACCAGTGGGCAACCGAGGCGAACCACGTCGCGACGCTCGTCGGGGGCGGCAGTGTGCAGTACAAATCGGGAAGTCAGCCGGGCGCCGTGTTCACGCCGTTGCCGAGGTCACGCCAGGCGGAGGCGGTGCGCTTTCTGAACGAGAACGTGTTCAGGACGCCGACGTTTCTCATTCGGCCCGATATAGCGAGCCGCATCGAATCGGGTGGGATGATCACGCGCATCAACAACGCCCAGAACCGCGTGCTCACCAACGTCCTCAACGACGGCCGGATGAACCGGCTGCTCGAGCAGGAAGCGCTCAACAGGTCGGAGGCGTACCCGCTTTCCGCGATGCTCGACGACGTGCGGCGCGGAATCTGGGCCGAGATCTACACGTCGAGTCCCAACGCGGATGCGTTCAGGCGCGAGCTGCAGAGCGATTTCCTGTCCGCGATCGACGGCAAGCTGAATCGCCCTGCGACGTCCCCCGTGACCGTCCCCACGTTCCAGTTCGGACCGCCACCGCCGGTGCTTTCAGACGACGCGAAATCGCATCTGCGCGGATTGTCGGCGACGCTGCGAGCGGATATTCAGCGCGCGATTCCCCGCACTACCGATCGGTCGACGAGACTGCACCTGCTCGGCGCGGTTCACCGGATCGACGAAATACTCGATCCGGACAAGTGAGTCACGCCGAGGCAGCTCCCATCTGCACGCCGAGCGCCCCCAGCACCTGAGTCAGATCGGGCCTGACCTCGAGCACCGCCGAAACGGGATCCTTGGTGATTCCCTGCATCCGGTCCACGGCAGATCGGATCGTGTAGTTCCTGGGGTCGAGAGAGTCGGTGACTTCATCCCACTGGAGCGGCATCGAGACGGTCGCACCGGGAAGCGGCCGAACGCTGAACGGCGCGACTATCGTCTGCCCGTGACGGTTCTGGAGGTAATCCAGGTACACCTTGTCCCCTCGCTTCGTCACGTGTCGTGTGATCGTCGCGATGTCGCCCAGCTCTCGAAGCACGACGCGGGCGAGTAGCTCACCGAGAAGCCTGGACTGCTCGTAGGTGCATTGCCGCCCGAGCGGGAGAAGGATGTGCAGGCCAGTCTTGCCAGTAGTCTTCACGAAATTGGGGAGGCCGACCGATTCGCAGACACGATGCAGCACCTGCGCGGTACGGATCACGTCGGAAAACGGCGCTTCCTTCGGATCGAGATCGATCACGCACCAGTCCGGAAGCTCCAGTGATCCCTCGCGGCTGGCCCAGATGTGCAACGGAATAGAACCCATGTTGGCGAGGTAGAGCAGCGACTCTTCGTCATCGCAGATGAAATAGCGGATCTCGCGCTGGGTGTCCTCGCTCCAGATCGGCACGGTGCGCATCCAGTCGGGCGCGAACACCGGCGCATCCTTCTGATAGAACGATTTCCCATCGATGCCGTCGGGAAACCGCGTCAGCACCACCGGCCGATCGGCGAGATACGGTAGCAGCCACTTCGATGCGGCGCGGTAGTAGTCGATGAGATCGCCCTTGGTGTACTTCTCCGCCGGCCAGTAGATCTTTTTCAGGTTGGTGAACGCGACTGTCTTCTGAGTCGGCGTCGCCGCCGAGGGGACCGGAGGGGGCGGGTCGTGCGAGACGCTCGCAGTCGTTGGCGCACTCTCGGAAGCGGTTTCCGATTCGGGCGAGCTCCAACCCTGTCGCTCGCATTCATACGCGCGCTTGTCATTCCTCAGCCGCTTGAACGTCGCGTGGCGCAGCAACCCGTCGGGTGTGAATTCGCGGTAGCGCACCTCGCAGACGTGGACAGCATCCGTCCAGACCGTCGTGGCCGTGTCGGGGATCTGCTCGCTCGTCCGGGGCCCCAACTCCCCCGCATACACGGGTCCCGCGGACAACGGATCGCTCCGCACTATAGGGTCGAGCAGCTGGTGTAGCTCCTCGAGCAGCGCATCGTTGAATCCGGTTCCGACGCGGCCCGCATAGACCAGCGTTCCATTCACCCAGTCCGCCAGCTGCAGCGCGCCCAGGTGCGAGCGACTGCCCTTGGGCCGAGTGTAGCCGACGATGACGAAATCCCCGGTGCGCTCGGCTTTGATCTTGAGCCAGTTCGGCGACCGGCCCTTCCGGTACGGGGTGTCGGACTTCTTCGCCACGATTCCCTCGAGCCCCATCGTCGTCACCTGCTCGAGAAACGCCTCGCCCTCGCGCTCGATGTGGTCGAGATAGCGGACGGCGCCGACCCCGGGAACTGCTTCCTTGAGGAGCTCCTTGCGTCTCAGCAGCGGCAGCGGACGCAAATCGAAATCCTCGAACGCCAGCAGGTCGAAAGCATAGAACGTCGCGGGCAACTCCACCGCTGCCCGACGAATTTCCATCGGGGACGAGAGACGGCCGCGCTGCTGGAGCCGCGAAAAGCTCGGCAGCCCCTTGGCGTCGCAGACAACGACCTCGCCGTCGATGATGATCTCGTCGTAGGGCAGCGCCTTGATCGCGCGCGCGACTTCGGGAAAGACTTGGGTGTAGTCGTTGCCGTTTCGCGTCAGCAGCAGCGCTTCGCCGTTCGATTTGCTGGCGATCAACCGATAACCATCGAGCTTGAGCTCGAACACCCAGTCGCCCTTGGTGAATGCCTTGTCCTCGATCTCGCAGTGCATCGGCTCGACCGATTCCGGATCGACACGGCCGCGCCCCGCGTTTTTCTCTCCCTCGAGCTCTCGCCGGATCGCCGATCCCGGACCGTCGCCGGACCTGATCTCCTCGACCGTGAGCCCTGAGAGCACCGATTCCTCGGAGAATTCATCGGCGGTTCCCGGCGCGGACATCCAGGAATCGCGCTCCTTGATCAGCAGCCAGTCGCGCTCTGATTTCTTGATCTTCACCAGCGTCCACTTGCCGTGGAGCTTGTAGCCCTTGAGCTCGAACAGGAGCTTCCCTTTCTCGAGGCCTTCACGCCAGGGCTCGAGCGGCACCCACTCGCCGCGGTCCCAGACGATCACTCCGCCCGCGCCATAGTTGCCCGCGGGAATCACGCCCTCGAAGTCTCCGTACTCGAGCGGGTGATCCTCGACATTCACAGCGAGCCGCTTCTCCGCCTGGTCGTACGACGGCCCCCTCGGCACCGCCCATGAGCGGAGCACGCCGTCCATCTCCAGTCGCAGATCGAAATGAAGATTCCGCGCGGCATGCTTGTGGACGACGAAGAGATTGCCGGACGCGGGCGCCCCGGAACCCCCGCCAAACGGCTCTGGCGTCCGATCGGGGGAGCGCTTGGCGCGGTAAGCGTCTAAACTGGTCGCTGGAGAATCGTCGGGCATATGCAGTAATGAAAACTGCAACCCAGAAATACACAGATGCGAGGGGGCAGAAGCATAGTTTCTAGTTGCGAGGGGGAACGACATCTCGCGTCTCGCGTCAGGTTGCAGGAGTGGCCAGTAATGTTTCCTCTAGCAACTCAAAACTGTGCTTCTCCCGTCTCGCATCTGTGTATTTCTGGGTTGCAGTTAGAAAAAAGACCCTTCCAGATTCGGAGTCCTACTTGCGTGCCCCGCCGCTTCAGATAAGAGTAAAGCTGTTGAGCCTGAATTCACTCCTCACTACCCCCAGGTCATGGCTGCCCGATCAATAGGAACCGCGACGATCTCCTTCGGCCTCGTCTCCGTCCCCGTCAACATCTACTCGTCGTCCGAATCGAAGGCGAGCATCTCGTTCAACATGCTGCACAAGAAATGCGGCACGCGACTCAAGCAGCAGTACATCTGCCCGAAGGAAAATGAAGTCGTGACGCGGGACGACACGGTCAAGGGATACGAGTTCTCCAAGGATCAGTACGTCGTGCTCTCACCCGAGGAGCTCAAGGCACTGGAGGAAAAAGCGACCAGCACCATCGACGTCATCGAGTTCGTTCCGC
>JBKKAY010000246.1:0-12545 GCA_046714195.1 Gemmatimonadaceae bacterium
GTCGACGACAACCCGGATAACGCCAACATAATCCGGGATTATCTCGAAGCACGCGGTTACCCCATCACCGTTGCCTACAATGGTGACGAT
Source organism: Gemmatimonadaceae bacterium (assembly GCA_046714195.1). Lineage (GTDB taxonomy): Bacteria > Gemmatimonadota > Gemmatimonadetes > Gemmatimonadales > Gemmatimonadaceae > UBA4720. The sequence continues at coordinate 91 of JBKKAY010000246.1, forward strand.
GCGCTCAAGGCCTTCGGAGAGGTGAAGCCGGCTGTCGTCCTTCTCGACGTCATGATGCCTGGCCGGGACGGCTGGCAGGTGTGCCGGGAGATGAAGCAGCACCCCACCCTCGGGAAGACCGTCCGCATCGTGATGGTCACCGCCCTCGACGACTGGGTCAACAAGCGGCAGGCGCTCCAGACGGGGGCCGATGATTTTGTGGAGAAGCCGTTCGAGCTGTCGAAGCTCGCGGCGACCGTAGAACGAAATGTGAAGTTCCTGGCACCAACCTCCTGAGCGTGGACTACCACCAGCTCCTACGCGACTCGCTCACTCGCCTCCCGACCGTCGCCGCCACAATAGATAGCGTCAGGAAGGCCGTTCAGGACCGCGGCGAGCTGGTGATCCTGTACTTCAACTTCGATCGGTACTCCAAGGTCGAAGAGATCTACGGCTGGGAGAAGCTGGACAGCGTGCTCGAGACCACCGGGTCGGCGATGCGCGACTTTCTCCAGCAGAGTCCGCTGGCCTCGGCGAGAATGATGGTCGCGTTCCCGAACGACGACGATTTCGTTTTCTTCCACGTTCCGCAGGAGGATACCGCGGCGGCGACCGACGCCGAGATCACCGAGCTGACGGCAGGACTCAAGAACGCGATCGGCACACAGATCGAGCAGGTGCATGGCGAGGACATTGCCGCCCTGTTCGACATTTTCGTCGGACGCGCGCTGGTGGTGTACAATCCGAAGCTGAGGCTCGAGCGGCAGATCTATCGCGGGATCCGCGAAGCCGCGAACGCGTCGAAGAGCCTCGAGCACCGCGAGGAAGCGAAGAAGGTGTCGGACCTGCGCGAGACTCTGCGGGACCGCGGGCTCTACATCGAGTACCACCCGATCGTCGTCACCGACGACCAGCGCGTGTTCGGGTACGAAGCGCTCGCGCGCGGCAAGATGCGCAGCATGCGGAGTCCCGAGGTGATGTTCGAGATCGCCGCCGCGTCGGACCTTATCTGGGATCTGAGCCGCCTCTGCCGCAACCGCGCCATCGAAGGAATGGGGAAGCTGCTCAAGGACGGCGAGCTGCTCTTCATCAACGTCGACCCCGCCGATTTCGCCGATCCTTCCTTCGATGTCAACGAGATGAAGGTGAAGGATCCCACGCGCGTGGTGATCGAGATCACGGAGCGGACCGCGATCAAGGACTATCCGAAATTCCGCGGGCGCCTCAAGGAATTTCGCGACAAGGGCTATCGCTTCGCCGTGGACGATGCCGGATCAGGCTATGCGGGCCTGGGGTCTATCGCCAATCTCGAGCCCGACTTCATCAAGCTCGACATCTCGCTCATCAACTGCATCGACGCCAACTTCATCAAGCAGAACTTGGTCGAGACGATGGTGCGATTCGCCAACGAGCACGGCGCGATGGTGATCGCCGAGGGCGTCGAGCGGAAGGAAGAATACGAGATGGTGAAATCACTCGGGGTGCACCTGGTGCAGGGGTTCTACGTCCACAAGCCGAGCGCGAACGCCGTCGGTCACAAGCCGTCCTTGCGCATCGCTCCGGTCCTTACCGACCAAGCAGCTCCGTAACGAGCTGGAAGGATCTCTCCGCCGCGCCAAGGCCGCGCTCGACCGTTGCGCGCGCGGCAGCACCGGCGGTGTCCCGATTGCTGGTCGAGCCGAGTAATTCCTGGAGTCGTCGCGCCAGGTCCGTTCCATCGCTCACCGCGAATGCGCCGCCCGACGCAATGAGCGCCTCGGCGTCCCGGCTCTTTCCATGCCGGGGCCCAACGACCACCGGGGCGCCGAACGCGGCCGGCTCGAGCACCGAGTGCAGGCCCGCCGCGTGGAAGCCACCGCCGACGTAGGCGACATCGGCCAGAGCGTAGAGATCGCCCAGGACGCCGTAACTATCGACGAGGACGACGTCGCTGTCGGTCTGTCCGCCATCAGTGATGCGCGACAGCTTGAGATCGCTGGCGCGCGCCCAGCTCACGACAGCGTTCATATGAGTGTCGCTCAGATCATGTGGCGCGATGATGAGGCGCGCTCCCGGAATCCGATTGCGGGTCTCGATCCAGGCGGACAGCAGGTGCGTCTCGTCGGCCGGCCAGGTGGAGCCGGCAACCAGCGTCGGCGCGGGTGACTGAAGCGATCGAACCAGTGCCGAAGCGGGAGCGAGCGCGCGCGCCCAGACCTGGTCGTAGCGCGTGTCGCCGGTGACGCTCACCCGCTCGGCGCGTACTCCTTGCTCGCGAAGCCTCGCGGCGTCGTCATCGCTGATGGCTCCGACGCGATCGAGCGCGCGGTAGGCGTCACCGAGCGCGTAGCGTGCGAAGACGTTCCGTCGAGCGGAAGACTCGGGAAGCGTGGCGCTGATGACTCCAGTCCTGACGTTGCTATCGGCAGCCGTCTCAGTCAGAGCCGGCCACACGTCGAGCTTGCTGAAGACCAGCGCCGTCGGCCGCAGCGCCGAAATCGCCCCCGAGGCCAGACCGAAGCTGTCGAACGGCAGATAGTCGGCAAAGTCGGCGCCGGTCGATCGCGCAAATTGCTCCGCGCTCGGCGAGTAGTGGGTGTAGACGATCTGTACGTCGGGCCGGCGCGAGCGGAGCAGCTGAATGATCGGAAGCGCCTGAAGCCCTTCTCCCACCGATGGCGCGTGGAACCACACGAGCGGGCGGGAAACATCGCGGGAAGCTGCGGCCCATTTGCGATAACGACGGAGAATTCCGCGGCGCGCCACAAGTCCGCGCTGGAGCTTCGAATCGCCTTCGGGGACGATGTAGGTAAGGCCCTGCGCTATCGCGCCGGCGAGCGCGTACGGAATTCGCGCCAGCGAATTCACGCGGAGAGGGCGCCGGCGACGGTTGCTGTTGGCGTGAGGAGTCCTAGCGGACCGTCGGTGGTGCCTTCACCAGCGCCGAATCGATGACGCGACGAAAGCTCGTTATCGGGTGCGCGCCGGCGAGGAGCTCGTCACCGATCAGGAAAGTGGGCGTGGAGCGGACTCCGGCGGCCGTGGCGCGCTGGTAGTCGGCTCGAATGATTGGCTTCATAGTTCCCGAGGTGATGCAGCTTCTCCAGCGCGTCATGTCCAATCCGACGCGTGCCGCCAGCGAGTCGAACACCGCCGCGGGCGTGGCACTCGATGCCCACTGCTGCTGGGCGTCGAGGATGGCGTCCTCCATCTGCCAGAATTGTCCCTGCGCCCCCGCGCACATGGCGGATTCGGCAGCGGGCCACGCCTGTGGGTGCGAGTTCAACGGAAAGTTGACATACGCGACGCGCACCTTGCCCGTCTTGACGAACTCGTCGTGGAGTGCCGGATATGTCTGATCGTGCCACTGCTTGCAGTAGGGGCACTGGAAGTCACTGACTATTATTACCCAGAGCGGCGCGCCGGCGCGTCCGTCCACTCGCGCGTGATCGGCGAGCGTGACGTTCGAGTCCTGTTGTGCCGCGGTGGTGGAGCTGGCGGTTTGCGCTGGTGCGACGGTCGTAGTTTGGGTGCCGTTCGACTTGGTGCCCGCCGGCCCGCACGCAAGTGTGAGCGCGAGGGCGCCGAATGTCAGCGCGCGATTGACTTGAGAGAGAATCATCTGCTAAATACTTCTCCGGCTAATGACTAAATCAAGGGTGGAGGCTAGATCTTCAACGCGGTAATGATGGGCGTTTTTCCGACGATCAAGGCCGTGTTGTACGCAGGCGTGCTGCTCTTCCTCCAGCAGGGGATCCAGATCCCCGCGCCAGTCGGACTCGTGAACGACTTCGCGAACGTGCTCGACGCAGAAGCTGAGGCGCGCATGGCGCGGATCGCGGAAGACGTCCGCGCCAAATCACCTGGCGAGATCGCCATCGTGACGCTGCCGGACCTGGGCGGCCGCGACGTCGAGCAAGTCGCGACCCAGATCGGCCGCCAGTGGAAGCTTGGCGACATGGCAACTATCGGCGACCCGACGAGGAATGCAGGGGTGGTGATCCTGCTCGTTCCGAAGGAGACGGCAAACGACGGTCGCGGGCGCTGCTTCATAGCGACGGGATACGGCGCCGAGGGCTTCATCACCGACGCCACGTCCGGCACCATTTGTCGGGAAGCGACGCCGCTGTTCGCCGCGGGTGACTACAGCGGCGGGCTCGAGCTCGTCACGTTGCGCACCGCCGAGCGATTCGCGCGCGAGTTCAAGCTCACGCTCGACACCACGCTCGTTCCTCCGCCTCAGGTCTCTAGAGGGGTCGACTTTCCCTCGGGCGACGGCGGCGGAATTCCGCCGCAGCTCATATTTCTCATCTTCATCGTCATTCTCGTCCTCCTCAGCAGCGGCAGGCGGAAGAAGGGGAAGCGCGGTGGATGTGGCGGTGAAGGGTGTTTGCCGATCGTCATTCCGACCGGCGGAATGGGCAACTTCGGCGGCGGCCGCGGAGGGTGGAGCGGCGGAGGATTCGGTGGAGGAGGTTTTGGAGGTGGCGGGGGATTCGGCGGATTTGGAGGAGGCGGTGGTTTTGGAGGCGGCGGTGGGGGGTCAAGCTGGTGAGTTCAGGCGGAGTTCTCCAACCGAGTGACCGTTGCGTTTTGAGTTTTCCGTCTGTGCGTTCTCCGTTGGTGCGTTGTTACGCTGAACGGACGACGCTAAACGGAAAACACACAACGCAACGGCGTTGATTGTTCGGCGCGCAGGTAACTGAGGAAAAAGATGAAACTCGAGGAACTGGTTAGGCAGCTTAAGCTCGCTTACGGCGATGGTCTCCGCAGCGTCGTGCTGTTTGGCTCCGCGGTGGCGGGCGAGCATACGAAGAAATCCGACTACAACGTCCTGGTGGTGGTGCATGCGCTGCCACTCGAGAAGCTGCGCGCGGTGGCCGCGGTGTCGAGGGCGTGGGCGGACGACGGCAATCCTCCGCCGATGACGTTCACCACGGGCGAGTGGCGCTCGTCCGCGGACATATTTCCAATGGAGTACGCGGACATACTCGAGCGGCATCGTGTGCTGTTCGGCGAGGATCCGCTCACCGGGATAAAGGTGAATCCCGCCGACCTCCGCCTCGAGGTCGAGCAGCAGGCGATGGGAAAGCTGCTGCACCTCCGTCAGGCGACGATGGGTGCCGGAGGCGACCGCCGGCTCCAGCTCGAGCTGCTGGAGAAGAGCCTCAGCACGCTGATGGTAATTTTTCGTGGAGTCGCGAGACTTCATGGCGAAGTGGCATCGTCCGATTACGAGGAGCTCACCAGGAGCCTGGCACAACGGGCGGGGTTCTCCCCCGATGCGTTCGTCAAGGTGATCCATCACGTCCGCGGCGCCGAGAAGATTTCCCGCGACAGCGCGGAGGCGATTCTGGAGCAGTATCTGAGCGCAATGGAGCGCCTGGTGTCTTATCTCAATGGGTTCAGAGGGTAGATTAGATCCTTCGGGCCGTATTCGAAAACAATTCGAGGAATCACGAAATGAGAATTCGCATGTTGCTCGCTCTGGCTCCGCTCATACTCTCCGGCTGCGGCTACAACAAGATCCAGCAGCTGGACGAGCAGGCAGGCGCCGCCAAGCAGCAGATTTCCGTGCAGCTCCAGCGTCGCGCCGACCTTGTTCCGAACCTGGTTCAGACCGTGAAGGGCTATGCCCAGCACGAAGAGGCGGTGTTCACCAACGTCGCCAACGCGCGGGCGGGGTTGGCCGGCGCGATCCAGACGGGCGACCCCGCTCAGATGGCGACCGCCAATGCCCAGCTCACCGGCGCTCTCGGCCGACTGATCGCGATAGCAGAAGCATATCCGCAGCTCAAGGCGGATCAGGGATTCCTGCGCCTCCAGGACGAGCTGGCCGGAACCGAGAATCGGATCGCCACTTCGCGCAACGATTACAACCAGGCTGTTCAGGCCTACAACACTTACATCCGTACTTTCCCGCAGGCGCTGACGGCGAAAGTGACCGGTGCCGACGCACGAACTTACTTTGAAGCTGCCCCGGGAAGCGAAGCACCGCCCCAGGTGGATTTCGGGAGCCGGACCACGCCCGCAGTACCCGCTCCGGCGGCGCCGCGGGCTCCCCCTAGTCCCTGAACCCTTTTTCGTGACTCTGGCGCGTCGATTGCCGGCTTAGCACGTTGGTAGCACGTCATCCTCCGGCCAGGAGGTCGGATGACAATGCGGTTGGGTATCGGCCCGGGAATCTTGTTGCTGATCCTGCTTGGCCTGGCGTGCGCTCCCCCAGCGGCGCCGGGCCGTGGCAGTGCGAACCGCCAGATCATTTCGCCGGGCGAAATCGAGGCGTTGAACGCGGCCAATGCCTATGAAGTGATACAGAAGATCCGCCCGAATTTCCTCGGCTTTCGCGGCGAGACGAGCCTGATCAGGTCGCGATCTTCGCCTTACCCGACGGTCTACGTCGACGGAATGGCCTTCGGTTCGATCGCGACGCTACGGACTATCTCAGCCATTCAAATCGAATCCATTCGTCTCTACCGCTCGTGGGAGGCGACCACGAGATTCGGCATGGGTAACATGAGCGGGGTCATCGAGATCACTACCAAACGCTAGGCCACGCTCTGCTTCCCGCTTCCAGCCGCCGAGTGCCTGAACAACCCGCGGATCGGGAACTGAGATACCGGCTCCGTAGGGCATTGCACCGCTTTTTCAAGCAGCGCTGGAGTCGGCAGAACCCCCCGTCGCGGTTCGCTAAAATGGTTTGACAACCTCTGAGCACCGGAATATGATAGGTGCGCCGCAGGTTCCAGAGGGTTCCTCGCAGAGCAATTGGGACGGCTTAGTCGCTCCCACAGGCATTACCATCTACAACAGATTTTGGAGGCACCATGTCCATGCGTCGGTTTTTGAGTTGTCTTGCGCTCGCCTTGCTAACGTCCCCCGCCATAGCTGCCGCCCAGGAAACTGGGACCATACGCGGGCGCGTCAGCGATGCCTCGACGGGTGCTCCGCTCCTCGGCGTGCAGGTACGCGTCGAAGGAACTACGCTTGGAGCGCAGACCGGGCCGGACGGCACGTACACGGTCGGCGGTGTGCCGGTGGGTCCGCGAGCGGTGACTACACGGAGAGTCGGCTACTCGCCTTCGCGTTCCGCGGTGACCGTGTCCCCGGGAGCCGCCGCCACACAGGATTTTGCGCTTAATGTGATTGCCACAACTCTGAATGAGGTGGTGGTCACTGCTCTCGGTCAGACCACCCAGCAGAGGTCATTGGGCACCGCCCAGCAGAGTGTAAAGGGCGCCGCAATTGCCGAGACCCAAAGAGAGAATTTCGTCAACGCTCTTCAGGGTCGTGTCGCCGGTGTAGAGGTGACCAGCACCTCCGGCGTTCCGGGCGCGTCATCGTCGATCACCATCAGGGGTGTCAGCTCGATCAGCAGCAGCAACCCGCCGCTGTTCATCATCGACGGCCTGCCGATGGACAACAAGACCCTCCACACCGGTGTGCTGGCGTCCTCGTTCGGCGGCTCGACGTATTCGTTCGAGAACCGCGGCGTCGACTTCACCAACCGGGCTGCCGACCTCAATCCCGACGATATCGAGAGCCTGGTCGTCCTGAAGGGCCCCGAAGCCGCGGTTCTCTACGGTATCGACGCTGCTAACGGCGCCATTGTAATCACCACCAAGCGCGGCAGAGCCGGCATGGGTGGACTCGAGTACAGCAACAACTTCAGATTCGAGAGCGTCACCAAGAGACCGGAGATCCAGCAGGTATATGGGCCGAGTGCCGTCGGAAGCAGCACGTTCCTTTATTGGGGCGCCCCCTATGCCCCCGGCACGACTTTTTACGACAACGTCGACGGTTTCTTCGAGACCGCCAAGACCCAGAAGCACAACCTTACCTTCAGCGGGGCCGCGGCCGACAACAAGATCAACTACCGGCTCGCCACCGCGGTCACGGAACAGGGCGGAGTCGTCCCGAACGATCAATACGGCAGGATCAATCTGACTGGCGCTTCCCAGGCTCAGGTCACCAACTGGCTCAACGTCGACCTGTCGATGGGATACACCTACGCCGACAACCATCAATCGTTCAAGGGAACGGGCGGTCCGCTCATCGGGCTGCTGGTCTGGCCGCAGACCGACCAGGCAAGCGATTACCTGACGCCCGCCGGGAACCGCCGCCGACTTACGACGCTGAACCAGGGGTTGGAGGTAGACAACCCGTACTTCAACGTCCAGAAGAACTTCAACAGCTCCAAGAACAACCGCATCATCGCGAACCTGGGGCTCACCTTCACTCCGTTCTCGTGGGGTAATCTCAAGACCAACATCGGGACCGACACCTACACCAATCAGACCGAGATCCTGCGCCACCCCGAGAGCACTTTCGGCTTTTCGAACAACGGCATCATCGACGTTGCGAACGACATGACGCGGAGCAGCAACATCCAGACGATCTTCAACGTCAATACCCGCGCCCTCACCAGGAGCATATCCGTCAGCGCCCTCGTCGGCAACTCGATCAACGACTACAAGTCGACTGTCGATGCCTCAGCTGGACGCGACTTCCTGGAGCCGAACTTCGTCTCGGTCAACAACACCAACTTCAGAACCAGCGCCACCAGGATCAGCCAGCGCCGCCTGGTTGGGCTCTTCGGCCGCGTGTCGCTGGATTACAAGAAATACCTCTACCTGAACGTCGACGGCCGGAACGACTGGACCTCGACGATCCCGGTGGAGCGGAACTCCTTCTTCTATCCCGGCGTCTCGACGAGCTTCGTGTTCTCCGATGCCTTCCCGGCGATCGGTAACTTCATGACGGGCAAGTTCAGGGCGGCCTACGCCGAAGTCGGCAAGGATGCCCGGCCTTATTCCTACCGTCCTTCGCTCGAGTACAAGACGACGTCTTACGGCGGATATGGGTACGGCTTCTGGGGGCCGAACCGCGAGCTGGCGCCGGAGTTTGCCAGGTCCTACGAGTTCGGCACCGAGCTCACCTTCATGGACAACCGGCTCGGCGTCGACGGGACAGTCTACCGGAAGCAGACGAAGGACCAGATCGTCAACGATATCAGAGGCAGCTACGCCACCGGCTTCATCCTGTTCAATCTGAATGGTGCGGTGACGAGAAACGAAGGGGTGGAGCTCACCTTTCGCGGGACCCCGGTGCTGAGGGAAAATCTCTCCTGGGATGTCCTGGTCAACTACGACAAGTCAAAAGGCAAAGTACTGGCGCTGCCGAACGCGCTTCCGGAAGCCTACAACTCCGACACCTGGTTGTTCGGCAACGTCCGCAACGGTACCGCTCCGGGACTGTCGACGCGGTCGCTGACCGGCTGGTTCTATCTGCGTAATCAGGCGGGCGACCTGCTGATCAGTCCGGCCACGGGTCTTCCGGTCCGCGCGAGCACCTTCATCGACCGCGGATACGATCGCAACCCCGACTACACGGTCGGGCTCTCGAACACATTCCGGTACAAGCGGGCCACGTTGAGCGCGCTGATAGACATCAGGAGGGGTGGCGACGTCTTCAACGCCACGGAACACTTCCTCACGGCGAGAGGCCTCAGCATGCGCACACTGGATCGCAACGTGCCCCGGGTCGTGGAAGGCGTGCTGCAGGACGGCAAGGAGAACACCGCCAATCCGACGCGGAACACCATTGTAGTGGTCCCTGCCGTCAATACCGACTACTACCTCTCGATCAGCGAAGAGCTCTTTATCGAGAAGGACATCAACTGGATGCGGCTGCGGGACGTCACGCTCAGCTACGCGCTTCCCGAGGGACGCTTCAAGCGGGCGAGCGTGTTCATCACGGGCACGGATCTGTTCCTCCTCACCAACTACTCGGGAATGGATCCGATCGTAAACGGCAACACTGCGGCGACGGGAGGATCCTCGGCGCAGGGCATCGACTACGGAAACTTCCCGATTCCGCGGGGTTTCAATTTCGGCCTCAGGATGGGATTCTAAAAAATGAAACTCACACTGCTTAGAAAAACGCCAATGATGAAGCGTCGTGTCGCGCTAATCGCTGGGTTCCTCACCCTGTTTGGAGGGTGCAAGGAATTCCTGGATGTGAACACCAATCCGAACGCCCCGGAAACCGTGGCGGCGAATCTGTATCTCCCGCCGATGCTGCACTGGATGGTGACCGGCTCCGCGATTGACGGGCGGTACGTCACTCTCTACACCCAGCAGCTGGTCTCGACGATCGTCAACGGCGCGCCGGCGACGACCTGGGGTCGCATGGGGTACGATCCGGGGAGTGACAACAGCGGCCAGCAGTGGCGCGATGTCTACTGGACCTTCGGGCAGAACCTCATCGACATGATGGAAATCGCCCAGCGGGAAGAGCGCTGGGATGTGCTCGGGCTCGGGTACATCCTGAAGGCGTGGGGATGGCAGCAGCTCGCCGATCTCCACGGCGAGATCATTGTCAGGGAAGCGATCGACCAGACCAAGTTCAGCTTCAATTACGACACCCAGGAAGTAGCCTTTGCCGAGGTTCGGCGGCTGCTCGACAGCGCAGTTGTGTACCTGGCGCGAACGGATGGAGCGGTCGACGCGGTCTACATGGCCAGGGGAGACAAGATCTATAACGGCGATCGGGTGAAGTGGCTCAAGTTCGCGTATGGCCTGAGAGCGATCAACCTGAGCCACTACACCAATAAGGCGGCGTATGACCCAGCCGCGGTGATTGCGGCGGTAGACCTGTCCTTTACGAGCAACGCCGACGATGCGCTCCTCCTGTACGAATTTGCGAGCGCACTGAACGATGCACGCAACTTCATGGGACCCACGCGGTCAAATTTCAACAACTATCGGCAGAGCGCGTTCGTGGTCGATCTGATGGACGGCACGGCGTTCGGGGTCCAGGACCCGCGAATGACCCGCATGCTGGCTCCGTCACCCGATGGCGGTGTGTACCAGGGGGTCAGTCCGAATGACGCTGGCATCGGTGCGCTGACCCCGCTGGCCGTCACGCGGCGTCCCAACAACCCTTACGGCTATCCAGCGGCGGCGGCAGCTGGGGCTGTCGGTCTGTACCTGTTCGACGACAGGGCCAAGCATCCCGCGATGACCTATTCGCAGCTGCAGTTCATCAAGGCCGAAGCAGCATTCAGAGCCGGCAACAGGCCGGTGGCCCTGCAGGCGTACCGCAACGGCATCTCGTTCCACATCGATTTCGTGAACCAGCGGCTCACCGACGGCGGCCAGGCGCCTCCGCAGATCAGCGCGACGGAGAAGGCGACGTTTCTCGCCGCTCCAACCGTCGTTCCGAGTGAAGCCAACCTGACGTTGACTCACATTATGAACCAGAAGTACATCGCCCAGTGGGCGTGGGGCCACAATGAGCTATGGACGGACATGCGCCGGTTTCACTACACGGACATTGATCCGGCCACCGGTGTCCAGGTTTATCCGGGCTTCGCCCCTCCCGTACCTCTCTACGCCCTCAATGGAGGCAAGCTCGTCTATCGCCTCCGCCCGAGGTTCAACTCGGAATACGTTTGGAACAGGGAAGGCCTCCAGGCTATCAACACAGGGAACCCTATGGGCGGCCTTGCAGACGACTTTCAGACGGTGCCAACCTGGATCATCAACCCGTGACCAATATGAACCGACTTAAATCAATCGCCGCGCTCGTGTGTGCCGCCGCGCTGGCCTCGTGCAGCTACGAGAAGAACGCCGTTCAGGACATTCTGGGGCCGCCTCCCGAGGCAGCCGTCAGGTTCTTCAACTTCGGCGTCCTCGCTCCCAGCGTTAACTTCTATGCCGGTAACTCGAAGCTGACGGCGGTCAGCGTCGGCACCTGCACCGCTCTGCCGCCGGCCGTCCCGAGCGATGCGTGCATGAACGCCGGGGCCGAATCCGCGCTCGGCGTCGCCTTCGGTGGCGTCGGCTCGGGCGGGCTCTATTCCACGCTCGCCCCCGCTGGGTACACCTTCTCGGGTCGGATCTCGGCTGTGGTAGACAAGGACCTGCCGATCTCCACCGTCACCCAGACGCTCGAGAACGGAAAGAAGTATTCGATGTATCAGAGTGGATTCTACAATACCACGACGAAAACCGTCGAATCCTTCATCGTCGAAGACCCGGTTCCCGCTCAGGACTGGACCGTCGCGCGCGTACGATTCGTACACGCGATCTCCAACGCGAATCCGATGACGCTGTACGCGCGGCACCAGACTACGGGAGTCGAGACCGCCATCGGCGGCGAGACCGCGTACAAGAGTGCAGGCGCGTTCACGCCCCTGCCGGGCCCGGGCGCCCTCTATGATCTGAGCACGCGATACGCAGGTGCAACAACCAACGCGGTGGTTCGAACCGGCGTCTCGTTCCTTCCGGGAACTACCTACAGCATTACCGCGCGAGGTGACATCCTCACCGCGGCGAACACCACAGCGTGTCCAGCTACCAGCCGGACTTGCCTTGATAATACCACCCACCGGTAAGCACTTCCGGCGGGCTGAAAAATAGAAAACCCCGGCTTGCCGGGGTTTTTTGTTGCGAGGGGGTAGGCTCAACTCCCGGAGATGCTCAGTTAATACC
>JBKKAY010000247.1:0-16560 GCA_046714195.1 Gemmatimonadaceae bacterium
TGCTGCGCGCTACCCTCGACGACATCGATGCCGGGGTGGTCTTTTCGCTCGAGCTCTACGAGGGCTTCAAGCACTTCCATTCGCTGCGCCGTTACCTCGACGTGGTCGGATACGAGCCCGCCATCACCGATGACGAGCTGGTCGCCATTCGGCAGAGGCAAATGGAGACGGATATCACCGCCGACCGGCTGATTCCGCGACTGGTGGAGTTCATGCTGTCGGAGCACCTGGCTCACTACTTCTTCCGCCGGCTCGGAGAACAAGCTGAAGACGAGGTGCTGGCGGACCTGTTGTCGAGGATCGCTGACGACGAAGTGCGTCACGCTCAGAGCGCATCTGATCTGATCGCCAAGCGAATCGCCGCCGATCCATCGCTCATCCCGCGGGTTCTCGACGCCGCCCTCGATTTCCACCACTTCGGTGAAGAGGCGATCGGAAGCGTGCCTATAGCCCAGCCCGGTGACTCCATTGCCATTCAGACATTTGCCAAGCGGATCGAGCGCCTCTGCGGAGTCCGCCTGGTCGATCACATCAAGATGAAAACGAACCTTAAAAGGAGAGCCTCATGAACGTTTCCCCGACGGAGATCGCGCTCCTCAACTTCTATCGCGCCTCGGAGCTGCACGGGGGCCTCATCCTCGGTCAGATGGTGCGGAGAACGCGTGACCCCGAGCTGATCCTGAGACTCACACAGCATAGCGCCGAGGAAGTGATGCACGCTCATCTATGGACGGAAACGATCGTCGCTGTGGGTGGACGTCCTGCTCCGGTGCGCGACACCTATCAGACCCGATACGCCGAAGAAGTCGGGACGCCGATCTCAATGCTCGAGATTCTGGCCCTGACGCAGGTCTTCGAGCGTCGCGTGTACCGGCATTTCACGCTTCATCTGAGGAAGCCGGATGTGCACCCGGTGGTCGCCGCAACTTTGCGGCGCATGCTCGACGAGGAGAAAGGGCACCTCACCTGGGTGAAGCACTGGCTCGACGCCCAGCCGGCCGGACGTCAAGCCGAGGTTCGTGAGGTGCTCAAGCGCTACGAGATAGCCGACGAGCGCATCTATGCCCTGATCTCCTCGGAGTACGGCTGGAGGATGGCGGCATGACGGCCACGGCGATGGTGCGACCGAAGGAGTCAGCGGCGCGCTCGCCGGGCAGCCTGGTTCGCAGGACGGCCCTGCCTGGCGCCAGGGAGGACCGTCTCTTTTTCGCCCAGGTGCGAGAAGACCCGACCCTCGAGATCGCGGCGCTGGCCCCGCTGTCGAATTCACGGGTGGTGGTGGTCAGCTCCGGCGGCTGCACGGCCTTCTCGCTGCTGGCTGCGGGCGCTCGGGAAGTGGTGGCCGTCGATCTCAACTCCACGCAAAACCATTTGGTGGAGCTCAAGCTGGTCGCTCTCCGCAGACTTGTCGCGCCCGAGCTAATGAGCTTTCTCGGGGTCGCGCCGGGCACGGCGCGCCGCCGCAGCCGCACCTACGCGGTGCTCAGACCGTTCATTTCCGACCGAGCGGCGGCGTACTGGGACAACAACCAATCATCGATCGCTCGTGGAGCGCTGAACTGCGGTGTCTCGGAGCGATTCATCGCCGCGGTGGTTGGAGTGGTGAGGCTGGCGATCCATCGCAAGGGAAAGATTCAGCGACTTCTCAGCCTCGAGACGTTGGCCGAGCAGAAAGAGTTTTTCGACAAGGAGTGGAACACCAGGGGGTGGAGGCTTCTCTTCCCTCTTCTCCTCAATCGCTGGACGTTCAACCGCACCTACGATCCGGGTTTCTTCCGGGAAGTGGAGAACCCGAGCTTTGCCGAACACTTCCGCGGTTTGCTCGAGCACGCGCTCTGCGAAGTTCCGGTGCGGACCAACTATTTCCTGCACCAGATGCTCACCGGCGCATACCCGATCCGAGTGGCAGGCGGCGTTCCTCCCTACCTCGACCGCACTCGGCGCGAGTTCCTGCGCAGCCGGCTCGACTGCCTGCAGCTTGTCGATGGCGGATACGGGGAATATCTCAGAGCGTGCGATGACGATAGCGTCGACGCGTTCGCCCTGTCCAACATCTGTGAATGGCTCGATCCTGACGGGATCGACGAGCTGTTCGAGCAGGTGATCCGGGTCGCGCGGCCGGGCGCGAGGGTTTGCTTCCGGAATTTCGTCGGCCACACCACGATTCCGGAGAGATTCCGTTTTCATCTCGCCGAAGATCCGCTTGCGGGCCGGGAAGCGATCAGGCGTGACCGAAGCTGTCTGCAATCCCGTATCGTCATCTGCCGGGTCGAGAAATGAGCGCGTCCGCCGCCGCGGCCGTTCTAAATCGCGCGAGCATTTCCAGAGTCATCAACCATCAAGGCGATCTTGTGGTGCGTGAGGCTCGGCCCTCGGACAATGCAGGACTGGTCGCGCTCGCGGCCTCGTGCGCAATGGTCGGTGATCTTTCACTGCGCATTGATCGCTCTCCTGATTTTTTCTCACTGAACCGGCTGGAGGGCGACCGCTGGACCGTCGCGGTAGCCGAGCGCGCTGGGGAGGTGGTCGGGTGCGTCGCGTTCAGCGAGCGCCGGGTGTTCGTCAACGGGCTGGCGACTCGCACAGCATACGTCGGCGATCTCAAGGTACACCCCGATCATCGCGACACGGCTATCGCTGACGCTCTTTCGCTGTGGGCCGAGCGTCAGTGCGCCAGTCTCCCCCCGCGCGCGCCAGCGGTGATCACCGTGCTTGCCGGCAATCGGGCGATGGAGCGGCGACTGTCAGGACCCCGCGAAGTCCCGCGCTTCAATCGCATCGGAACGATCCGGACGCACTCCATACCCGTTCTCTGGAACCGCTGGAGATTGAGCCAACTGGGCAACGGATCGATCGGCACCGCACCGGCAACCTGGGCCGATGCCGCGCTGATGGGGGAAATCTGGAATCGCGTGGCCAGACGAAGACAGCTCGCTCCGGCGATGACCGCGAATTCGCTCGCCGGGTGGATTCAGGCGGCACCCGGACTCGACATCTCGAACTACCGCCTCGCCAGATCGCGCAACGGCGAGCTGCTCGGCTTCATGGCCATCTGGGACCAGCGATCATTCAAGCAGCTGACGGTGGTCGGATACTCGGCGCGCATGTCCGCGGCACGCGCGGCGTTCAACTTCATTGCGCCGATTGTAGGGGCCGAGCCGCTGCCTCCTCCTGGATCGCCCCTTCGCTGCGCGACCGCTTTTCACCTGTGTGTTCCCGGCGACCGTCCCGATGTTTTGCGCGCGCTAGTGGTCGATGCACACAACGCCCTGCGTCATACGGGCTGCTCATTTCTGAATATCGGACTGGATGTAACAGACCCGCTTGCCGGGGCGATGCGCGGATTGTTCGCTCAGCCGACTGACGTCAATGCCTACGTTCTGGCGCTTCGCTCCGGAATCGCGCCGGAAGTCCTCGACGGGAGGCCCCTGCACTACGAGATTGCTCTGGTGTAATGGGGAGAGGCATGGAGTTTTCGCTCGCGGAGGCGGTGGTCAGGCGCAGGCGCTGGGTCATCGGCGGCTGGCTGCTCCTCGCCGCTCTCGTGATCCCCCACGCGATCGGGGCGGAGAAGCATCTCGACGTATCGGCTAGCGTGCCCGGCAGCGAGTCGGATCGCGTGCGCTCGTTGCTGGCCACCCGCTTCAAATCGGCATTCCCGACGTACGCCGTCCTTGTTGTCGCGGGCGCTCCATCTCCCGCTACTCCGGCCGGACGCCTGCTGCTCTCCAATTTGCGGGACGGGATTTCCGCCCTCCCCTTTGTCGCCGGAACGTTCTCGTACCTCGACGCGCCTGACACTCTCCTGATCGGAACGAGGGGAGAGACGTACGTACTCGCCGGACTGGAGCCCCACGGTCGCCGGCCGGACGAGCTGGTACCGCTACTTCGAAACGCTACATCGACGGTCGCGGCCCGGCATAGATCCACTTACCCCGAGCTGTCCGTCCGTTGGACCGGCGAGACCGCGCTCAATTACGACCTGCGAATGGCGAGCGCCGCGGATGCGCGGGCCGCGGAGGGCCGAGTGTTCCCCATCACACTCATTCTGCTTGTGCTCGCGTTCGGGACGGTCGCCGCCGCGACGTTGCCGCTGGTAGCAGGCGCGGTGTCGATCTCGCTCGCCATCGGGGCCGCCGTGCTCCTCACCCGCTTCTGGCCGCTCTCGATATTGCTCCAGAACGTCGTCGCGATGTTGGGGCTCGGGCTTGGCATCGACTACGCGCTGCTCGTGGTGGGCCGCTTCCGCGAAGCGCTCGCCGCCGGCAAGGCGAAGCTCGACGCGGCGCGGGACGCCGCCTCCCGCGCCGGTCACACCATCCTGCTTTCCGGGGCAAGCGTGGCGATCGCCTTCGCCGCACTGCTCTTCGTCCCGGTGGATGAGATCCGGTCGATAGCGGTGGGCGGGCTGCTCGTGATAATCGTCGCTATGCTGCTGGCGACTACTCTCTTGCCGGCGCTGCTCGCATTGGTGGGCGCGCGCATCAACGCCGGACGTATCCGGAGGCTCCCGCTTGGCGATGCCTCCATGGCCTGGAGGCGCTGGGGCAGATTCGTCTGCGCCCACCCGATCGCCGTCCTTCTCATCGCGGGCGCCCCGCTCGGAGCCGTCGCGTTTCAGGCAACGCGGCTCACCACCGATCTTCCACGCGGCGACTGGCTTCCGAGGGACATGGAATCATCCCTGGCGCTCAAGACTCTCAGAGAGATGCAGGCGAGCGGAGTCGTAAACGCGATACGGCTCGTCGTTCATTTTCCCGAGGGGTCGAGCTGGGACTCGGAGGCGGGATGGGCGGCTCTCCGGAAGGCGAGCGCAACACTCGCGGCCGATTCCCGCGTTGCACGAGTGCGCTCGCTGCCCGTTGTGACGGGACTCATTTCGCCCAACCTTCGGATTCTCGCCGCCCTGCCCACTGGCGTGAGAGAGTCGATGGTGAGCTCGGACGGAAAGCTGGCGCTGATCGAGGTCCTTCCCTCCGAGCAGGCGGGTATGGGCGGCGCGGCCGAGCTTGTTCGAGAGCTACGGTCGCGGTCGGCGCACTCTCTCACAGGTCTCCCCCGAACCTCAATCGAGGTCGGTGGCCTGCCCGCCCTCAACATCGATTATGAGGCATCGACGGCGGGCCGCTTCCGCTCGATCGTGCTGGCGGTGACAGCTGCAACCTTCATCGCGCTGCTGGTGGGGTTTCGCTCCGTGCTGGTGGCGCTCAAGGCCATCGTGCTCAACCTGTTCTCGGTCGCGGTGGCATTCGGCGCCGTCGTTCTTGTGTTCCAGGACGGAATCGGCATCCGTTTGCTCGGCCTCTCTGAGCCGCTCGGCGGCTCCTTTCCTGCCGTCCCTCTGCTGGTTTTCTGCGTCGTCTTCGGGTTGAGCATGGACTACGAGGTATTTCTCGTCGCGCGCGTCTCCGAGGCGCGGGCGTCGGGCATGTCGGATGACGACGCTATCGCTGAAGGGCTGGCTCGAACGGGTGGTCTCATCACCAGCGCCGCCGCGATCATGATCGCGGTGTTCGCCGCGTTCATGCTCGGGGACTTCGTTCTGATAAAGATCCTCGGATTTGCCCTGATGGTCGCCGTGCTGGTCGATGCGACCATCATGCGAGTCGCAGTGGGCCCGGCGCTGCTCAAGCTGGGTGGGCAGTGGAACTGGTGGCCCGGTGACACCTATCGGCTGGTACGTTCCCTGCCTAAGATCAACGTAGTTGAATCGCCCACCGCCCTGACGGAAGGCTAAATGTTTCGCAATCTCTTTCCTGAATCGATTTTCGGCCGCAAGCTGAACCCCAACGCCGAGCGCCGGCTGCGTCTATCGCAGGCAAGGGCGGAAGAGACGATCGTCAGGGGACACGTCGACAACGCGCTGATGTTCGTGGATACTCTCGCCGAAGATCTCTCGTTCGATCGGGCGATCGACACCTACATTCGCGTCATGGGTGTTCCGGAGCCGTTGGCCAGCACAGTTGCCACGCGTGCTTTGGTGCATCTGGGAAGAGATCTGGTTCCCTTCCGGCGCCGCATGCAGCGCGAAGGCGAGGACGTCCCGGCGGATAACAAGCCGCGCCTGAGGCTGGACGACGCCGCCGCCCGCCAGGGCGACATCAGACGGGCGTAGCCGCCTTTGTCGGGGTGTTCGTCCCCCGATAGCAGGAGGGTGTGAGGTTGCCGGGTTTGTTGTGACCGCCAACGGGTGTCGCGGAGTCATTTACCTGTGAAAGGCATATCTGACGCGGAACTGATCGCCATGGTTCTTGCTGGCGACGCCGAATCCTTTGCGGGACTCGTGCGGCGCCACAAGGACACGTGTACCCGTTTTGCCGTGCGGATGCTTGGATCGCACGCGGATGCCGATGACGTGCTCCAGGCGGCTTTCATGCGCGCCTTCCGCGGGCTGAGCGGCTGCAAGGATCGGGACCGGTTCGGTGGTTGGCTTTACCAGATCGTCGTGAATGAGTGCAGGACGTTTGCGTCCCGGCGGCGGAGAAGAGAGCTGCGCTTCGTTGCTGACGGGGAAGCGATCGATCGGGCGGTTGCCAGCGTGGCGGACCTGGAGGCGGAAGGCGCCATGGGCAGTCACATCGAGCTCGCTCTTGGAATGCTTCCGATGGATCAACGCGAGGCTTTTCTGCTGAAGTACGTGGAAGAGCTGAGCTACGAGGAGATCTCGAGCATTACCGGCGTCGGTGTTTCTGCGCTCAAGATGAGAGTGAAGCGGGCCTGCGACGGGCTGCGCGATCTTCTGGAGGGAGTATACAATGACTGAAAACTCAAACGACTCACGAGACTTAGAGGACGCTGCCTTCCTCGAGCGTGTCGCCGGTCCGTTGCGCTCACCCGAATTCACCGATGCGTCCTTCGAGCAGCGGCTGATGGAGAAGATTCGCCGGGATGGGCCGGGGTCTTATCCCGTATTTGTCCCAGTCCGTGCCGCCTCGTGGTGGCGCACCGAGCGAGTCGTGCGTCTCTCCCCGCTCGCAGGCATCGCAGTCGCCGCCGGACTCGCGGGAATCATCGCGCTTTCCAGCCTCACGGGCGGCAGAACGGGATTGGGTTCAGCGCTCCGCTCGGACCGAGGGGTGGGCAGGAGCGCGATCCGCAGCGACACCGTCCATGTGGTGAGATTCGTCTTCGTCGACTCGCGTGCCAGCACCGTCGAAATCGTCGGCGACTTCAACGCCTGGACCAAGGGCGTGACCCGGCTTGAGCGGTCGGGTGCCCCGGGCGTGTGGACCGCCTCGGTCGCCCTGCCAGCGGGCCGGCACGAGTACGCGTTCATCATCAACGGCTCGCGCTGGATCACCGATCCGCTCGCCCCGACCACCTCCGACGACTTCGGTACAGAGAGCGCCGTCATTCACGTCGGTCCGACGCAGCAGAGTGCGACATAGCTCCATTCGCCACACCCGCCGGAAGTCTCACCGGCGGCGCATCGCGTTCCGAACACAGTCGAAAGCAGTCCTGTTTGGCGTCGCTGGCGCCTTTTTCATGGGCGCCAACTCAATCGCCGCGCAACGCACCCTGTCCAGCCTCGACGTTGGGGCAGTCAGGGTTCGCTATGCGGATACGCTGAGCGTCTCCGCCGCCACGGTGACGCCGGACGTGAGTGTCGATTGGGAGCGCGCGATCGCGCAGGTTACCGGCACCTTCTCCCAGTTCGGAGGGGGTGGCTGGAGCACACAAGCCGCCACGTCAGGTTCTGTCTTTACCGGAACGCGGCGGAGTCTCCTTGGGGAGCTCGCCGGGACTGCCGGAGGGAGCGCGCACGAGGACGGAACGAGGACTGGACAGGCCATCGTCAACGCCAGGCTTCACGCTATGAACGTGCGATCGGGCGTGTTCGCCGGGGCAGGAGCCGGATCAACGTGGGATGGAAGTGCATGGCGCCGCTTGCTGCTGGGCGAGCTGGGAGGATGGATTAATAACGGCGTGGGAATGGCTTTCCTCACGATTACCCCCATCGCGGTCAACGACTCTATCAGATATGTGGACGGACAGGTGACCCTGTCGCGCTCCTTGACCAACGTTGATCTCTCCCTCCTCGCCGGCGGGCGGGGAGGCAGTCAGAATCCAGGCGTCGACACGCGGACCCAATCGTGGGCAAACCTGAGCGCGGTCGCGTGGGTCAAGCCGCGGCTGGCCATCATTGCCAGCGGCGGTACGTACCCCGTTGATCCTACGCAGGGATTTCCCGGAGGCCGCTTCCTGTCCGTTGGCGTTCGCCTGGCCAACCCGCAGAAGCGCGTCAGCACGACAGTGGCCCCCAGTTCAACCGGGGTCGCTGAGGCGGAGGCTGTCGCCCTGGTACCGGTCGTCGAAAGATTTCGCGTGGATCGACTGAGCGCTGAATCAGTTTCTCTCCGCGTCAGCGCTCCCGCGGCGCAGAATGTCGAGGTCGCCGGCGACTTCAGCGGCTGGATCCCGGTGAAGCTCCAGACGACCGGTGACGGTTGGTGGACGGTCGCGCTTCCGCTCAAGCCCGGACGATATCAGATGAACGTGCGCGTCGATGGGAGCGGGTGGGCCGTTCCGCCCGGCTTGTTGTCGCTTCAGGACGAATTCGGGGGATCGGCTGGATTGCTAGTTATTGACTGAAGTAGATAAGTGTGACGGGGATGACGGAGGGTGCAGTCTGTTACCCAGGGATCGAGCACGAGACCCCGAGTTCACAACAGTTACTGGATCGCTAATGAGCAGGGGACGAATTCCGAAGTGAGGGTATCGATGAGAAGAGCTGATTTTCTTGCCGTGCTTTTCGTGGCGATGTCGCCAGTCGCTCAGGGAGCGAGTGCGCAAGCCGTCGCAACAGACCTCTCGACGCGTCTGAGAGAGGTATTGCCCGCCGACGTGGCGCAGCGCGTAATAGCACGGATCTCGGATGCGCGTGCTCGCCAGCTCCCCGCCCAGGCTCTCGAGAATCGCGCCCTCAAGTTCGCGGCAAAGGGTGTCGCACCACGTGACATCGAGCGTTCGGTAAATGAGCAGGCGGAGCGTATGGGCACGACAAGGGACGCGATTGCGAGGGAGCGCGGGGGAGAGGCGCACGGCGACGAGATTGAGGCTGGCGCCGAAGCGATGCGGAAGGGAGTCGATGGCGCCGCCGTCAGCTTGCTTGCGAGGAGAGCCCCTCCAAAGAGGTCGCTCGCGATTCCATTGTTCGTGATCGGTAGCCTGACCGACCGAGGTCTCCCTTCCGACGAGGCGCTACAACGGGTACTCGACCGACTCGAATCGAATGCGTCCGACGCCGAGCTCGTGCGGATGCCCGGAGACCTTCCGGCCAGAGCGGGCGGAAATGCATACGGCCGGGACAAAGTCCGGCCCGCCAGGGGAGGCGCCAAGAAGCCGCAGACTTCGGGACGGCCCGCCGCCACTGGCCGGCCGGCGGGAATTCCGGCCAATGTGGGTGCTCGAGTCAAGCCTGGGCAGGCGAAGAAACCGCCGCCGCCGTAGCCCGGTTCAACCGGCATTCCGGGAAATCCCCCCTTTTTTGGGGCAAGCTGAGGACGGCTAAGCCCTCATACTGCGGCCACTTACCACTCTCACAAGCTCAGCTGTGACGTTTGAGCGGCAAACATGAGTCTTTATTGGGTGGGACAATGGAGTCTAAGTCGGGTGTGCCACCCGGACGTATCGAGGATAGACCGTTGATGATCGGAGGTCGCATGCGCGTCGGATTCTCTCTGGTTGAGCTGCTAGTCGTCATGGCGATCATCGGCCTGCTGGCCGTGATCGCCGCGCCGAGCTTCTCCGACGCCGTTCACCAGCGCCGGACCTCGGCTGCCTCCGACCAATTCGTTATGACGCACGGCCTCGCCCGCTCTACGGCCCTGAGGTATGGCCGCGAGTCCCAGCTTCACGTCGACCCGTCGGCGGCGAGATTCTGGATAGACGTCGACACTAGCGGAAAGGGCGAGCGAGCACTCGTGACGTATGCCCACAGCGTCTCGGGTGATGGACTTACGATGACCAGCGACCGGAGCCTCCTTTGCTTCGACCCGCGCGGACTCTCTTCGACGGCCGGCAACTGTGAACCCGGAAACGCGATGCTCATCTTCTCCTCTTCAGATAAGGTCGATACGGTGCGCATCACCGCGCTCGGCAAGGTGCTGCGATGAGGCTGGGAGCATCTCGCGCCGTCCTGGGCACGGCGCCGCCAAATGACCGTCGCGGCATGTCTCTCGTCGAGGTGTTGGTCGCCGTAACCCTGCTCGCGGTCGCGATGCTGAGCCTCGGAGCCGCGGCGGGGCTTGGCGTGGCACAAATGCGATTAGCCGGGCACGACCTTCAATACGCGGCGGACGTCCAGCAGGAAGTGGACAGTCTATCGAGCATAACCTGGAACAACGTTACCAGCGGATCGGCAATCGTACGCGGCCGCGCCTTCGCCTGGACGGTCAGCACGCCCAACGCCAACTCGCGCCTCGTCACCGTAGTCGTAGAGCGCCGCGGTCACCAGGACCCTACGAAGGTCTTTCAGGATACGGTGGTGATTTATCTCGCCAAGCCGACCCCCGGCTCATGATCGATAGACGGGATGGGCACCGCACTCGGGACCGCCGTGGATTCACGATCATCGAACTCCTGATTTCGATGACGATCGGGCTGATCGTGCTCACCGCGGTCTACCAGCTCATGATTACGCAAAGCGGTGCCTACGGAAAGCAGCGTGAGCTCGCCGACGTGCGGGAGACCGCTCGCAGCGGGGCTACTCTACTTTCGTGGGATTTGCGCCACGCCGCGAGCGGCGGAAGCGGCCTCGTCGCTATGAGCGCCAATTCCATCACGCTTCGCTCCGTGCGCGCGGTTGGCATCGTGTGCGCAAAGCACCCCACCCTTCCCCGCTACGCCTTGTGGCGGACCGCGGGCAGAATCGAGACGGCGTCGGACGACAGCGCGCTGGTATTCCAGATTGGCCGTGACAAGTGGCAGCGAGTGAAGCTGAGTAGCGTTGGAGCGCCGGCACCGATGGGGATCGCAAGTTGCGCGTGGCCCGGAGTCCCCGACGCCGTGATCGAGATCGCGGTGACCACGAAATCAGATACAGTTGGTATCAAGGTAGGCGCGCCATTCCGCACCTTCACGCGTGTCGAGTACGCCCAGTACCTTTTCAACAGTCGATGGTGGCTGGGCAGAAGGGTCGGCGCGTCAGCTGGCTACGAGCAGCTCACGGGGCCGCTCATCGCATCCGGTGGACTGAGCTTCTCCTACTACGACAGCCTGGGAGCGCCCACCGCTAGCCCCGCCGCTGTGAGGACTGTGGAGTTCACCCTCAAACCCGAGAGCTACAAAAAGGCACGCCTCACATCGGGTGCTTACGCCTATCAGCGCGACTCGCTGAGCACCAAGGTGCTTCTCCGCCGATGAGATACGCTCGCGAGGAGAGGCGGGGGTTCGTCCTGGTGGCGGTAATCTTCGCCGTCGCGATGATGAGTCTGGTCGTTGTCGTCGCATTCTCTACCGCCGATGACGAGCGCCGGTCGGCGCGCGCATCCCGTGAGTCGACGCTCGCACTCTACGCCGCCGAAGCCGGGCTGCGTGCGACAATTGCGAACTGGCCCACCGTGGCAGCGGCCGCTTTGAACCCGGGCGACAGCGTAGACCTTGGATGGATCACACTTCCGAATAGAGGCAACTACCGCGCGGTGATCACTAGGGTCGATAACGGCGGTCTACAGCACTATTCGGTAGCTGCCCACGGACGCCGCGCCAATACCTACGGCGGCCAAAGCTCGGTCGTGTCCATGGTAGCGGGCGTCGCCCGATTCAAGTCGGCGATCTCCACGCAAGGCAGCGTGAGCATGACAGGGAGCTCGAACGGACTAATCGACGCCTACGATTCGGACGCCGGCCCCTACAGTCCCCTCACGGGTGATACAGCGACGATCACCAGCAATGGGTCGATTTCACTCTACAACACTTTCACTGTTCGAGGCGACGTGAAGGCGGCCGGCACGACCTGGAGCACATCGGGAGTGACGGGACAGGTCACTCCTCTCGCGCAACCCTTTCCGGCTCATCCGATCCTTCCGTGTCCGGCCGGGGGGTACACCCCGACCCTGCCCTCGGGCGGACACGTGCACTATTCCGCGACCACTGGGGTGCTCAGGGTCGACGAGGACGCCAACCTGATCTTGAGCGGACCACAGACACAGTACTACTTCAGTCAGCTCACTGTTGAAGAGAACGCCACGCTCACTGTTAACGCCAGCGGCCCGCGGGTGGACATCTGGGTGGACGATTGGCTCGCCTTTGCGCCAGGAAAGGTCGTCAATCAGTCGGGAAAGGCGACCAAGCTCGCATTCTGGTCGTGCGGCTCGCCCGCCACCCCCGCGAGGTGGTATCCATCGGGCGGCGCCGGCGCTTTTTACTCGTTGTACGCGCCCAACCACGATATCCAGATTCTGAGCGGCAGCGGCACCGGCAACGACATTTACGGGGCTCTGGTCGGCGCCTCCCTCGTGATGCCAAGCACGACAAGACTTCACTACGACGCAGCGCTCACGCGAATGCCTACGACTCAGCTGACCGTACTCCCTGGATCCTGGGCGCAATTGCCAGACAACTAACCCGGGTTGCCGCGCTTGAGACAAACAGGCCCCGCGGCAGCGGCAGTTTCTTTTGGTTCGTCCGGTAATTCCGGATGTGAGCTGACCGCACGGCCTGATGCGGGAGTCAATCCGGTATCTGGGATACGCCGCCCGTCGGGCGGCGACCCGACCAGAATCCCAACGTCACAGCATATCCTTCAGGAGATCAGAATGCACCGTTTTTTTCGACATCTGGCCGCGCTCTCAGTCGCAACACTCGCGCTCTCCGCGTGCAGCGATTCGTCAGGCTCAAGCCTGGGCACGCTCACAGTACGTCTCACCGATGCGCCCTTTCCGTTTTCCGAGGTCGCGAGCGTTGACGTTTTCGTAAGCCGCGTCGATGCCCGGAACGCTGAGCCGACCGATGCGGAAGCGGAGGATGAAGCGAGCGGCGGATGGACGACCATCGCGACGCCAAACGCTGCGATCAATTTGCTCGACCTGGCCGGCGGCAGGACGACCAACCTCGGCGCGACGACGCTCGCGACGGGCACGTACCGTGGGTTCCGCCTGATTCTCGACACCGACAGGTCGACGATTACGCTCAAGGACGGCAGCATGCCGCCAATTCACTGGCCAAGCGCCGGCCTCTCTGGCATCAAGATCAAGCTCGATCAGCCCATCGAGCTGACGGAGGATGGCTCAGTCATGACCCTCGACTTTGACATCGGGCGAAGCTTCGTGATGCGTGGGAATGCAGCCGCAAGCGGCTTCAACTTCAAGCCCGTCATTCGCTCTATCGCGGAGGACATTACCGGCAGCGCGATTGGATCGGTTCGCGCGAATTCAACAACAGGCGCCGGCGTCCCTGGGGCGACCGTCGAAGTGCTCACAGCGGGATCGGTCCTGGCCGACAACGATCCAGCGCACATCGTCCGCACGACCGCGACCGATGCAAATGGTGACTTCCGCATTCGTTTCCTGTTGCCCGGCACCTACGTGCTCCGGGCCACACCTCCGGCCGCTTCCCAATTCAGGCCGGCGCTTCTGGCCGGGGGTCTTGCGATCACGACAGGCAACGAGACGCTCGCACACGTTATCATCGTCACTCAGTAACAATTGTCGGCAGCGGCTGAAATTGAGGGAAGAACTCGCTCTCTCTTTTCTATTCCGTGCGAATGAGGAGCAAGACGGCCATCAGGAGTGGCAGGCCCCGATCAGAGCTGCAGCGCTGACTTCTCGCGGAGGTCAGCGAGGCTCAACAGAAAGATGGCTGTAACGAGGACGGCCGAAATAACGCACCAGACGCAGATTGCCTGGATCACCGCCAGCTCGAGGTAGGTGAGCCAGCCGGAAAAGATCACACCCACCGCCGACCAGCCGAGGAGGAGCAGCGAGATGACCTTGCTGCGCTCGAATCGCGGCAGCGTACCTGTGAGCGCGAGCGCGAACACACCGACGTAGAAGAATACGCCCCACGCGGCGACGGGAAATCCGAGAAAGATTGCCCACTTGCTGCTGTTCACGGTCTCGCAGGAGCCGACGCTGCAGCTCAGCTCACCGATGAATCCGAGCTTGAACAGCGTGAGATAGGCTCCGATGAAGATCCCGGCCAGCGCCAGCGCGGCCACGATCATTCGCTTTGTCACCGGGTTGTGGGCGTTCCGGAAGCCGTCGCTGCGGGTGAAGAGCTTTTCGCCGCCGAGTCTACCAGCGCCTTGATCGCGTCGTACGATAGGGACCCGGGATACACCTTGTTACCGATGATGAATGTGGGCGTGGAGTTCACGCCGCGGCGGAGCCCGTCGGCGAGGTTGGCACTGATCCGCTGCTTGTAGCGCTCGGAGTCATAGCAGGCTTCCCAACGGCCGATGTCGAGCCCGATCTCATTGGCGTACCTCTCGAAGAAACCCTTCGGGCTGTTGGTTGCCCGGCCGTTCCATTCGTCCTGCGACTGGAAGATCTTGTCGTGCATCGACCAGAATTTCCCCTGCTCGTCAGCGCACGCGGCGGCGTGGGACGCCGGCATGGTGTTGGGATGCATCGTCAGCGGGAAATCATAGTAGGTGATGCTGGCGAGACCCGCGTCGACGATCCGCTTCCGCACATCGGGCTCGGTGATGGTGGCGAAGCCGGCGCAGGCCGGGCACTCGAAGTCGGCGTACTCCAGAATCTTTACCGGCGCGTCCGGGCTGCCCATGAGATAGCCCTGCGCGGGGCCGGCGTTGGTCGTATCGGCACCTTGGGCCACGTCCCGAGCGCCTCCCTTGTCCTTCGTCGCCACGTAGGTGAGGCCCGCTACGCCGATCACGGCGATCATTCCAAGCAGCCAGTAGAAAGGCTTTGGCCGACTTGATGCATTGCGGGACTCCCTGACGGAGTTCTTGCGGGGTACGTTCCTGTTGTCTCTCGGATTTACGCTCTGCGGCGGCATTCTTCGGGGATGGAGTGCGATCGTTGCGGCCAGTGGCCGATTGTGACGCGAAAGGTATGAGAGGGGTGTAGAGATGCAAGCTGATGTCCTGCGAGTTCCTGTCGGCCCGGGAGCGATGCACGTCGAGAGATACGGCCATGGCGGCACGCCGGTCATTCTCGTCCACGGCTTCGGAACCTGCAATTTCCTGTGGCGCGCGGTCGCGCCGTCGATCACCGCCGCCGGGCACACCGCCTACTCCCTCGATCTGCTCGGTCACGGCCAGTCGGACAGGCCGCTGGACGCCGACTTCGGAATCGCCGCGCAGGCCGAGTATCTCGATGCCGCGATGACGGTGCTGAGAGTGGCGCGCGGAGTGATCGTCGGCGTCGACATCGGGGGCGACGTCGCCATGAAGCTGGCCGCCACCCGTCCCGACCGCGTCGAGAAGCTCGTGCTGATAAACACTCCCGCGTTCGAGGAGCTTCCGGCGAAGGACATCACGCAGATGCAGCGCCGCACCGCGCGCTTCGCGTTCAGCCTCACCCGGGGCGTCATGGGAGCCGCGCCGCTGCTCGAGGGCGTTCTCAAGGGAAGCGTCGCGGATCCGGAGCACATGCCAATGCGCCTGGTTGCGCGCTATCTCGCGCCTTTCGTCGGCAAGGAAGGAGCGAATCACCTGCTGACGCTGGCGAGCTCGATCAGGGGGGACCTGGACGAGGAAGACTACGCGGCGATTCAGGCGCCGACGCTGATCATCTGGGGCGACGAGGACAAATGGGTCGACGGGAAGCTCGCGGATCGCCTGGCGAATGCGATTCCCGAAGCGAAGCTGGTCCGCCTCGCGGGCGTGGCACGGCTGGTTCCAGAGGAAAACCCTGAGCACCTGTCGGAGCTGCTGCTCGATTTCATCAAGAAACGAGCTGCGGCATGAACCTTTCTCCTATGAGATGGTGTCCAACAAGGGTAGATTGAAGGAATCACCGTTTCATGGACGTTTACTCACAACGAATTGACCAACACACAAAAAAACAGATTCCGTAAAGAGCCAGTACGGGCTGCAACTCCGTTCGCGGAGGCTCGGGATGAGCTGTTCCAGCACATAATGCGATGCGGCGTGGTAGGCTCGGCCGAGGACGATCAGAAGGAGTGGTTCGACGCCACGATCGAGTACCTGGCAGGACGATACCACGAGCTGAGCCCATCGGAAGTAGCGGAACTCCGAGTGCTAGGCGAGAGATTCGCTCAGCCCCCCAAAGCGAAGCTGGCAGTCTAGAGAAGGGCGCCCCCGCGGCGCTCTTTTCTTTTAGGGGCTGCGGACTGACTACGGCCTGCGGACTAACTGCGGACTGCGAACTAACTGCGGACTGCGAACTAACTGCGGACTGCGAACTAACTGTGAATAGGAGACTGTCGGGGAACGTTCGGGTGGGCTCGGCGTGTACCATGATCGTCCTTACCAAGACGAGGGGATGTAGACCTCGTGCGTTAACGCCAGGCTTCATTCGACGTCTAATCCGCTAACCTCTCCACCCGGAGCCTCTGCATGTTCAAACAATTCAACCTGGTTTGTGGCGCAGCGCTGTTCCTCGCTGTCGCCGCGTGCGAACAGTCCACCGG
>JBKKAY010000248.1:0-4588 GCA_046714195.1 Gemmatimonadaceae bacterium
GCCACGCGCCTCCTTGTCGGCCTCCTCGCCGGGTCTGGGCAACGGCCACCGGCGCAGCAGCGCCGGCGTAACCGCTATCGCGCGCTTTTTAGCGCGCGCCGACATTTGCGTCGGGCTCGGAGGTGACCGGCGCTCCGGCTTCCTCGAGCGGTGCCACGAAGTTGAATTGCTTGAGGCGAAGGTTACCGCGAGGCCCAAGCTTCGGGTCATGCTCGTAGAGCGTGACAGAGCAGTTGGCGACCTCCTCTTTCTTGTCGATCGCCAGAAGCTCGGTCTCGGTCATGTGCTCCACCAGGTAGCGCATGCACAGAACGACCACGGCGTGACTCACGATCAGAACCCGCTGCCCGCAGTACTCGCGCGAGATCATCTCGGTCGCGCTGCGCAGGCGAAGGATCACGTCGCACCAGCTCTCGCCGCCGGGCGGGCGGTGGTAGAACTTGCCGAGCAGTCGCCGGAACTCCGCCTGGTCCGGCAACCGATCCTTGATCCCGATGGCGGTGAGCCGGTCGAGGATGCCGAACTCCTTTTCGCGAAACCGCTCGTCCACCACCAGCGAGTAGGCATCCTCGCGCATTCCGGCGGTCTTCACGATGAGTCCTGCGGTATGTCGCGCGCGAAGGTAGGGAGACGTGAGAACGATGTTGGGACGCTCCTTCACCGGCAGCGCGCCCAGCCAGCGGCCGAGCGCTTCGGCCTGAGCCTGTCCGAGCGCCGAGAGCGGAACATCGACGTCGCGAATCTCGATGTCGATGATCGGATGGCCGGCCTCGAGCGCGGCATCGCGCGCGACGTTGCCCGCCGATTCGCCGTGTCGGACGATGTAGAGCAGGTCCGGCCAGATCTGGGTGGACTTCACGCTCAGGAGCAGGTCAAGGAGCGTACCACTTGAGCGGGGACGGAGAGCGCCTGGTGCGAACCTTGTAATCGAGCACCACATGAAATCCACGCCCGACGCTCATGATCCGGACTGGCCCAAATATCCGGAGACGGTCCTGACGTTCTCGACCACGCCGCCGCTGGAAATCGACTTGCACGCGGTGCCATCGCCCGAGGCGCTGTCGCGCCTGGCCTCGGCGGGATTGGGCGAGCCGTTCGTCATCATGACCGCGTTCGACCCGCGTGGCGAGAATCTCCCGGCCGCGGAAAACGACCGACGGCAAAGGGATCTGGAGAGCAGGCTATCGAAGAGCGGCTACAGCTTAACCAGCGTCGACTGCTGCTCGCCCGATCGGTCTCATTGCGAGCGCAGCGTGGCCGTACAGATGCCGCAAAAGGAAGCCGTCGATCTGGCGCGCGAGCTTGAACAGGTCGCGATCTTCTGGTTCGACGGCCGTCAGTTCTGGATAATAGGGGCGATGGTGGAGACAGATCCGCTGATGCTGCCGCGCAGCTCCTAAAAAAGCCCGAGGCCATCAGCCGGAAAGCCGACAGCCCCCGGCCGGTAGTCATATTTCCGTAGTTGAAAGCGTCTAAGTGATCGGCTTGTACCTGTATCCGTACACCCCGCCCTTGGCCAGGTTGATCCTGAAGTTCTGGGTCGCATTCGCGGCGACAGGACCCACGCTCACCGTTTCAGCCCCGACCACGTTTCCACTCTTGTCGATGAACTCGACAGCCAGAGTATAGGTCTTGGGTGTCTTGCCCAGGTTCTTGATTGTCCCGGCGAAGACAGTCTCAGCTGGCCGGCGGCTGAACTCACTGACCGATACCTTGACCGGCGCATTCTCGGACAGGTTGTTGAAGTAGATGAGCGAATCCGTGTAGGCCTTCTGAAGCTTCTTGTCCTTCGTTCCCTGATACAGCCCCTGATAGGCGAAAGCGTAAAGCAGAGGGTTGTCGGGGTTGCTCGGATCCAGCCTCACCAGCTTGTCGATCAAGGGCATCGCCTTGGCGAATTCCTTGTTCTGGATGTACGACGCAGCGAGGTTGTTTATGGCGTCGCGTGAATAGGGATTTTGCGCGATGGCCGCGTTAAACAACGCCGCGGCGTCCGCGTAGCGCCCGTTGTTCGTGGCGATGACGCCGGCATGCACCAGTGTGTTCTCACCATGCCTTGCTGGCGTTGCCATGACCGATGCGTAGACCTTGGGTATCGACGCGCTGTCACCGGCCGCCATATACATGGCCGCCGTCTGGTCGAGCGCATTGGCGAGCAGCAAGTCGTCGGTGGCCGTGGCCATGTAGTCCTGCCACGGCTTGATCGCTTCCCTGGCGGCAGCGCGCGTCGCGGCGCCGCTCAGCGTCTCCACGTTCATGGAGGCAGCGCCCGCGTGCTGATAGAGTGTCTTGGCGCGGACATCGGCGTAGAGAGTGTCGGTCCCCGCAGCCTGAAGGGTCTGCTGCCAGTAATCCGCTGCTGCTTTGGCAAGCGCCGCGCGTTGAGCGGCGTCAGTGCTTGCGAGGGCGCTCATGCGGTCCATTGCGACGGAACCGAGCACCGAGTAGGCATACGGCGCGCTGCGATCGAGGACGAGCGCTCTCTTCGCGTAGAATTCGGCTGAATCCAGCTGGCCGGAGTTGAGAGCATTGATCGAAGCGTTGAGCACGTTGAGCCATGGCTTCTGCTGACGCCACTGGCGCATGAGCGCGAGGCAACCCGGCGAGCTCCGCTCGACCACGGTAAATGCCGAGTCGGCCGCGAGGTACAGATCGACGGAGGCAGCCGCGTCCCTCGACAGCCCGAGCGCACCGCGCGTCACGACTGCCGGCGCGTTGGGACGCATGAGGAGGAGAATGTATGCCTGGCCCTTCAGATAATTGCGAGCGACCGGGTTGTCGGTTCCCGTTTCCACCAGGCGCAGCACTTCCTGTATGTCCTTGGTCGGGTCGCCCGACTCCGCGGCGCTGACGGCTCTACTGATGAATAACTGTGCCTTTCCGATGTCTCCTCGCGTATTGGCGGTCGGATCGCACGCGTCCTGCGCGGCGATCGGCGACACGACCAGGACTCCAAGCGTCGCGGCGAGTACGAATCGGTTTACAAAATCTTTCATCAAAGCTCCTGCCTCGATTGATGGTTCGGCTGGTTCACGGCCCGATAATATACCGCCCAGCATTCTTCGTTCCTGAGCCCGTCGTTCCGGCCGGGTTACGGGCCGCTGCGGGCGGCCTGCTTCACGACCTCGAGCGCGCGCCGGACGTGGACCTCGGCAGTGTGGATGTTGCCGATCGCGATTCTGAGCGCGTAGCTCCCCCGGACTCGCGTGTGCGAGAGGTAAACTTCGCGGCTGGCGTTGACGCGCTCAAGTACCCGAGCGTTATGGTCGTCCAGCGCTTCCCCGGTCATGCCCGGAGGGTGGTGTCGGAACACCACGGTGGAGAATTGCGCTTCCGCGAGCCGCTCCAGCTCGGGGTCGGCGTCGATCCAGGAGCTCAGCTCCCGTGCCAGCCGGATGTGCTCCCGAACCGCCGACTGCAGACCCTCCAGCCCGAAGCTCCGTATGACGAACCAGAGCTTGAGCGCCCGGAACCGCCGCCCCAGAGATACGCCGTAGTCCATCAGGTTGATCGCGCTTTCGCTTTCCGGCACGACCAGATAGTCGGCAACGTGTTGGAAGGCTCGACGCAGCAGGTCAGGCCGTGATGTATAGAGCGCCGAACAGTCCATCGGCGTGAACAGCCACTTGTGGGGATTGACCACGAACGAATGCGCTCTCTCGCAACCGGCGAGGATGTGGCGCAGCTCGGGGAGGATCCCGGCGGCACCGGCGTACGACGCGTCTACGTGGAGCCAGAGCTTCTCTCGCTCGCAAATGTCGGCGATGGCCGGAACCGGATCGACCGCGGTCGTGGACGTCGTGCCTACGGTTGCGACCACGGCCAGCGGAAATACTCCCGCCCGGCGATCAGTTTCCACTGCCGCCGCCAGCGCCCGGGCGTTCATGCGGAGAGCATCATCTGTTGGAATCTTCCTGAGAGCGCTCAGCCCGAAGCCGAGCGTCATCACCGCCTTGTCGACGCTCGAGTGCGCTTCTTCCGAGCAATAGATGGCAATGCGGGGCAGATCCGCTCGGCCGGACATTCCATCTTCGCGGAGCCTGAGCCCGGGATGTAGCTCTCGGGCGGCCGCCAGCGCGTAGAGCGTGCTCGAGGATGCCGTGTCGTTGATGGTGCCGGAAAAACTTTCGGGAAGCCCCAGCATCTGGCGCAGCCAGTCGAGCGTGAGCTGCTCGAGCTCGGTAGCCGCGGGGCCGGTGCGCCACAGCATGCCGTTGACGTTGAGGGCGGCGGTAAGGGTCTCGCCGAGTACGCCCGCGCCGGTGGATGAATTGGCGAAATACGCCATGAAATCCGGGTGATTCCAGTGCGTGGTGGACGGGACGACCAGCTTCTGAAAGTCCTGGAGGATGCGGTTCATCGGCTCGGCGCGATCCGGCGGAGAGGCGGGGAGTGCCCGGCGCAGGTTGCCCGGTTTCGTGTCGGGCAGCACCGGCCACTTCTCAGGATCGTCGAGATACGCCGCGATCCAGTCGATCACCGCGTGCCCGTGCTCCCGGAACTCGGCGGCGGACATGTCGCGAGGGGTCGGCATCGCGACAAATATAGGTCCGAGGAAGTATCCGGAGGCCGCGGGACCCGAGGGTAT
>JBKKAY010000249.1:0-3973 GCA_046714195.1 Gemmatimonadaceae bacterium
GCTGCCCCGGACCCGTCGCGATGGACTTCGGACGTCTGCGACTCGTAGCCATCGATACGCAATGGTGGCTCCACAGCTTCATCGTGCGGGACTCGAGCTCCCGCTGCCCGACGAATACCGTCGGGGCAGTTGCCTCCACCCTACGTGAGCAGGTTCGGCCGGAAGGCGCGGGGCGAATAGTGGTGGTGGCCGCTCATCACCCCCTCATCACGGGCGGAGAGCATGGAAGCTACTGTGGAGTGACGGGTCCGTTCCGGCGGTTTGGAGGACGTAGTCAGGACATCATGTCTTCGGCGAACCGCACGATGCGTGATTCAATCCGGAGCGCGTTCGCGGGACGCCCGCCGCTGGCCTTTGTGGCGGGACACGATCACAGCCTCCAGGTGCTGCGCGGCGGCACCGAGGTGGACTACCTTCTTGTCAGCGGGGCTGGAGCCCCGTCCAAGGTGTCTTGCGCCGTCCGGCTGCGCGAGAGCTACTATGTCAGCGCCCGGAGCGCCGGCTTCATGCGCGTCGACATCATGAAGGGAAAAGGCGTGCTGCTTCGCGTGTTCCGATATCCGGGACGGAGCACCGGCGCCCTCGTTTATTCCCGTTGGCTGGAGGACCGTTGATGGCGCGATACAGTGTGCGTCGTGCTGGCGCTCTTCGGCAAAGGCCGTGGCCGGTGTTTCTGATTGCGAGCGCTCTTTTTTTCCCGCACCTCGCATTGGCTCAGGCTCCTCTTCCTCCCGCGTCGCAACTCCCTATCCTCGCGGCGGAGGCAACGCCCATCGGCGCTCTCCCACCGATTGCCTTGCCCATGCCCGCGAGCAGAGACAACAACTATTGGGGAGTGCGTTTCCAGTTTGGCCAGCGGCGGGAAAGAGGACTGGAGGACCTGCTCGCCATCGCTGCCGGAATCGATTACCAGGTGCGGGGCGGATCGGTCTTCGGAGTCACGGGCGGTTACCAATGGCGGCAGAACTGCCAGTCGACCAGCGGCGATTGCGGCCACAGCCTCTACGGCGCCCGCGCCCGCTTCAACATCATCACCGGCGGACCGACCATCGCCGGCGTATTCGGCGACGACGGCGCCACGAGCACCTTGGGAACAGAGCTCGGCTTCGGCTATGCGCCGGACGTCACACTGGGGCAGAACGCCTGTACGATCGACGCCGGCCTACCGCTCTCGATCGCCATGCTCGAGCGCCTGCACCTTGTCGGCTACGTGACTCCGGGCGTAGTATGGGATCTGGACTGCTCCTCTGGCGACACCAAGCCGGTGCGCAGCTACCTGCTGGGCTTCGGCCTGGGCTTGCAGCAGCTGGGTCTCAGAGGACTTGACGTCCACGTCGGGATGCAGAGAATGTTTCGCGGGGCGACCGGCGTTCAATTCGGCGTCACCGTTTCCTGGGTCCGACTGCCGTGAGGGGACGCGAAAGAATGAAGCTCACCCGTTCAGTTACACTCGCCCTGGTCCTGATGTTGGCCGCTGGAACAGCGGACGGTCAGGAGCCCGCCGCCGACCTGCCCGTCACGCCGAACACCAAGCTGTTCGCGAAAATCGAGCGGGCCGTGATCAAAATCCATTCGATATTCGGGCGTCCGCTGCATCCGGTGATCGGCGGAGTCGCGCCGGGCGGCGGGTGGGGAGCGGGATTGGGCTTCGAGGCGCCCGGCCGCGGACCGTGGGAGGCAGGCGCGAAGGCGGTGTACACGCTCAATAACTATTGGGTGGCGGAAGCCATCGCCGGGTACCATGGCCGTCGCGCGTTCTTCGAGGGCTTCGGCCGTGCGCGCGACATGACCCAGCTCGATTTCTTCGGACCGGGCACAAATAGCAGTATTTCCAACCGGTCGAACTTCCGTATGCGCGATCCTGTCGTCGGCGCGCACGGGAAGTTTCGTCTTTTGCCGTGGCTGGCCCTTGGAGCTCGCGTCGAGGAGCTATGGCCCGATGTGAGCAGCGGAAAGCATGAGGGAGTTTTGAGCGTCGAACAGCGTTTCACCGCTGGAGAAACACCCGGCTTCACATCGCAGCCCCGCTTCGGACGATACCAGGGCTCCGTCGATTTCCATCTTCCGGCCGCACCGGGCGATGCGTTTTATCAGGGTACGAAGTCCCGAGTCACGTATGCCATGTTCGACGATCAGGAGCTCGAGCTTTTCAACTTCAGGCGACTCGACATCGAGGCACAGCAGGTGGTCGCTGGAATCGGCGCGCACCATCGGCTGACCCTGAGCGGGTGGGCGTCGACTACCATGACCGACGCGGGACAGGAAGTTCCCTTCTACCTCCGGCGGACCCTGGGTGGGAAATCCGAGGTCAGCAGCGTTCACGAGGATCGGCTAGGATCCGACGGAACCGACGCGACGCTCCGCGGCTATCGCAATCTTCGGTTCACGGACCGTCACCTGCTGTTGCTTCAGGCGGAGTATCGCCTGCCGGTTTGGGGCCCGATCGACGCGACTCTGTTCGCCGACGCCGGCAAGGTCACGAGCACCCGGAACGATCTGGACCTCAATGATCTCAGACGCGACTTCGGATTCAGTCTCAGCATCATGAAGGGCTGGGCAACCGCGGCCAGAGTGGACGTTGGCTTCGGGAGCGGCGAAGGTACGCGCATATTCCTTAGCCTCGGCGAGCTGACACCATGATGAAGCTCCGTCACGCCCTTGTTCCGCTGTCGCTCTTCGCGATCTCCTGCTCCGTCAACACGCGCCCGACCGTTGACCGGACCACGATGGCGCAGCTCTGGGAGTCGCCGACCGACCTCGAGCAGCGCGATCTGTTCTATGGCTCCGGCGGCCCGAAGAACGCGCCGGATCCGAACGAGCTCTACGAGTTCAAGGACGAGAAAGCGGTCGGTACCCAGCCCGGCTACGACGTCGAAGATTCGAAGGGTCGGGAATGGAGCGTCAAGCTCGGGCCTGAATCCAAACCCGAGGTCGCAGTGTCGCGTTTGGTCTGGGCAATTGGCTACCGCCAGCCGAGCGTGTATTACCTGCCGCGATGGACGCTGGTGAGAGACGGCAAGAGAATTCCACAGGGCCCAGCGCGGTTTCGCCTCGACGACACCAAGAATCTCGGGGAGTGGTCGTGGCGTGGGAGCCCGTTTCTTCACACCCGTGAGCTCGCCGGGCTGTTCGTGATGATGGTGATGGTGAACGGCTGGGACGTCAAATCCCAGCAGAACGCGATCTACGAGTACAAGGCAAAGGCGGAGTTCGACGGTCCCCGCCAGCAGTACATGGTGAAAGACCTGGGAGCGTCGCTTGGCCGGTCGGCTTGGCCGGTAGGAGGCACAAAGGGGGATCCCGCGGGATTCGAGAAAGAGACGTTCATCGAGCGCGTCGAGGGAAACCGGGTCCACTTCGGGTACAACGGAGCGTGGCTGGAGCCGCAGCTCGTGCGCAGCATCACTCCCGAAGATGTACGGTGGACTTCCGAGCTCTTGTCCCGGCTCACGGCGAAACAGTGGAGTGATGCGTTCCGCGCGGCGGGGTTCAGTCAGGCCGAGGGGAGCCGCTACATCGCGCGGTTGCAGCAAAAGATTGCTGAGGGGAGAGCGCTCGGCGGGTTCTAAAGGCGGACGACGGAGTCATACCGCGGCTCCCGTTGCGTTCTGAGT
This sequence comes from Gemmatimonadaceae bacterium, assembly GCA_046714195.1. GTDB lineage: Bacteria > Gemmatimonadota > Gemmatimonadetes > Gemmatimonadales > Gemmatimonadaceae > UBA4720. Next base: position 3,615 of record JBKKAY010000249.1, read on the forward strand.
TTTCCGTTTGTGCGTTGTCCGTTCTTGCGTTTGAAAAACGAAGCTAATGCGAGGCAGGGTGGTGACTGAACGCAAAACAGAAAACCCATAACGGACAACTCACAACGCAACGGTAACTCGGAACTACCCGCCCCTAAACGTCCCTGCCAATCGTTCTCAGCCGCCGTCTGATCCGCCGCGGTAAGAAAAACGCCGCTGCGCTCAAGACTCTCTCGAGATTCAAAGAGCTCAAATCCTTCGGATCTCCCATCCAGTGGTCCTGTAGAACGCCGCGTCCCGCATTGGAGATCAGCCTTTGCAGGGCCATCACCAACAGGAAGATGTCGTCGATCTCTCCCAGGAACGGGATGAAATCCGGG
>JBKKAY010000250.1:0-6303 GCA_046714195.1 Gemmatimonadaceae bacterium
ACGGCCAGGGATCTCTCGACCAGGAGATCGCAGTGGAGATGCCGAAAGGAGGTGCGTTTCACGTGAACGTATTGCACGGCAGCGGCACTCAGATCAATAACGTGCTTACCTGCGGAAATCTGCGCCAGGTGAAATGATACGCGGGTAACGCTGATGCAAAACGGGGCGGACCCGCAAGGATCCGCCCCGTTTTTTTCTTACGTCCCCCGGTACAAGCGGGGATCGATCAGCGTCACATCAGGAGCAGGGATTACTACCACCGAAAGTGTAGATCGGCAGGGCCAACGTCTCCAACTCCTTGGCAGGAATCGGGAGATGGCAAACCGTGCCTGCCTGGAGCGGCTGGTCGGTAATGGCACGCCGCCACCACAGCGTCGTGCCGCTGGTGTTGATCAGCTCGATATCACGCTCGTAACTGATCATGCCCATCAGACCCGGGGTGCCTTCCGCCCCGGTCGCCGGTGTGAGATTGCCACGACCGACGCGCGTGTTGTTGATCAGGCCGGCCGCCGTAACCGGGCTTCCACCCGACCGGAGCAACGCTTCGGCGCGCACCAGATCACTCTCAGCCGCGAGAATGTACGGTACGGCCGTCTCGAAAGCCGTCGGTGACAACGCCGTATGGTCTAAGTACCGATCGTGGACGAAGACGCTCTGCATGTAGATGCCGCGCGCCGGATCGCCGATCGGCGGTGGAACGTAGCCGAAATCCGAGGTATACCGCGAGTCGGGGGAAGTGCCTTCCGGCGGGATCGCGCCGGTGAACTTCACCGGCACGCCCGGGTTCATCCGGTTGATAACCCGGTGATCCACGCGAATCCAGGTTCGCTCGTCGCCGTATCCGGCGATGTACGAGAACCAGTTCGACGCGTCGCCCTGGACCTCGAAATCAAAGGGGGCGCCGGCCGAACCGGTACCGATCCCCTTGTCTGCGAGCGCGGCGACCTTTGCCCAGTCAACCGCAGCGGACTGGGCCGCGTTTCTGGGCTCGTACGCCAACAGCATTGCCGCCATCGTGTTGGCAATGCGGTTGAGGCGGGTGGAAGTGAGCGCCCCGTCCGGCATGGGCAGGTCGGTGACCGAGTACACATGGCTCTTGCCGGCGGTCCCGGCGATCAGCCGCTCCCACATGGCAAGGGCAGAGTCAACGACCGTGGCGTACGGCACCAGCGTGGGCGGCGTGGCTGGGTCTGAGGCCTCCGTCACGACAAACGCCTTGTCGAACATCAGAGCCAGCTTCATATAGCTGGCCGCCTGCGAAAACATCGCCAGGTGCTGGTACTTCTCCGTGATGGTAGGGCTGCCCAGGCTGAGGCCGCCCTTGATCGCCCGCAATGCATCGTTCGCGGCGCCGATCGTTCCGTACGAGAAATCCCACGCCTCCTCGACCACGAAACGATCGTTGTTGGCGCTCGTGTTGTTGAACGGAATCCGTGGCTCGAGGTTGTTGAACCGCATTCCGAAGTTGCCGAAGTTTGCGGTCGTCACATCCGACGTGACCGACTGCATGTGCGGGTCTTCGATGGTGGTGGCGTTGAGGTACCAGCTGTTAAGGGTGGAAATCGCGAGCGTCTGGACATCCTCCGGTGAGGAGAGCGCCCGCTCGATATCTGGGTTGTTTGGATTTGTTACGTCGAGGTCGTTGCATGCGCCAGTAAGGACCAGCGCCGCCGCCCCGACCATAGAGTAGATCTTCTTCATGGTTTATGTCTCCGTGTCATGTGGGGTTAGAAAGTCAGCTCCACCTGACCAGTGATTGTCCTGAAAGTGGGGTAGCGGAAGCCGTCGACGCGGAAGTTGAAATCACCGCCCGCAACGACATCCGGATCGAAACCGCTGTAATCTGTCCACGTGAAGAGGTTGCGGCCGATGAGCGCGATCTTCGCGCCTCTCACCATCCGGTTGAGACCGGTGGCGCCGAGCAGGCGGTCACCGACGTTGTACGCAACCGACAGCTCGCGCAGCTTAACGTACGACGCATCTTCCACGAAGTAGTCGCTGGCGTTGAGACCGGCGTACAGACTCTGCGTGAATACGGAGAACGGCACTTTCTCAGCTACCGGCTTGTCGCGCATGTCCATGTCGCCATGGCGCAGATCCTGGAACATCCACTGCTTCGTGAAGTTGTAGATGTCTCCGCCCTTCTGTCCGTCGAACAGGGCGTAGAGGGAGAAGTTTCTCCACCGGACGTTGTTCGAGAAGCCCCAGTTGAAGTCAGGGTTCGCGTCGCCGATCTCATGCGTGTTTACTCCGGCCGCATTGACGTAAGCGACCAGCGTTCCCGGTGCCGCGGTGCGAATCAGATAGCCGAGCGCGTTGACGGAGTAGTCGGCCTCGATAGCGGCAGAGTTTGCCGGATTCTCGCGCAGCTCCGCAAACGTCTTCACCCACCTGGTGCCGTAGATGACGCCGAGAGGCTCACCCTCTTTGTAATAGTACATGTCCTGGCCCTGGCCAGTCGCGCCCGGACCACCGACGCGGAACGGAGGGCGTCCGAGGCGGTCGATCTTCTGCCTGGTGCGGTCGGCCGTGATGCCCAAGGAATAGGTGAACTGCGGGCGCGAGAGCAGCTGCGCCTGAAGCGACAACTCCGTCGTGCGCGCCGACACGTCTGCGGCATTCTGTACCTGGAATCTGAAGCCGCCAGACTGCGCCAGGGACAACGGAATGTTGAGGAACGCGCCTCGGGTGATACGGTTCGCCTGCACTACCTCGAGGTTGAAACGGTCGAGGAAGCTGACGTTCAAGCCGAATTCGTCCTCCGTCGCGATCGCCGGCTTCAGGTCTCGGTTGCCGACCTGATTTTTGGTGATCTGACCACCGGCGACGCTGTAGGTCTCGTATTGATCGAAGAAGCCGGGACGCAAGCCCGCGGTTCCACGGCCGCCCCGCAGCTTGAGCTCCTGCACGCCGGGGATCTTGAAATCCTCGCTCACGCGCCACGCGCCTGAGACGCGATAGAAGTTCTGGTAGCGGTTGCCGGCTCCGAACAGCGAGGAGCCATCGCGCCGCAGCATCCCGTCCAGGATGTAGCGGTCCTTGATATCGAGCGTTTGAGACGCGAGGTAATTGACGCTGCGCTCGAGCTGATCGTCGGAATTGACCGTGACCAAAGACCGGTCCGCGGCCGCGAGGTCAGGAACCGCGAACACGTTCAAGCGCGTAGCGGTCGCTTCGAAAAAGTTTCCGCGCCGCTGCTCGAAGGTTGCCGCGACACGTGTGGCCGTACGGACGGCATTGAAGAATTCGCCCGTTGCGGTGCTAGCGACCTGGCTGTTCCAGCTGACGGCATTGTTGGCGTCGCGCTCGAGCCGTCCGTTCCCCGGTGTTCCTCCGGTTGTCAGATAGCCCTTGAACTGATAGGTCCGCTGGCGCGCGCTCAGACGGTCGGTGCCGTAGTTCGCATCGAACGTCAGCCAGTTCAACGCGCGATAGCGCCCTGAAACGGCTCCGAGGAAGCGATCACGCTGAAGCGTGTATTCCTCGTTTGCCAGCTGATAGAGCGGATTCCCGCGCGCGCTCGGCGACTTCACCGGCGGCAGCTCCAGCCAGAAAGGAATCGTGTCCTTGCCGTTCGGCTCATTCCACGGGGTCCGGAGGTTGGCGTCCGGCGGAGCCTGGAGGAGCGCAAACCACGCGTCTGACGTCGGGTCAGTATTGAAGATGGGGTGGTCGTTCTTGACCGCGCCGTAAGTCATGCTGAGCGACACATCCACCTTTTCACCGACGCCCTGATCGACGTTGAGGCGGGCATTCTGGCGATACTGTCCCTTCCGAAGCGGTACTACGCCGGCATTGTGATCCGTGGTGAAGGAGCTGTTGAAGTTCGTATTGCCGCGCCGGAGCCCAATCTGCGCGTTGCTGCTGTAGAACTCGCCCTCCTTGACCCACTCCTTGAGCTGATTGCGCCAGGCGTTGGGACCGGTGGTCGGGTATGGCTGATCCATGAATAGACTCGTCGTGACGCGCGAGCCGCCCGCATTGAGCGCAATCTCTCCATCAGGATTGAGCAGGTATGGATGGCTCGTGTTGAGCGGGACCCAGGTCTGGATTCCGGCTTTCCCATATTCGGAGCGCGAGATGACCTGAACGTTGTCGTCCGTCAGACTCTTGCCGCGCTTGGTCGTGATGTTGACCACGCCGTTGGCCGCGTTCGAGCCGAAGTACGACGAAGCCGTCGCGCCCTTGAGGATCTCGATCGACTCGATGTCGTTCGCATCGAGGTCCGATATGTTCGAGCGGCTGATCACACCATCGACGATGATGAGTGGCGAGCTGCCCCCGATCGCCAAATTGGTCGAGCCACGCAGCCGGATAGCGGGTGCCGAACCAGGCGCGCCGGTTCCGGTCGTAACACGCGCGCCGGCGACCTTGCCGGCAAGAGCGCTGACGGGTGAGGACGCCGGAACCTCAGTGACCTGTTCCGCCGAAACGCGTGCCACCGTGAAGGGAAGCTTCCGTTGCTCCGTGCCGGTAGCCACTCCGGTCACTATGACTTCGCTGAGCTTGAACGGGTCAGAGGCGATCGTGAAGTTGAGCGTCTGTGGCCCAGCAGCGAGCACGATGACACGCTCAGCCGGCGCGAAGCCGATGTACCGGGCCGTGACTGTGACCGACTGGTTGTTTGCCCGGGCGTCCGGCACCGTGAAGACGTAGTCTCCGGTCTCGTTGGCCTGAGCTCCGACTCCCAATGCGCGGATTGCCACCGTCGCACCTGGAACTGGCGTTCCCGCCTCGTTGGTGACGCGACCACTGATGGTTACCGCCTGTGCCAACGCATCCTGAGCGAGGACGAAACCGAGGCCGACGGCGATGAGCGGGATGGTGATTCGCTTACGTGCGATACTTGTCATACTCCAACCTCCGCTAGATACGACTGTGTGAAACAACCAATACCTCGCCGACCAAGCTGCTCGGCACCAGCTACACGGTGGGCGCGCGTGCGGCTGGGGTCAGAGCTACATTCGGCAGGCAGAGATATCGCCCCGGACAGTCGAGCCCGGGACATTCTTCTTCTAAGATGCGAGCGGGGCCATAGCCCCGCAAGAGGGAGCGCGGGGCCGTTCAGAACCGCTGGCCGGAGACATCGTCCTTTCTCTCGAATCGGAACGGCAGCTGAACCATCTGCCTCACCGCCCGTCCAGCCAGATTCGCGGCCCGAAACATCGCCCCTTCCAGCGAGGAACGCACGGCGGAGGCAAAGTGCGGGTGTGTGGCCGAGACGATCCTGAGTGTCCCCGACTCGATGAACCCGTCGGAATCGACGACGAATTCTGCGACTGCGCCTCCCGCGACGCTTGCCTGCCAGAGCGAGTCGGGATAGACGGGCGAAAAAGCTGGGCGCACCAGTATGGCGGGTTGGTCCACCTGATCGGCCGTGTACACTTTGCGTTCAGTGATCAACCGCTCGAGGTCTGCCAGCTCGACGGGCGCCTGGCGCCGCTGCCGATTACGGAAGGGACGTGACCACACGGCGATCACGCCACAGCTCTCCAGCCCCCTCACACTCATAAATTCAGCTGGGATAGTCGCCACTCCGGAATAGACTTCGATGCCTTCGACGCTGGCGAGATCGATCATATCGAGGTCGAGCACGCCGGCGGTGGCGGGAAACCCATCGAGGAATACGAGGGGAGAGCACCTGGCTCCGCGCAACGACACCGTCGTCACTCCGTGCCTGAGAGTGCGCATCTTGACGCCCGGTATTTCACGCAGCACATCGACGAAACGCGCGGAAGACATGGCGTCGAGTCGTTCGCGGGTGACGAAATGCCCCACCTTTTTGTGTTTCCGCGCGTTGAATCCAGCGAGTCTGGAATCGTATATCTGGGCTTTTCCCCGCACTTCTACAGCGGGGAGGCGCGCCGCAATCGGCGAAAGATCCAGCTCGATCCGTGCGTTCGTGCCCGACTCGACCCGGACGCGAGTCGAGGTGGGACGGTAGCCAAGTCGCCGCACTTGCACGACCGCGTCGCCTGCAGGGAGCCTCGAGAAGCGAAACGCGCCGGTCGAGTCGGTCAGCGTCCGGCTTGGCAGACCTTCAAGCGCTACTTGCGCGCCGCTTACTCCGCCGCCGAGGGAATCGCGCACCACGCCGTGGAGAGCGCCGAAAGACTGAGCCCCGCCAACGGCGGGAATGACGATCGCGCCGAGCAGGATCAGAGCGATCCGGCCGGAGCGATAGCCCGGTGTCGGCCGACAGCGAATAAGCATCAGAAGGCCTCCCAGGGAAGTTATACTCCCCAATGAAGCAATGTTGCCTTGACACGAGTCCGTCGAGAACCAGCCTGGCTCGCATTGTAC
>JBKKAY010000251.1:0-5904 GCA_046714195.1 Gemmatimonadaceae bacterium
CCGTCGGCCTTCTTCCGGTCATAGACTTTCTGAAAGCCGGGCATCTCGAGCCGGCAGGGAGGGCACCAGGTCGCCCAGAAGTTCACGAGCACGACACTCCCCCGCAGCTCCGCGCTCGAAATCGAGCGCCCGTCCAGAGTGGTGAGCTGAAAGGATGGAAGCGCGGCATCGCCGGAATCGACTCCGAAAGCCGCGGCGGCCTGGGGCCAGATCCGGTACCCGATGAAAGCGGCAAAGCCGATCCACAGTATCGTCTCCAGGTGCAGCCGGCGTCGCCACACTCCGGTGATGCGCGACCGAACGGTCAACCGGCGAGCAGCCTGCGGCGCAACTTCATTTCCCTCTCGAGCCGGCCGCACATGGTGTCACAGAGCTGGAAAATGCCCTTGTCCGCGAGCGAGTAGTAGACGAACAGACCATCCTTTCTCCGGGCGACGAAGCCCATCGCGTGCAGCAGCTGTAGGTGCTTGGAGACGTTGGCCTGCCCGAGTCCCGTCTCCGCCACCAGATCGGTCACCACCATTTCCCCCTCGCGGAGGCAGCTCAGTATCTGCAGTCGCGCCGGCTCGGCCAGCGCCTTGAAGCGCTCGGCGACGAGAACCACGACCTCGGGTGTCAGCGTTATCTTGCCCATCGCCCCCCTCAGGAAAGCTGACGTATATCGTTATATAGTAATATAGTTGCTTTACGGGCCGGGACAAGGGCCGTCCCTTATGTCAGGGGATCGCCTACCTCGCGGCCGCCAATTCGCCGGAGGTCTCCTCGCGCTCCACCGGCAGCTTTTGCTTCTGCCACTCGGCGAATCCGCCGGCGAGATTGATCACGTTCGTGACGCCCTTCGCCTGCAGCACGCTCGCGGCGATCGCTGAGCGCACGCCGCTCTGGCAGTGCAACACCACCGGCTTCGACGTGGGAATCTCGCGCAGGCGGTCGGTCAGATAGCCGACAGGAATGTTGGGCACGCCGGGCAGGTGACCGGCCTCCCACTCCGAGCGGCCCCGGACGTCGATTACCGCGACATCACCGCTCTCGATCCGCTCGGCCAGCTCCGGAGCGGAAATCTGTTGCACGGTCGCGAGCTCGCCGCCAGACGCCGACCATGCCTCGGTCACGTCGGTGCCAAAGTAGCCGGCCACCCGGTCGAGGCCGATCATCGCGAGGTCGCGCACCGCCTCGTCGATGCAGCGCGAGCACTCCGCGTCCACGTTCAGATGGAAATCCCGATCGAACGGCATGAGCCAGCCGGCCCAGGTGTTGAACGCCTTGTTCAGAGGGATGTTGATCGTCCCCGGGATGTGGCCGCTGGCGAAATCAGGCGCCGGCCGGGTGTCGACAATGATCTCCCGCTTCCGCAACAGTGCGTCGACCGCGGCGGGAGGGCACAGCTCGGGACGGCGGAAGCCGCCGAGGATCCGCGGTCCGTCTTTGTTGATGCGCTTCATCTCGGCGAAGTACTTTGGCGGTTCGGGCTGGCCCGCGAGCACAAGCTGGACGAACTCGTCCTCGTCTGTCTCCCTCAGTCCCCAGTTGGCGATCTTTTCGTAACCGAGCGTGGAGAACGGCACCGCGCCGAGCGCTTTGCCGCACGCCGAGCCCGCGCCATGGCCGGGCCAGATCTGGATGTAGTCGGGTAGCTGCTTGAACTTCTTGAGGCTCCGAAACAGCGTGCGCGCGCTCCCCTCCATCGTGCCCAAAATCTTCGCCGCCTTCTCGAGCAGGTCGGGCCGGCCGACGTCGCCAACGAAGACGAAGTCGCCGGTGATAGCGCCCATCGGCTTGTCGGTGGCCGGCGTGTCGGTGACGAGAAAGCTGACGTGCTCCGGGGTGTGACCGGGCGTGTGCAGCACCTCGAACTTCAGGTTCCCGACCATGAAGGTGTCGCCGTCGTGAATGAGCGTCGCCCCCGCATCCTTCGCGAAGGCGTATTTCCACGAGGCGTCCCCTTCGTCGGACAGGAGCAGCTCGGCCCCGGTGCGGCTGGCGAGCTCCCGGCTGCCGGAGACGAAGTCGGCGTGAATGTGGGTTTCCGTGACGCGGCTGATCTTCATTCCCTCGTCGGCGGCGGCGCGAATGTATTGCTCGACATCGCGATTTGGGTCGACGACGATCGCGTCACCGGTTGCCGCGCAGCCGATGAGATAGCTCGCCTGCGCGAGCTTGGTGTCGTAAAAGCGCCTGAGTAGCATGAGTGAATTATTCCTCGATCAAAGTGTAGCAGAGTTATTTCGGTGAAGCGACCGTTCCCGGGGCTTCCGCCGCCGGCGGCGGAACGGCCGGGGCGAGGCGGAAGTCTCCGCGATTACTGTAAAGAATGAACGTGCCCATCAGCACGAGAAAAACGGCAAAACCCCGCTTGAGGGCAACTTGCGGGACGAAGCGAACGATTCGGGTGCCGGCAAGGATTCCCGCCGCGGCAACCGCCGTGAAGCCGAACATGAATCCCCACGGCATTGTCATCTGTCCGACGTATCCGAGGGAGCCTGAGAGCGAGTTCATGGCGATGACGAGCAGCGACGTGCCGACGGCCTGCTTCATCGAGACACGCGCCAACAATACGAGCGCCGGCACCACCAGGAACCCGCCGCCGATCCCCACCAACCCGGTGAGGAGGCCGACGCCGAGGGCAACCGGAATCAGAAGTCCGAGCCCCACCCGGCGGCTCTCCGGTGCGGCATCGACCGCGCGGTGGCTGTCGCGCCGCGCCGAGCGGAACATCGACACCGCCGCCAGCAGCATCACTACGGCGAGGAGTACCAGCTGCAGCGAGCCGCTCAAAAAGATCGAGAGGCGGGCGCCGGCGTACGCGCCGGCCATGGCGACAACTCCGAACAGCCCCGCCGTCTTGAGCCTGACGTTGCCCTCCCTCCAGTGGCTGACCGCGCCGATCAGGCTCGTCGCGCCGACCACGGGCAGGCTCATTGCGATCGCGAGCTTCGGATCGAACCCCAGCACGTAGACGAAAATCGGGACGGTCAGGATTGAGCCGCCTCCACCCATCACGCCGAGCGACAGGCCGATCAACGCTGCCAGGGCGTACCCGATGAAAGCCAAGGCTCTGTTCCCTCTAGCCCGCGCAGCAGGTTGTCGCGGGTGCCGCGGCCGGCTGGTTTCGCGGGCCACCGGCTTCGCCATTGCGCGTCAAAGCGCTGACCACCGCGGCGGGATCGCACGATGCCTGCCGGTTATAAGGGAGGCGGGCAAGCATCATCCCCATCGCGCAGGTGTCGGTGAGGCCGGCGAACACCAGGCCCGAGCCGACGGCGGCCGGGATCGCGGCGAACAGGGGATTCACGAGCAGTGCGAGGATTCCTCCCGTCGCCACCATGGCGCCCGCAGCGGTGCGAACCTGGCGCTCGATCGACATCCGCTTGCGCCCGTGCACGACGTCGAGGCCGGCGGCGACCCACGCATTCATGCCGCCGTCGAGTATGTGGACGTTCGACATCCCGACCGCGCGCAGGGCGTCGTCGGCCTTGCGGGCGCGCTGGCCGCTCTGGCAAACCAGCACCACCGGCGCCTCCGTCACGGTCCCGATCTCGCGGGCGTGCTCGGGGAGGTTGTCGAGTGGAACGTTGTAAGCGCCCGGGATGTGGGCTGACTCGAATTCGCCGGGGGTTCGGACATCGAGAATGCGAAGCGCAGGCTCGTCGCGAAGGAGTGCCGTCACTGAGGCCGGGGTCATGATATCGGCAATAGCAGTTTGTGTCATCGTCGTGTGGTGGGTTAATATGCCTGGCGTGCGCCATCGCAATCCCGTATTATACAACCATATCGTTATACAGTCAACCCTGGTGTTATGCGGCCACCTCTCGGCTTTCCTGTACCGTCTCAGCCCCGAGGGGGAGATCGCGGTTGTCGGGGAACGTTCGGGTGGGCTCGCCGTGTACCATGATCGCGCGTTAACGCCGAGCCTTATCCGACGTCCAACCCGCTAACCTCTCCAACCCGGAGTCTCTGCATGTTCAAACCATTCAACCTGGCTTGTGGCGCGGCCCTTCTCGTCGCTGTCGCCGCGTGCGAACAGTCCACCGGCCCGTCAACGGAAATCACTCAGGCCGACGCAGCCCAGCTCGCCGCCGACATGGACGCCATTGCGACCCTCGGCGAATCTGACTTCAGCCTCGGCAGGTCGTTACTGGTAGGACCTGGCGGAATCTCCGCCGTGCCGATCGCGATCAACAATTCATTCAGCGTGACGAGGCAGTGCCCGCAGGGCGGCCAGGTCAGGCTGGCGGGAACCACCGTTGGAACAGGCGACCGCGCGACACACAGCCTGACTCTCGAGACGAATGCGACGAGAACCGACGCCGACTGCGCTTTCCGGACCGGGAATGGCGTTCTCACCCTGAACGGAAATCCCAACATCGCGTACAAGGGAAACCTGAACATCGTGAACGGAGCGCCGGTTGGACTGCAGACTCAGACGCACAAGGGCAGCTTCACATGGGAGCGTACGGGAGGATCGGGAACGTGCGATGTCGATCTTGCATCTTCGTTTGACCCCGCCACCCGCACCGTGACCGTGACCGGACACTTCTGCGGCCACGTCGTCAACGTTACGCGCACGCGAGGCGGCTGACTCCTCGGCATTCGACGTGACCAGAAAGGGCCCGGCGATTTGCCGGGCTCTTTTTCTATCCGGCCGCGAAACATCGTTGGCCCAGAGGGTGTAACGGGTGATACTTCCCTACCATGCTCACGCTCCTTCTCTTCGCCCAGCTCGCGGCCGCGCCGGATTATTCCTCCGCGGCCGTACGTGACCTCGTCGCACGCGCGGTCATCGCCAACCGCGCGCCTCCGCCGGAGCTGCGCGGCTACCGCGCGCGCGTAGAGACCGAGTTCTCGCTCAGCATCCGCGACACGCTCGGCCGTGAGCGCGCGGGTCAGATCGAGCAGCTCGCATCGAGGGTGGAGTGGAAACGCGACGGCACCTACGACATGCACGTCGTCGGGTACCGCTCGCAGAGCCTCGGCTCGCCGGTCTCGACGCTCAGCTTCGTCCACGGCTGGACCGAGCCGACGCTCTACGGCGACCGCCTTCAGCTCGGGGTCGAGCTCGGCGCGCCGCCGAATCCAAACGCGAAGCCGCGAAAAGGCGGCGGAAACTGGATCACCGCCGTCCATCCGTTCTCCTACGACCGCGACCGCTACTACCGGTTCTCCGGCGGCGACACGGTCGTCACACTGCAATCGGGCGGGCGCTCGATTCCGCTGGTGCGCATCCTGGTGAAGCCACGGCTCGGCGACGCCACGCGCCTGGCGGCGTTTGATGGAGAGATCGACCTCGACGCCGATCGGCAGCAGATCGTGCGCATGCGCGGACAGTTCGTGATCCTGGCCACCAAGGGGCGTCCCACGCTGTCGCCGCTGCCCGGACTCACCGGAGTGGTGTACTGTGAGTTCGTCAACGCGGAGATCGACGGGCGCTACTGGCTGCCCGCGTTTCAACGGACGGAGCTTCATTCGAGTTTCGCCATGCTCGGCCAATCGCGCGCAGTGATGCGCGTGGTGTCGCGCTTCTCGGATCACATGGTCGAGACGAGCGGTGCCCCGCTGACCGATTCCGCGCTCAAGGGTGTCCACCGCACGACGTTGGCTCCGTCCGACAGCGTCAGTCGCTTCAACGCCTGGGATGCGTCGCTCGGGGTGATCACCACCGACGTGAACGCGAACGACTTCAACGATGTCGCTCCCGACGCATGGAGGCCGACCGGACGTCCGCGCCTCGACATCAGCCCGACTCGAACCGATAACGTCTTCCGCTACAATCGCGTCGTAGGTTTGTTCACTGGCATCGAAGCCAACTATCGAATGAGGAGCGCCGTGCCGGGGTTGAGCTTTGGCGGCTCGGCCGGCTGGGCGTGGACGCAGCAGACCGTGCGCGGTGGCGCCAACATCACGCTC
>JBKKAY010000252.1:0-3530 GCA_046714195.1 Gemmatimonadaceae bacterium
GGAATGGTCATGTTCTGAAAGGTATGGATCGGCTGGAAGGCCTTCGTCTCTCCCGGCTTCTCGCCACCCATCGAGCCGACGAACACAGCGGTCGGCTGCTTCAGCCCACCCAGTCCGTGGATGTGGGCGTACAGGTAGTTCGCGGTGAAGTCGATCGCGCTCTCATAGCGGGCCTTACCGCTGAATGAGCCGCTGACGTCGATCCCGATCACCAGCGTTGACCTGGCGACCCTCGTGCTGTCCGCCGCCGGCGAGCACGCCACGACGGCGCTCAGCGTGAGACCCGCCGCGACCGCGCTCCACGTGGCACCCCTGCGTGAGTTCATCATGACGCAACCCTCGGCATCGGGTCGAGTGGCGTGCGCATCCGCGATCCACCCTCCGACGTCAGACGCGGACCGGCCGCCATCGGGGTGGCGGCGAGGATGTCATCCAGTGACTTGAACGGAAGCGAGAACATCGGCCGCGACTGTACGGTGACGACCGCGAAGTTGATTGCCGCGGCAAGGAGCTGGAGCGCCGGGAGCGAGAGCAGCTCGAACATCCGCTTCGCCTCCGCGTGGAACCACTCAGTCTCCGCCTTCAGCGCGTTCACCGGCGCGCGCCAGAGGTCAGGCTGAACCGGCGATGCGACAATGCGCGGTCCATCCTCGTGCGTGATCGTCTGCCGCGAGAGAACCGCGAGCAGGGCCGGCGTTCCATAGCGGCCGAAGAGGAACCACGACATGCCGCGCACGCCCAGCCATCCGAAGGACGCCAGCGCGAGCACCGGACCGATACCGAGCTGCACCTCGCCGCCCGACTGCTGCGCGATCCATGGCGTGACCGCATCGATCAGCTCGCGGTAGAGGAAGATCACCTCGAAGAACATTACCGCGCTCTCCACGACGAGCATCTGCACGATCGTACCGACCTTCTTCTGCTTGATGGCGTCCGTCACCACCTGGACGCAGGCGAAGCTTCCGGCCACGAGCATGAACAGGAACAGCCAAAGCATTGGAGCCATCACGCGCGGATTCGGCTCGAACCCGGTGAGGCCGCCGAACACTTCATTGAGCGTCGGCTGCAGCGTGAACGTGAAGATCGTGGACTCGATCGCGCACCATACGAGCAGGATCAGAAACGCGATCCAGGGTACACCGGGCTGGAAGTAACGCCGCGATGTCGCATCGAGCAGCGTGAAGGGCGAGCGGAACACAGCGACGATCATGTTCTTTGCCATCAACAGGCCAAAGCGCACCGAGCCGATGACCCAGCCGACGAGCGCGATTCCTACGCGCAGCATTCCCGTCCAGAACAGCCAGATGCAGCGGCCCGCATCCCACCACGCCATCAGCATGGATGTAATGAAGGCGCCGCGACCCGACCGGAAGGGAAGAGTGTAGAGCGATACGACGGTGCTCCACAGACCCACCGCGATGAGAAGCGCGGGCACGAGCAAGACCACCCACGCAAGCAGGCGTACGGGGGGCGGTCCATCGGTCCACGCCAGACTGATCGTCGACTGCCACTCGGCCAGCCAGAGCATTGGTGCCATCAAAACGAGCACCGCGTCATACCATTCCGCGGGGAAGAGTTGCGCAAAGGATTCGAACATGAAGAAAGGCCTCGGGTGGGAGGGTGCAGCGCGCGAAGTTGGCGCGCATAACCGTTCGAGAGAGTCGGGCAACGGTAGAAACCAGCCCGTAATGCTGCTCTGTTTTTGACGACCGACGGTTCTGGCGGGAAACCCAAAAAGGGAGGTTGCGCTCCCGAGCCCCTGGAAGTGGGGCTAACTCAGGAAAGCGGCGGCCTACCAGTCGGTCGAGCGGTAATCCTTGAGGAACTTGCCCCAGATGTGGACGCCGGTGTTGAAGCCGGAGATGATCGGGTCCACGATCCTCGCCGCACCGTCCACGATGTCGAGTGGAGGATGGAACCGGTGCTCGGCCGTTTTCCTCGCGGCGATCTCTTCCGGATCCTCGTCGGTGACCCAGCCGGTGTCCACGCTGTTCATGTGGATGCCGGCGGACACATAGTCGGCGGCGGAGGTGCGGGTCATCATGTTGAGTGCCGCCTTCGCCATGTTGGTGTGCGGGTGCCGAACGGTCTTGTACGACCGGTAGAACTGTCCTTCGACGGCTGACACGTTGACGATGTGCTTGTCGCGCTCGGGAGTTCTCATCATCAATGGCTTGAGCCGCGCGTTGATGATGAACGGGGCGATGGCGTTGACCAGATGCACCTCGAGCAGCTCCACTGATGGTACTTCGGCGAGCAGCAGGCGCCACGAATTTCGTCCGCGGAGATCCACCTGCTGGAGATCCTGGTCGAGGACCCCAGCTGGGAAGAGGCTGTTGTCGCTTTCGCTGTCGCCTGTGAGGAGCGCGAACCCGGGGGGAATCTGCGCCGGCTCGGACGCACCTCGACCGAGCGCGGCCGGGATCTCGACCCTTTCACGCGCCACGTGGCTCGTGCCCGCGCTCTCGTAGGTACCGACCAGGCGCCGCAGGTGGTCTGGCACTGAGCTCAGCGCCGCCGTTTCGGTTTCTCTCATGTGCTCGTAGAAGCCGCTCGGACGGCGGACGGTCTGACACGCGTTGTTGATGATGAAGTCCAGGCGTTGCTCGGTGGCGAGCACTTCTTTGCAGAACGCCTCGACGCTCGGCGTGTGTCGCATGTCGAGGCCGTAGATCACCAGGCGGTCGCCCCACTCCGCGAAATCGGACTCGCGGCCATAGCGCGCGGAGGAATCGCGCGGGAAGCGCGTGGTGACGATGAGACGCGCGCCTGCGCGCAGAAGCTTGATGCCCGCCTGGTAGCCGATCTTCACGCGGCCACCGGTGAGCAACGCGACGCGTCCGCTCAGGTCCGCGAGCTCGGTGCGCTTGGTGAAATTCATCTCGGCGCATGCATCACAGAGCCGGTCGTAAAAGTGATGGATGGTCGTGTACTTCTGCTTGCAGACGTAACAGCTGCGTGGCTCGTCGGTCTCGAGGAGCGGCTGGTCAGGTACGGTCTCCTCTTCCTCGCGCGGGGGGAAGACGTTCGGCGAAGTGATAAAGACCGGCTCGCGGCGGAGCTTCCGGATTCCGGTCGAAGCGAGAAGACTTTCCTCGCGTTGGACCTTCTCCGCTCTCTTCTTCCGCTTGACCACCTTGAGAAGCTGGCGTCGGTCGATCGCGTCAGGGCGCGAGATCCGCCCAGCCGCATTGAGAAGGCGGTTGCGATCAGCCTCGGCGATGTCGGCGAGGAGGGTGCGGTCGGCGACGAGCTGCTCGAGCACGTCGGCGGCTGCTTTCAGCCGCTTCTCGAAGGAATCGCTGCCCGTTGCCGTCGGACTGGAATGAATGGCTTTGGCGGTCGGTTGCATGGACTCAATTTATCGGGTGGCGATTGAGAAACGGTATGACATCCGTGGAGTAATACGGCTCCTGGGTGCCCCAGAAGATGTAGTCGATCTTCAGGTACTCGGTCGCGAACTTCACGAGCTCCGAAACCTCCACGCGCTTGCCGGTCGCCGGGTTCACGTCTTCGAGATTCCCGTCCTG
>JBKKAY010000253.1:0-9953 GCA_046714195.1 Gemmatimonadaceae bacterium
CCCTCTCACGTTCTGCGGCAACGTCCTCCGCGAGAACCCGCACTACGTCGAGGTGAACGAGTACCTCACACGTCTCGAGGAGATGGAGGATCGCGCGAAGATCACAGCCAGGAATACGGCTTCTTCCGGATCGTCTGACGGCATGTTGACGGCCACCGCATAGACTTTTTTGTCGGCTATCTTTATGTGAAATCATTCACATGGAGATCCCCGCGGTGAAGATTGCCGTGTGCATCAAGCGCGTTCCCGATATGGACGTGCGCTTCAAGGTCGACGCCGACAATGTTTCGCTCGACGAGACCGGCCTCAAGTTCGACATCAACGACTTTGACGCGTGGGCGGTCGAAGCAGCCCTCCAGCTCAAGGAGAAGAACGCCGGCAGCGAGGTGACCGCAGTCTCCCTCGGCCCCGACGTCGTTCAGGAAACCATTCGGAAGGCGCTCAGCATGGGCGCCGACCGCGGAATCCAACTCAAGGCGGACAAGGTCCCCTTCGACGGCCTAGCGATAGCCACAGCGCTCGCCGAGGAGCTCAAGGCCGGCGCCTACGATCTGATCCTGTTCGGGAAGATCTCCCCGGATTCCTCCAACGGAGTGGTGGGTCCGATGACGGCGGAGCTGCTCGGCCTTCCTTGTGTGACTGCGATTTCGTCCCTGGAGATCGACGCCGGGAAGGGAACCGCTAAGCGAGAGCTCGAGGGCGCGCAGGAGATCGTGGAGTTTTCGCTGCCCGCGGTGCTGACGGTCGACGAAGGACTCAATACTGCCCGCTATCCCTCGCTCAAGGGGATCATGGCGGCGAAAAAGAAGCCACTCGAGGTCAAGCCGGCACAGCTTCCCCCACCGCAGATTACCGTGCGCAAGCTCGAGCTTCCCCCTGAACGCAAAGCGGGGCGAATAGTCGGCGAGGGCGCGGCCGCTGTCCCGGAGCTGATCAAGCTCCTCCAGACGGAGGCCAAGGTTCTCTGATGCCAAAGGTCTTCGCATTCGTGGAATCGCGCGGCAGTGACCTGCGCAAAGTCGGACTGGAAGCGATCACCGCCGCCCGGTCGCTGGCTGACTCGTCGGGTGGGGGTGGGGGTGGGGGAGAAGTCCACGCCATGCTCATCGGTCCGCCAGGAATTGCGGCCAAGGCGCAGCAGGCAGGACAGCACGGCGCCGACGTCGTCATGGTGGTCGAGCACGCGGATCTGGCGAACTACAGTCCCGAAGTCGCGACGGCGACGGCGGCGGAGCGCATAAAGTCGGGGGGATATCGCGCCGCGATATTCAGCACCACCGCCCAGGGGCGAGATCTGGCCCCACGCGTAGCCGCGCGGCTCGGAGTCAGTGTTGTCACGGATGTACTCTCCTTCGAGGTCGACGGCGAAGCGCTGGTCGTTCGCCACCCGGTGAACATCGGGAAGGTGATTGCCACGCTCGCCATGTCCGGCACCCCCGCCGTGATCGCCATGCGGCCCAACGTCATGGCGCCGGCTCAGAACGCGAAGGCCGGACGAGTCGAAAACGTTCAGCCTGCCGTCGATCCCAAATCGGCGCGGGTGAAGGTGAAGGAGACCCGGCAGGGCACCTCTGGAAAGCTGGACCTCGCCGAAGCTCCGGTGGTGGTGGCGGGAGGACGCGGGCTCAAGGCGGCGGAGAACTTCAAGCTGGTCGAAGATCTCGCGGCGGCATTCGGGAACGCCGCGGTGGGAGCGACGCGCGCCGTCACCGACGATGGATGGCGTCCCCACAGCGATCAGATCGGGCAGACCGGACGGCTGGTGAGTCCCGAGCTCTACATCGCCGTCGGAATTTCCGGCGCGGTGCAGCACCTCGCCGGGATGCGAACGTCCAAGACGATAGTTGCCGTGAACAAGGACAAGGATGCCCCGATCTTCAAGATCGCCGACTACGGCATCGTCGGCGACGTGTTCGACATCATTCCCGCGCTCACCGAGGCGGTGCGCGAAGCGAAGAAGCAGCATTGAATCCGGAGCATTCTGGGCTGGTATTGCCAAGTCGACACCAGGTCCCCCTCCCGCTCGACCGGCTCATCGTGTCGGGTCCGGCAGATCCGGAAGCGGTGCCGATGGACGTGCTGTTCGTCGGTGGCGGGCCAGCGGGCCTCGCGGGCGCGATCGAGCTCGCCAATCTGGTGCGGCGCGACACCGAGGCGGGCGGCACGATCGGAGATGTTCAGATCGGTGTGCTCGAGAAGGCGGGCGCGCTCGGCGAGCATTCTCTGTCGGGCGCGGTGGTGAATCCGGCCGCCATGCGAGAGCTCTTCCCCGATCTCAAGGACAGCGATTTTCCATTTCGCGCACCGGTGACTGGCGAGCGCGTGTACCTGCTGACCGGCTCTCATTCCCTGCGGCTTCCCACGCCGCCGACGATGCGGAACCACGGCTACTTCGTGGCGTCACTCTCGGAGATCGTCCGATGGCTCGGCGAAAAAGCGGAAGCCGCGGGCGTGAACGTGTTCACGGGGTTTCCGGCGGCGTCGCTCCTGACCGAAGGGTCGCGCGTCACCGGAGTGCGAACCACTCCGACAGGCCTGTCCCGCACGGGCGAGCCAGGAAACGGCTACACTCCGCCGACGGACATCACGGCGCAGATCACCGTGCTCGCGGAGGGCACGCGGGGCACGTTGTCACAGGCGTACATGGAATGGCAGAAGATCGCATCCGAGAATCCGCAGATCTTTGCATTGGGCGTGAAGGAGATCTGGGAGACGAAAAAACCTCTCGACGCGGTGATTCACACCCTCGGGTGGCCGGTCCCGCTCGATGCGTTCGGCGGAAGCTTCATGTATCCGTTGAGCGAAAACCTCGTCGCGCTGGGTCTCGTGGTCGGACTCGACTACAGGAAGACCACCACCGACGTGCACGACATGCTCCAGCGCCTCAAGCTGCATCCATTGTTCAAGCCGTACCTGGAAGGGGGTGAGATGGTCGAGTGGGGGGCGAAGACCATCCCCGAGGGCGGGTACTACGCGCTGCCTGAGCGCCGTCACGGTGACGGCCTCATGATCGTCGGCGATTCCGCGGGCTACGTGGAAGTCGCCTCGCTCAAGGGAATCCACTACGCGATGCAGTCCGGAATGTTCGCAGCGCGCGCCGCGTTCGCCGCACTCAAGGCGGCCGATACCACGTCGTCGTCGCTCCGGCGCTACGACGAACTGGTGGACGCGAGCTACATCACCAAAGATCTCTACCGCCGCCGGAACATGCGACTGGCGTTCCAGAAACACGGCTTTTTTCTGGGCGGCGTTCTCGCGTCGCTGATGACTGTGACCGGAGGAAGATTTCCCGGCGGAAAAATCCACGCCGAGCCGGATGCCGCTGTCCCCCGCACGCCAGCGCCGCCGTCATCCGTTGCCCCCCCCGCCGACGGCAAGATCACCTTCACCAAGCTCGACGCGGTGTTCAAGTCGGGCAATGCGACGCGCGACGATATCCCGTCCCATCTGATTGTAGGGCGCGACATCGCCCCCGAGGTTGCGGATCTCTACACCCACATGTGCCCGGCTGGAGTCTACGAGCGCGACGGCGAGCGGTTGGTGGTGAGTCCCGCGAACTGCATCGACTGCAAGGCGACAGATATCCTTGGGCCACGCTGGACACCCCGGGAAGGCGGATCAGGGCCGAAATACCGGCAGATGTAACTGCAACGCAACTGCGACTGAACACGAGATCCGCTGCCCGCTTAAACGCTCACTGCTTCCCGCTTCACTACTGTCGGGACGCCACGGGTTCACGTCGGGGAAAAACAGTTTCAGTTCGGTTTTCCGCCACATCGTAGCGTCCCGACATCGTGCAGCGGGTTGCTGTCAGCGTCATTTCCTCACAGCGGACCTCGTGTTCAGTTGCAGTTATCCGTGTCCAATCTCGTAAATGTCAATCGCCTGTCTGATCTCCCCGGCCTCAAACGGCCGGGTTTCTTTTTTCCGGACGACGAGGCCCTGGGTCGCGCACGCCTCGAGAAAAACCGGAGTGGCGACGCGGCCGGGGTCGGCGATGAGCGCGATTCCGCCAGGGGCGATGAGGCCGTCGAGCAGCACCGGCAACAGCGCCGCGTACTCCTGTTCGTACAGGACGTCGGAAGCGAAAACCAGATCGAAGCTGCCGATGTTGGCGGGCAGGTGCCGCCAATCCACCAGCCGCGTCCGGGCCAGTGATCCGAGGTTTCGAAAAACATTGGCGCGCGTGACGTCGAGCGCATCCTCGTAGTAGTCGGTGGCCAGCACGTCGAAGCCGGCGCTCGTCGCCGCGAGCGTGCTCAGACCGACGCCGCACCCCAGCTCGAGCGCGGTTTTTCCGTCGCCATCCAGCTCGAGCAGCTTCTCCGCCAGCACGATCGACGAGGGCCAGACATCAGCCCAGTAGGGCAGGCGCTCGTCCTTGACGAAATCTTCTTCCCGGATCAGGTCGTCGGAGTTGGCTGGCTTGAGGATGCTGAAGGTGCGGTTGCCGACGGTGGCATCGGCGACTGAAGTGCGGAACCGGCGCTCCAGCGCGCCGACAAGCGCCGACCCGTCCAGCGGTGCGGGCGGATACATCTCGACGGCGGCAGTCGGCCCGGTCACAGCTTGAGCACGGGGTACTCGTCGACGCTCTGATCCAGCAGCATCGCGTTGAGCACACTGCCTTTGGCGACGTTCTGGTGGTGCCCGGGCACGATCAACAACGCGTTCGCGCGCGCCATCGACGTCAGCGCGCCCGAGCTTTGCGGCCCAGTCAACCTGGCGGTCAATTGGCCGTCCTCGTGTCGGGTGACGATCGCGCGGAGAAAATGCGTGAGCTTGGCGGAGATCTTCAGCTCTTCGTCCGTCGTCACGGGCACGACGCGTCGGAAAAGCGAGGTGTGTCCCTGCATTTTCCTCAGCGCCGGACGCACGAACAGCTCGAAGCTGACCATCGCTGACACCGGATTGCCGGACATCCCAACCCACGGCACGCCCTCGAGCAGCCCGAAAGCGAGTGGAGCGCCAGGCCGCATCTTCACCTTCCAGAAGCGCTGTTCACCTCCCAGATCGGCGAATACATCCCGGGTATGGTCGAGATCTCCGACCGAAACGCCGGCGGAGCTGAGTATCAGGTCACACTGTGTCGCGGCCTTGAGCTTCTTGCGCAGCGAGCTACGGGTGTCGGCGGCGATCCCGAGGTCCACCGGCTCCCCGCCGGAGACTCTCGTCAGGGCGGAAAGGGTGTAGCTGTTGGTTGAGACGATCCTGCGGCCGGCCTCGACTTCACTGAACTTCTCGAGCTCTACCAGCTCGTTGCCCGAGCTTACGATCGCCACGCGGGGCCGCCGAAAGACTTCCACTTTCGCTATCCCGCTCGATGCGAGCACCCCGAGCAGAGCAGGGCGGACCGGCGCACCGCGCTTGGCCAGCGAATCCCCGTGCTGATAGTCCTCGCCCGATCCCCGAATGTTCTTCCACACATCCCGCGCGTCGCGTATCTCGACCCGTTGTTTTCCTTCGTCGGTGTCTTCCTTCCGCACCACGGAGTCCGCGCCTTCAGGGATCGGGGCGCCAGTCATGATGCGCATCGCTTCGCCCCGCTTGAGCGCGCGAGGAGCGAATCCGCCTGCGGCGATGGTAGCGACTACCTTGAGCTTGACCGGCTCTCCGGCGAGCACCGGTGAAATGTCAGCCGAGCGAACGGCATAGCCGTCCATCGAGGAATTGCTCCACGGCGGCATAGTGACTGTCGCAATTACTTCCTCGGCGAGCACGCGGCCGAGCGCCGCAGTCAGAGGCACCCACTCGTGGTCCAGCGGACGGACCTCGGCGAGGATGCGTGCGCTCGCTTCCTCGACGGTCAGCATTCGGACCTAGTTCGCCCGCATGGCGGCGAGCGCCGATGCTATCTGGTCGATCACGCTCAGCACCGCATCGCTGGGCGTCGTCCAGTTGTTGGTCATCACGCTGAAGATGAGCCGCTCGCCATCCGCCGTGGTGACATATCCCGACAGCGATCGCGCCGCGGCGATGGAGCCCGTCTTGGCGTGCACGTTGCCCTCCGCCGCCGTCGCTTTCATCCGCGACTTGAGCGTGCCATCGATGCCCGCCACCGGCATCGAGTTATAGAAGACGGCGAACGCCGTGTCGCGCTGCATGCCGTCGAGAACTTTTACCAGAGTGGTGGGCGTCAGCAGGTTGTGTCGGGACAATCCGCTGCCGTCGGCGATCTGGAAGCCGTCGGGCTCGGCGCCCCACGCCAGCAGCTGCCGCGTCACGACGGATCGCGTACTGTCGACGGTGCCGGCACCGCCCTTCTCGAGGCCGATGGACTTGAACACGAGCTCGGCGACCTGATTCTGCGACGGCTTCATCAGGACCGGGAGAATCGCGCGCAGAGGCGGCGACACGTACACGAACAGTGTATCCAGCTTGAACGGCATCGGGGCAATGCTGTCGGCCACCCCGCCGTCGACGACGATGCCTTTTCTTGTCAGCGCATTGTGGAATGCTTCGAGGTATGCGCGAGAGGGATCCTTGGCCGGTCCGGAGTACAGGCTGTCGCGCACCGTATCTGGCAGCGGGCCCAGAGTCGTCGGGGCCGTTCCCTCGTTGAAGGTCAGCTCGTCGACACCGGCCCCGTAGTACTCGCCCAGGTCGTCCCACTCCCAGCCATACCCGCGCGTGGAATCGGGGAACGCGTTTCCGGCGTGCGCGAGCTCGCCGGTGATCTGCCTGACTCCATGCGCGCGGAGCGAGTCCGCCAGCGTGTCCATCACGAGGGTGGCGAGCCCGCGCATGCGGTCGCTCACGGTGGGATCACCACGGCCGATGACCACGAGGTCGCCATCGAGTAGCGAGTCGCGCACCTCACCGCTGGCGGCGAAGGTCGTCCTGTAGGCGTAGTCGGGTCCGAGCTGCGCGAGAGCGACGGCGCTGGTGATGATCTTCATGTTCGACGCGGGCATGAACAGCTTGCCCGCGTTCTTCGAGTAGAGCGTGTCTCCCGTCCGCGGATTCACGACGAGAACGCCCCAGTGCGCGTTCCTGAACGCCGGTTGGGACGTGAGCGAATCGATGTACAAGCCGATATCGCTCTCGGGCGACGGGCGCACCGTGCTCATCACGGTGGCACAGCCGGTCAGCGCAACGAGGGTCAGCGACGCCCAAGCCAATCGCGTAAACAATGGTGTCAACTTCTCCTCAGTCCCTGGTGTAGGTGGCGCTCAGACTCGCGTCCTCGCCGACAGTGACTCTCGATACCCGCGCCGGCTTGGGAAGGGCTCGATCGACTCGCTCGAAAATGAATCGAGCCAGGTTCTCGCCCGTCGGCACCAGCTTTCCATCACCGAATTCCGGAACGTCCATGTTGATGTTGCGGTGGTCGAACCGGTCGGTGACCTGGGCTTTAAGGATCTGATCGAGGACGCCCAGGTCCATCACGAATCCGGTGGCATCGTCGATCGGACCGGTCACAGTCACTTCGCACACGTAGGTGTGGCCGTGATAGTTCGGCCACGCGCAGGGGCCGAATGTGGCGACGTTTTTCTCGTCGCTCCATTCCGGCCGGCTATAGCGGTGCGCCGCGGAAAACGAGACGCGGCGGGTGAGTGCGGCAGTTGGCATCGTCTCTAATTTGCCCAATGCCGCGCGCTCTCGCTTCCTTCGATGCGAGCAGGGCTAATGATCTTCGCCGAGCACGCCCGGTGTGGCGTCGGTTCCGCTCAATCCTTCGGGTGTGGGTGACTCCGGGGGAGTCCACGGAATGGCGCCCTCGATCGACTGCTGCACGTCGGTGGTCCCAAACAACTCGGCTCTCCGGTCCTCGCGCAGGTGCTCGGCTTCCGGACTGTCGGGCCGCGGACCGTCACCGAGCAGGAGGCCTTCGTGAACTTCTTCGTCGACGAGGTGCTCGTCGATCGCCATCGGGCTTTCCGCGCGTCTGATCGGATCGACCACCAGCTCGTTCTTCACCTCGCTGATGCCGAGCACGTCCGTGACGACGTGCTCGACGATACGGTATTCACCCTCGGTGCCGACCCGGCCGGAGAGGCTGACGACGCCGTTTCTGACGGAAACCTCGATGTCGTCGGAGTCGAATGCGAGCTGTTCATCCAGGCGGTCGCGCACGAACGCGCGCAGCTCGCCGTCATCCATGTCCTCGATATCGTCGATGTTCTCGTAATCCTGCGCCACATTTCCTCCGTGTTCGCCCCAACGGGCCTTCAGGTTACCGGAAGAACAGATACGAAGCGCCGAGCGTCAGCCCTAGGTTGTTCTTCCAGAATGACTTTGCCTGATCGGCCGGGGCCACAGGCGCGGTGGTGGCGGAAGGCGCAACGAAGTATTCCGAGGGGTATTTCAGCTGGTACAGATAGTCGTTCAGGTCTACCCGCATCTGAAACCGTCCACCGGGTACGTAGCGAATCCCACCGCCGAATGAAAATGCAAACGGGGTGCCGAACCGGTAGGGATCGCCCTCTACCGTGCATCCACACTGAGCGATGCCGGCCCCGAGGTTCAGGACGGGCACCAGGTTGTGCCAGGTCTTCTGCCCGGTGAGGTTCACGGCGATGTTGGCGTCCACCAGGTTGAGCGACACGTTCCGGCGCCCGAGCTGTGGCGCCGTGGCGCTGGTCGGATCCACCGGAAACCGCTCGCTGTTGACGTGGGCAAAGCGCACCATCAACGCGGCGGGGCCGCCGATCGTTTTCTCGTAGCGGAGGCCGAACATCGGCCCGGCTCGCGGCGCGACTCCCACCGGATCGCTTCCGGCCCGGAACACTCCCGCGAAGAACGTGAGCTCCTGATCCGACTCGAGGTCCGAGAACGGACTGTTCGCGGGGAGATGGCCGACCTGCGCGCCGGCGCTCGCGGCAACGAATGCAAGCAGGGTAGCGCCAGTCAAATAATTCACTTTATCACTCCAAGATTGACGCCGCTCATCTCCCGCGGCTGTTCTACGCCCAGCATCGATAATATAGTTGGCGCCACATCGCAGAGAGCGCCGCCCGGCCGCAGCGGCTTTTCCCGCTCCCAGTCGACAACCACGAACGGAACCGGATTGGTGGTGTGAGCGGTGTGCGGCCCTCCCGACTCCGGATCGATCATCAGCTCGGCGTTGCCGTGATCGGCGGTCACGATCAGCCGCACGCCCGAACGTTCGGCCGCCTTGAGCACTCTCGTCAGGCATTGGTCCACCGTCTCGACCGCTTTTATCGTCGCCGGAATGGAGCCCGAGTGACCCACCATGTCGGCATTCGCGAAATTGCAGAGGATGAAATCGTGCTCCAGTGACTCGATTCCCGCGCAGAGTGCATCGGTAACGCCTTCGGCACTCATCTCCGGCTTGAGATCGTAGGTGGCCACCTTCGGGCTGGCGACGAGCACGCGCTTCTCACAGGGGTAGGGTTCCTCGACGCCGCCATTGAAGAAGTAAGTCACGTGCGGGTACTTCTCGGTTTCCGCCGTCTTGAGCATGTTGAGCCCGTTGGCCGACAGCACCTCCGCCAGAATGCGATCCATGGACGTAGGCTCGAAGGCCACCGGCACCGGGAAAGTCCTGTCGTAGCTCGTAAGCGTCGTCACCCAGACCTTCGGTTTTCGAAGCGCATCGAATCGATCCGAGTCCTGACTGCTCCAGGCGAACGGAAGGTGGTCGTCAGGATGCCCTTTCGGAGCGATCAGAGCCGTGACGATCTGGCGCATTCTGTCCGAGCGGTAGTTGAAGCAGATGACGGCGTCGCCGTCGCGCATTGGGGCCACCGGCTTCCCGTTTTCGGTGACCACCACCGGCAGCGCGAATTCGTCGGTCAACCCCGATTCGTACGCTTTTGCGATCGCATCGAGGGGATCGGTGACGGGCGTTCCCCCGCCGAAAACGATGGAGCGATACGCCAGCTCCGTGCGGTCCCAACGGCGGTCGCGATCCATGGACGTAAGCTCGAAGGCCACCGGCACCGGGAAAGTCCTGTCGTAGCTCGTAAGCGTCGTCACCCAGACCTTCG
>JBKKAY010000254.1:0-5845 GCA_046714195.1 Gemmatimonadaceae bacterium
CGCGGATCAGCGCCGGGACGGCGGTGGCTGGGACCGCCAACGAGTCTGGCACCGGGACCGGCACGGCAGTGCCGGCGGCAACGGCCAGATTTCCGTAGGCGAAGGTCGTGTAGCTCAGGCCGTAGCCAAAGGGGAACAGCGGCGTCCACGCCACGTCGAGGTACTTCGATGTGTACTTGTCCGTCACGACAGGCGGTCGGCCGGTGTTCCGGTGACTGTAGTAAATGGGGATCTGTCCGGTCGCCCGCGGAAAAGTCGCGGGAAGCTTGCCGCCGGGGTTGTAGTCCCCGAAGAGGACGTCGGCAGCCGCGTTGCCGTGCTGGATGCCGAGAAACCAGGTCACCAGAATTGCCGGTGCTTCGGCAGCGAGCTCGGGGATGGCGAGCGGCCGGCCGTTCAACAGCACGACTACGATCGGTTTCCTGTCTCCGCCGGGAGACCTGCGCACCGCGCGAGAAACCGATTGCACCAGAGCGAGCTGCGCCCCGGGCAGCTCGATGGAGGCACGACTCGCGGCTTCGCCGCTCATGTCTTCCCGTTCGCCCACGACGAACACGACCGCGTCAGCCTCGATGCCCACGCGCTCGGCCTCGGCGAACCCCGCTGAGGTCATGGTGTCGACCGGTGCTCCTCGGGCGTAGAGAATCCTCGTCTGCGTTGGGAGGGCGGCACGGATTCCAGCGAGCATCGTGACGGCGTCCTCGCGGCGTCCATCCGCCGCCCAGTTTCCGAGTACGGAGCGCGCGTCGTCCGCCAATGGGCCGATCACGGCGATGGAGCCCAAGTCCCTACGGAGTGGCAGCGTCGCGTTGTCGTTCTTGAGGAGCACTATCGCTTCGCGGGCTGCCTGACGCGCGGCGGCGACGTGCTCCGCGGCGAGCGTGTACCGGCGCTGTCGAGCGGTGTCACTGTAGCGATACGGATCCTGAAAAAGTCCGAGCGCATGCTTCATCCGCAGCACCCGGTGGGCCGAGGAATCGACGAACGACTGGGAGATCCTTCCGGCTCTCACCGCCGGGGCGAGACTGTCGGCGTAGATGTATGTCGCCATGTCGATATCCACGCCGGCGCGAAGGGCGAGGATGCCGGCGTCCGCTTTGCTCGCGGCAACTCCGTGCTTCCGCATCTCGTCGATTCCACCCCAATCGCTGACGAGAAGCCCCTTGAAGCCCCACCGCTTGCGCAACACGTCTCCCAGCAGCCAATCGCTCGAGTGAGTCGGGACGCCGCCGATGTCGTTGAACGACGGCATCAACGTCGCGACTCCAGCCCTGACCGCGGCCTCGAAGGTAGGAAGGTGAGTCTCCCAGAGCCCGCGCTCCGAGACTTCCACCGTGTTGTAATCGCGTCCGCCCTCCGGACTTCCGTACGCTGCGAAATGCTTGGCGGTGGCGAGCATCGCATTGGGCGATGCAAAGTTGGGAGCGCCATCCCCCCCTCTGGCATCCCCGCTCTGAAACCCGCGCACCTTGGCTGCCGCCATCACGCTGCCCAGGTACGTATCCTCGCCCGAGCCTTCGGAGATCCGTCCCCACCGTGGATCGCGCGCGATGTCTACCATCGGAGCGAAGGTCCAGTGCAGTCCGTGCGCTGTCGCTTCCACGGCGGCCAGCCTCGCCGATTGCTGGACACGCTCGGGATTGAAGCTCGCCGCTTCGGCCAGTGGAATCGGGTAGATGGTGCGGTGGCCGTGGATGATGTCCCACGCAAACAGGAGCGGGATTTTGAGGCGACTCTCCTCGACGGCGATCTTCTGGAGCTCGCGTGTGTACTCTGCGCCGAAAATGCCGAGGTACGATCCCAGCTTCCCCGCGCGAATCTGGGCCTGACTTCCCGGCGTTGCCCGCGGACCTGTTTGCGTTCCGTACCCGGGCGCCATCGACAGCTGCCCCAGCTTCTCCTCCAGCGTCATCAGCGCCAGAACCGAGTCGGCGAACCGCGATGCGGCCGCCGACGCGAACGGTGATTCTCTGGTTTGCGCGGATGCGGGGGAGACGGCGAGGGCGGCCCCTGCCATCCCCGCCAATCCCGCGAGCGCCGCCAGTCGGAGCGTACGATTCATCGCAGTGGCGCCACTATCTCGCGAAGACTTCCTCCACCGGCGTGATCTTCACCTTCTCCGGCCTGATCGTGAGCTTCCGCGCGCCGATCACCTTGTCCTCCGCCAGCAGCTCGGCCGCCTTCTCGGACTCGTACTTGATCGGCGAGAACGCGTCGGCCACCAGTACCGCGCGCAGCGCCTCCGCGTCCTTGGCGATGATCACCACCGACAGATCCGTCGCCGACAGGTGGCGCTTGATCGCGTCGTTGACCTGCTGGCGCGTCAGCTTCGACAACGCGTTCCTCATGTAGCTCGTGAATTCGCTCGTTCCGTACCACTTGGAGTCGAGAGCGTAGCCGAGCTGCGCGTCCTGGGTGGCGGTCATGACGTAGACGTTCTTCATGAGATAGTCGCGCGTGTCCTCGAAATCCTTCTGCGACAAACCCTGGTCGATGAGCTTTTGCAATTCGGCCGTCGCGATACGCAGGGCCATGTGGGCGTTCTGCGGCTCCACCGGCCGGATCCAGACCTCGAACAGCTGATTGCGGCGGACGTTGTTGGCGCCCGGGAAAAAGCGGAACATGCCTCCCGGGAACGCTTCGATGTATGCGTAGTCACCGTAGTTCATTCCCCTCACCTCGCGGATCCTCTGATAGAGGTGCGAGTTCGACATTCGGTGCTCGCCGAGGAACGCCCGCGCGACGTTGAGCGCCGCGAAATCGGGATGTGAGCGGGTGACGACGATCGGAAGGCCAAACGAAATCGCCGTGGACCTGGTGTCCTTCTTTATGATCTCGACATTCATCCCGCTCGGCTTCTTCGCCGCGAACGCCTTGGGTGCCGGCGCCGGCTTGCCGGCGGGGAGCGCCGCCAGAATTGCGCTGGTGACGGGAGTGAATCCGGCAGGGACATCGCCGCTCATCCCTACCTTGAGGTTGGCCAGCGTGTAATGATCGCGGACGAACGCTTTCACATCGTCGATGGTGATGGCGCCGATGCCGGCGACGGTGCCGAGCACGGGGTGGCCGTACGGCGTTCCCGCGAAGACGTTGGTCTGCAGCCGTTCCTTGCCGAGCTCCTCTTCGTTGTTAGACCGCAGGTCCTGAGTGAGGGCGACCAGCTGCCGGTCCTTGAGCCGCTGGAAGTCCTCAGCGCGGTATCCCGGCTCGGCCAGCTGGCCGAGAACGATGTGCAGGAACTCGTGCCAGTTGTCCTTGTGGATGCTGGCCGTGAAGGTGGCCATCTCCTTGTCTACGCCACCGGAAAAGCTTCCGGCCATCGGGTAGAGCAGCTGCCGGATCTCGCTGATCGTGAGGTCCTCTGAACCGCCGCCCGTGACCATCGCCGCGGAGAGTGCGGCCAGACCTTCCTTGCCCGGCGGATCGTAGGCCGAGCCGGCGTTGAACACGAGCTTCATGGAGATCTGCGGCAACAGCGACTTCTGCTCGATGATGTCGAGCTTTGGAAGCGTTGCGGGCACCGCTTTCATGTCCGCGGCGACGATGGCAGCGAGCTTGGCCTTGAGCGCGCGGCGGGCTTCATCGCCCGGCGGCCCGGAGCCCGTCGGGGGCGAAGTGAGCGAGGCGATCGGCGGCTGTGTCGCGAGCGCGGCGGCCAGTGGGACGCTCGAGAGTGAAGTCACCACCATGTTGGCGTCTGTGAAGTACTTGGCCGCCACCGAGCGAACGTCTTCCGGTGTAAGCGCCGCATAATTGCGGTAGGCGTCGTTCAGCGTTCCATACGTGCGGTTGAACACGACGTACTCAGCCAGCGTCTGGGCGATGGATCCGGTGTTGTCGAGCGTTCGGACGAACCCGTAACGCTCGGAGGCCTTCACGTCATCCAGTCTCCACGCCGGAACCAGCTCGGTGCGGGCGCGGTTTGCCGTGCGCAAGATCTCGTCGCGGACGTAGACGGCATCCTTCGGGTCCTTGAGGCGCGCGCTGATGGTGAACAGCTCGGGATCCAGATTGCTGGAGTTGAATCCACCAAAGCTGTCAAGCTTCTGCTCGGTGACGACGAGCTTCCGGTAGATGTCGGAGGTTGGTCCGAAATAAATGTTGGCAACGAAATCCAGCGCGGCGTTCTCCTTGTTTATATCCGAGAAAGCCGCGTTCCTGAATGCCACAGTCACCAGCGGGCTGGTGGGAGTGGGCCAGGGGACATGGGCGTACTTGGGAGCGGTGGAAACCGGCTCCGCGGGAATGACAGCTTTATAGGTTCCACGCTTCCACGAGCCCCAATGCTTCTGGATCAACGGCAGCACCTGCTCGGGCGTGACATCCCCCGCCACGATGATGGCGGTGTGCTCGGGGCGGTACCACCGGTCGAAGAACTGTTGCGAGTATTCGAACTGGTCCGGCATCTTCTCGATGTCTTCGATGAACCCCATGGTGGTGTGGCCATAGGTGTGGGTTCCGAAGGCAGTCTTCCGCGTAACCTCGTAAAGCTTGTAGCGCGGCTCCGACGCGTTCTTGTTGTATTCCCCGAGAACCGCTTTCGCCTCGGTCCTGAACTCCGGCTCCGCGTACTTGAGATTCTGGAACTGGTCGCCCATCAGCTCGATGATCTGCTCGAGGTCGTCCTTCGCGAAGGTCGCGTAGTACATCGTCCGGTCGTCCGAGGTCGATGCGTTGTTGCGCGCACCCGCCCGCGTCATGATCTCCGTGAACTGCTCCGGCGAGTACTTGGGCGTTCCGCGGAACATCATGTGCTCGAAGAAATGCGCGAAGCCGCTCTTGCCCGGCTCGACCTCGTTGCGCGATCCCGTCTGCACCGGAATCTGGATGGAGACGATGTTCGGGAATCCGGTGGGGACGACGATGACCTTCAGCCCATTCGGCAGCGTGGTCTCGGTTGCCTTGAACGGAAGCACGTCGGAGCTCGCGGGCATAGCGGTCGTCGTGACAAGGCCTGTCTGGGCGGACGCGTGCGCGATGCCAATCGTCGGCAGGAAGGAGACAGCGATTAAGGCGCGGTGAGTGAGGCGCATGGGGTTCGGTAGGTTGTGGTTGGGTTTGACCCAGTTACGTTAACGCCGGGTACATCGTCGCCGCTACAAGAATCACTTCACCAGCCCGACTGAATCCTAGCTCAGCGCCGGGAGCGTCGAGCGGGTGCGGGTTTCTTGGGGACGACGGCGGTGCCGGTAACGAATTTGGAGGCAGCGGGAGAGCGTGAAAGGACCTGGCCGACTGCGTCCGGCAGCGACGACCAGCAGAGATTCATCAGCTCCCCACCGACCACGGATAGACCGGTTCCCACGCGATCGAGGAATACGACATTCGTTTTCTGGAGGTCCACCTCCTTTTCCAACACCGAGAGCGTGCGGTCTCCGATGTCGAGCGCGAGGGCGTAGCGGAACCCCGCGATGTTCGCGTTTCGAAGGTGCTGTCCGACGGGCGGCGTCGGCATCTCCCAATCCTTGAGGTCTCCGTACCAGCCCGGCGCTCCGCGCACCAATGCCAGGTACACAAGCCCGCCGTTCTCGATGTAGTAGTGACCGATCGTCGTGGCCGAGACCGGACGGGCGTCGGCGGCGGCGATATCGTGGTCACAAACAGCATCCATCGTCGGAACCGGATCGGGCGGGATCTCGCGGACGATTATCGGGGGTAACCCGGGGTCTGGCGTAGGCCCCGGAACGGCGGCCCGGCCACCGCAGCCAGCCACCAAAGCAACCACCGCAAGCGTCCAAACCGGCTTGCCTTTTACCAGGGTAATCACGGCCATTTTGCCTCGCTGCAAATTGCAACAAAATGTGATATTTGCACTCTCATACAGGCGCTCAAATCGACCCCAAAA
>JBKKAY010000255.1:0-14171 GCA_046714195.1 Gemmatimonadaceae bacterium
CGAGAGTGCAACCGGCTACTACTGGGGCGAGCCGAAGCTCCGGCCGTTCGTGGCGATAATCCGCGTGCGGGCGGAAACGGAAGGCGACGAGCGGATGGTCCAGCTCGCGGAGCGATTCTTACGGTAGTGGGACGGCGCGTGTTATGCCGCCGGGCGATGGCGGCGGTCGCCGTCATCGCCGCGCTCTACTCAGTCGCAGCGTGTCGCGGGCGCGAAGGCGCCGGCTCGAACACCGTCATCACCGTCATCGATTCGACGTTTGTTCCGAGCTGGGACGCCACGGAGGACAGCGGGCTAGTGTACAGGATGGAGATCGTCTCCCGGGGGGGCGTCGACACCATCAGCGATGTGATCGCGCCCTTTCCGATTCCCGTCGGTGATACGCTGGTGATCGGACTGGTGCAGGCATCGGAGGATTCCTCCTCACCGCACCGAAAGATCTTCCGCCTCCGGCTCCGCGACCATGCGCTGGAAACTCTGCCGGTGCCACACGACGTGTGGGCGTTCTTCCAGGATTTCGTGATCTCGCCCGACGGGCGGTACGCCGCGTACGTAGCGGAGGATCCTATTCCCGGCCAGACCGGAACGTTCGCGGTGGTGCGCGATGTTCTCTCCGGGGAAGTAGTGGCTCGCGGTCCGGCCGGAGGAGGATGCGACTGCGACGTGGATTCGAACTACGCGCGGTGGATCCCTCCAGACAGCTTCGAGATCGCGGTCTCACACTCGAGCACCGGCGCGGGTTGGCAGCGGGTGTCCGGGCGGTCGTCGTCCCGCCACGTGCACGTCGACACGCTCCGGCAGGAGCCCCGCTGGGACTGAATTGCCCGCATGTGTGGCGCGTTTCCGGCCTGACCCATATGGTACTGTCAACGGCGGGCCCATCTTTATGGCCAGGGGCAACGCCGATCCGTGTAACTCCAACGCCGTTCTGGCCGTAAAGAAGCTTATGCAGACACCACAAGCTCCTGCGACGCCCTCGCCACAGCCCAAGCCGGTCATCACGACCGAGCTGGGTTCGAACCTCTTCAGGGTCGAGGCGCCGCGCACCGCGCAGGACATAGAGGCGATCAAGGCACGCCGGGACGAGCTTTCCAGCCAGCTCACCTCGGCCGCACAGCGCAGGTCGAGGCTGGTGAGCCAGCTGAATTCCAGCAGCAATCCGACGGCACGGAGTGGGCTTGAGCAGAGAATGGCGGTGCTCGACGAGCGCATTGTCCAGCTCGAGACCGACATCGCCAGTACCGGACGCCTGCTCACCAGTGCGCCGGCAGGACTCCTGGCCGCGACCACTGAATCGGCCTCGTTCATTCCCGGGTTGGGCTCCGGTCAGGCTACCGCGATTTCCATCGTCTTCACCGTCGCGGTGCTCGGCCCAATGGCGATCGGCGCGGCCCGCATGATGTGGAAGAGGTCGAACCGCCCGTCGCTGCCTCCTGTCTTCACGGAAACGGCTCAGCGTATCGAGCGGCTCGAGCAGTCGATCGACGCCATTGCGATAGAAATCGAGAGGGTGACCGAAGGTCAGCGGTTTGTCACCAGGCTGCTGTCGGAAGGAGAGCGGGCGCCGGCAATCGGTGCCGGCAAGCGGGCTGACCCGATTCCGGTCGGGAACCAGTGAGTCGCGCGCAGCAGACGCAGCAAACCGCCCCCACCCCACCGGCGCCGCCGGCACCAGTGCTCGCAGGGAGCGAGGGAGTCACGTACACGATCACGGTGCCCCGCACGTCCCAGGATGTCGACGCGCTGCGAGAGCGGCGCAGCGAGCTTTCCGATCAGCTCGTGTCCGCGGCAAACCGCCGCTCCGAGATCGCGAGTGAGCTCGGCTCCGCAGACGCGTCAGCAAAACCCGGCCTCGAGCAACGGCTGGCAGTTCTCGACAAGCGGATAGTTCAGCTCGAGTCAGACATCGCCGAGACGGGCCAGCAGCTGACGAGCGCCCCGGCCGGATTGATCGCGGCAACGCAGGCGCCGTTCGCCGGGTTCATCCAGCCGCACATGGTCGAGAAGGTGTCGATCATGTTCACGTTGTTCGTTCTCGCGCCGATCGCTGTGAGCATCGCGTGGGCGATTTTCAGGCGGACGATGAAGCCATCGCCAAAACAGGTAGAGGGAGGGGATCGGGGTGAGCGCCTGGAGCGCCTCGAGAACGCGGTGGATGCCATCGCCGTCGAGATCGAGCGCATCTCCGAGGGTCAGCGTTTCGTGACGAGACTGCTTACCGAGCAATCCCCCAACTCGTCACTCGGCCCCCGCCAGGGCCAGGGCGCGCGAATAGGATCGCGATCCGAGCCCTGACGCGCTTCAGCAGGTAGCGTGCAGCCGGCAGCGGTCAGCGCGTAGCATGGTCCTTCGCAGTTGCATCATCGACTATAGGTGTACATGAGATCGACAAGCTCGTCGTACATCTCATCGGCGCGCTCCCCTCCAACCCTGATCGCGGCGCTGGCGCAGTGTCTCAGATGATTCCGCATCAGCTCGCGCCCCACTCCGCGCAGCGCCTCCTGCACCGATGAGATCTGGGTCAGGATGTCCGCACAGTACCGATCCTCTTCCACCATTTTCTGGAGCCCGCGCACCTGCCCTTCGACGCGGCGCAGGCGATTGAGGTTTCTGGATTTTACCTCAGGGTCGACGGCCAGCGCGCGCCGGGATTTCCCCGCCGCATTGCGCACCTCGCAGCCGCACTCCGCCCCCGCCCCCCCGCGAACCTGGGAGGGGGAAGCTCCGCGTTTCAGGCCACTCGTCATCCAATCTCCGGGTTGAAATTCATCCGAGCTTCGCGCCGCGAAGGCGCAGGCTGTTGGTGACTACACTCACTGAGCTCAGCGCCATTGCGGCGCTGGCGAGAACCGGACTCAGCATCAGACCGGTGAACGGATACAGCACTCCGGCGGCAATCGGAATTCCGACGACGTTGTAGACGAACGCCCAGAACAGATTCTGCTTCATCGTCGCCATGGCGCGGCGCGAGAGCGAGATCGCGTTCGATACACCCGTCAGGTCGGATCGCATCAGCGCTATGTCGCTCGCTTCCACGGCGATGTCGGTTCCCTTGCCCATTGCGATTCCGACATCGGATTGGGCAAGCGCCGGGGCGTCGTTGATTCCGTCGCCGACCATCGCGACTACGCGACCTTCACCCTGCAGGCGGCGGATCTCTTCGACCTTTCCCTCCGGCAGCACCTGCGCGACGACGCTGTCGATTCCAGTCGCCTCGGCGACGGCTTGGGCGGTGCCGCGGGTATCGCCGGTGAGAAGAACCACTTCGAGGCCGAGCTTGTTCAAGGTTTGCACTGCGGGCCGCGCCGATGGGCGGACGGGATCGCTCACAGCTATCACGCCGGCGATCTTCCCATTGATCGCCACGTACAACCTGGTTTCCCCGTCCGAGCCGGGGCGTTGAACGCTCTCTGTCGCTGGGGACGTGTCGGCGGCTACGAGCTCCATCAGCTTGAGGTTGCCGACCGCAACCGATGCGGCCCCGACGACTCCCGAGACTCCCGTCCCGGTATAGGAGCGAAAATCCGTGACGCGGCTGAGCGGTATGCCACGCGCGGCCGCAGCGTTGACCACCGATGTCGCCAATGGATGCTCGGAGCTGCTCTCGACCGAAGCCGCGAGACTCAGAAGATCCTCTTCGGCGACGGATCCGAGCGGCTTGATACTGGTGACCGTGGGTTTTCCTTCGGTGATTGTCCCGGTTTTGTCGAACACAACCGTGTCCACATCTCCGGCCCTTTGGAGAATCTCACCACCCTTGATCAGGAGACCCATCTCGGCGCCCCGTCCCGTTGCGACCATCACCGCCGTCGGTACCGCGAGACCCATCGCACATGGGCAGGCGATGATCAGTACGGCGACGGCGGCAGCCAGGCCGCGCGGCATGGCAGCGGTGTCCGCCAGAAAATACCAGGCGAGGAAAGTGATCACGGCGATGGCGACCACTACAGGAACGAACACGGCGCTGACCTGATCCGCGAGCCGTTGAATCGGGGCGCGAGAGCTTTGTGCTTCGCGCATCAGCTTCACCATCCGCGCGAGCACGCTGTCCGCTCCCACGCTCGTCGCCCGGTACCGAAACGCACCCGTCGTATTCACGGTTCCGCCGACGACCTTGTCGCCGGCTGTCTTGGTCGTAGGCATCGGCTCCCCGGTGAGCATCGATTCGTCGACCGCGCTCGTGCCACCGATGATCGTTCCATCTACCGGAATGCGCTCGCCGGGGCGCACGTGGACGATCTCGCCCGACCTGATCTGCTCGACGGATTTCTCCAGTACCACCCCGGACTCTTCCACGCGGGCAACGGGTGGGACCAGGGTTGAGAGGCGCCTCAGGGCGAGGGACGTTTTTCGTCGCGCGCGCGCTTCCAGCGCCCGTCCGGTGAGGACGAGCCCGATGATGATGATCACCGCCTCGTAATAGACATCGGCGGGAATGCCGTTGCGCGTGAAAAGCTCTGGTGCGACCGTCGCGACGACTGAGTAGAGAAACGCCGAGCCGGTGCCGAGCGACACCAGGGTGTTCATGTCTGCCGCACGGTGGCGAAGCGCCTTCCAGGCCCGGACGTAGAAGTCGCCACCTGCCCACACCAGGAGACCCCAGGTGACGACGAGCAGCGCGTAGTTGACGGCGGCGCTCTCCATCATCGTCATCGAGAGAATCATCGCCACCAGACCAACGGCAACGCTCGCACCCGCCCTCGTGGTCAGAGCACGCGCTTCGCGTGCTTCGAGATCGTCTGCTTCGGAGTCAGGGCGGAGATAGTCGGGACGATTAACCGGGAGCTCGGCGCCGTAGCCGGTGCGTCTGACTACGTCGACGAGGTCGGACGGCGCGAGGACGTCAGGGTCGTAGTCGACGGCGGCCGTACTGGTCATGAGGTTCACGGACGCGGCGGTGACACCCGGCTTGCCGGCGAGCGCGCGCTGGACCCTCGCCTGACACGCGGCGCATGTCATCCCGGTGACGGGAAACGAAACCGAAGCGGATTTGTCGTCTTCCAGAACTGCGACCATGCCCGAATCCTCCTCCCTCCAATCAATATACCCCCCTCCCCTATGTCAAGCGGCTGTTTTTTCTGGAACGCACGGTATTTGCACTACATTGCAGGCTTGCGATCTTCAGCACAGGACGCCCGAAAAATGGACCTTTCGTTGGGCAAGGCCGATCAGGATGCCGAACTGAGCTTCGAGCACTGCACGCTCGCTACGGCTCTGGCGCAGCGCATGCGCGCCAGCCGCGACGACCTCACCCGCCGGTGGCTGGACCGGATCAGCGCCCGGGTGTCGCTCGATGAGAATCGCATCTTCCCAACCGATGCCCTGCTCGACCACATGCCGCTCCTCATCGATGGCATCGCCGACTACATCGAGAACCCCCACAAGGTCGTGCTGGCGGAGGTGCCCGTTGTCGCCAAGGCGATGGAGCTCGGAGAGCTTCGATTCGAGCAGGGATTCGACGAATACGAGCTGCTCAAGGAATACGAGATCTTCGGAGGCATTCTTTTCTCGTTTCTCTCGCGGACGGTCGACGACATCGACGAGCCGTGCAGTCGCGGAGAGCTGCTAGCCTGTGGGCACCGGCTCTTCCTGGCTGTCGCGATGATCGAGCAGGCCACCGTTACGCACTATCTCAGCCTGGTGAAGGAGCGGCTGAAAGAGCGCGAGCAACGGCTCCGTAGCTTCAATCGCGCGCTCTCTCACGAGCTCAAGAATCTGATCGGTGCCGTCGGGGGCGCGGCGGAGGTTCTGGAGCTCGAGAATCTCCCGCGTGAAAAACAGCAGGAGCTGACCTCGGTAATCCGGCGCAATACCAGAGAGATGAAGGCGACGCTCGACAATCTCGTGGAGCTTTCGCGTCTGGAGCAGGATTCCCGGCAATCGAGACACATCGCGCTGCCGGAAGCCGCGGCCGAAGCCGCACGGCAGCTACGGGAAGCCGCCGCTGCGCGAGGCGTCGAGATCAGGCTTTCACCGGATCTTCCGCGCGTGGAGGTCAGTGCCGCGGGGGTCGAGCTATGCCTGTCGAATCTGATCTCCAACGCGATCAAATACTCGGATTCAGCGAAGCCCAAGCGCTGGGTCGAGGTGACCGGCTACACCGCTGCCGCTGATGATGTCCATCCCGCTGAGACAGTCGTGAAAGTGACCGACAACGGAATCGGCGTTCCCGAAAACAAACGTGACAGGCTCTTCGAGCGTTTTTTCCGCGCCAGCGCCGGAGGGGAAACCAACATCGAAGGGACGGGCCTCGGACTGAGCATCGTTCGCGATACGGCCGCGTCGCTCGGAGGGCGCGCGTGGGCGGAGTTCACGAAGGAAGGATCGGTCTTCGCGTTCTCGCTGCCGGCGCGACGAGAGCAAAGCGATTCAGCCGCGTCGGCTATCGAACCGGCAAATCGAAGCGAAGAGGATCGGGCACGCTGAAGCTGAAGTGCCACCACTCCTGGTCATAGTTAGTAAATCCTTCCCGCTCCATCGCCGCCTTGAGCAGCTGCCGGTTTGCCGCAATCGGCCCGGTGGCGTTGGCGGTATGCGCCGCGGCGGAGAACGTGTCGAACGGCGTCCCCATCTCCAGCTCTCGCAAAGTCCCCAACTCGATGAGAGTCAGGTCGATGGCTAGCCCTAAGTTGTGGCGGGAGCGGCTGGCGATGTATCCGTCCCTGAGCAGATCCGCTCGGCCGGCCCGGGTGGTCCAATCCACCATCGCCTGTGTCGCACGGGCGGGACGGTAGGCATCGAACACCTTTAGGCCCAGACCGGACTCTCGAAGACCGCGCTGAACCCTGGCCAGCGCTGCCGCGGCTTCACGGCGCAGGTACGCGCGGTTGGCGAGGTATCCCGGGAGCGGAGCACCCGTAAAATTGTCGGCCGTGGAGTACCGCATCTCAACGGTGATCGCCGGCTCGATCATCCGGACGTCGACGAGGAGAGAATCGGCGATGCGATCCGGAGCAATCGCCATCTCCGCGGTGTTGACCGGCTCAGCTGGAGTGCCTCGAGGTGCGACGGCTGTGCAGGCGACGCCGAGCAGAAGGGCCGCCAGAGCCGGTGCTCTCATCATAACTGTGATCCGGTTTCCAGCGAAGTGTCGGCCTCCAGCTTGGCGAGGATGTCGGCGATCATCGATCAGACTTCGGTCAGGCCGTTCTGCCGCACGAAATCCGCCAGCTCCCCTCTCGAGCTCACGCTCAGCTTGAGAAAGATGTTGGATAGGTGAGTGCTCACGGTGCGCGCGGAGATTCGAAGCGCTCCTCCGATCTCCTTGTTGGATTTACGGGTGGCGACCATCCGCGCGATTTCGAGCTCGCGGCCGGTGAGACCCGCGGCGCCGGTGGTGATGGTGCGCGGCGGCGGACGCACGCCGATCTCGCGCAAGTCTTCACGCGTGAGATCGAGAGCGACGGTCTGTCCGAGCTTCGCCAGCACATCGTGAGCTTTGCGAAGCTCTCGCATTCCCTCCTCGCGCTCTCCCGTGGCGAGCAGAGCACGACCAAGACGGTGGCGGATCCGCGCGGCCCAGGGCGGAAACGGAATCTCGTCGAGCTGGTCCGCGCACGAGCGTAGCAGCTCGATCCCCCGCGCGTGATCACCGTCGCGGTAGATCGCCAGCAATCCGTCGCAGCCATCGGCGCATGCGACGCCGAGCCGGTGCTTGACGCGGATCGCGTCGCGGCGCATTCGCTGGGAATGTGCGGCGGCGCGGTCGAAGTCGCGCGCTTCCATCGCGGCTTCGCACACTGCGGGTAGCAGCCATTGCAGTGCCCAAACCACATAGCCGGTGCGATCGGCAATCTCGAGGCCGGCTTCCGCGACGCGAACTGCTTCGCGCGGATCTCCGGTCGCCAGGTGATAGGACGACAGGCCGAGATGCGCCGGAACGATCGACGGCACATCGAGCGGACGGTCGTGCTGATCGGCAG
Organism: Gemmatimonadaceae bacterium; assembly: GCA_046714195.1. Lineage (GTDB taxonomy): Bacteria > Gemmatimonadota > Gemmatimonadetes > Gemmatimonadales > Gemmatimonadaceae > UBA4720. The sequence continues at coordinate 7,923 of JBKKAY010000255.1, forward strand.
TGGCGGGCGTCTTCTCGCCGCCGGCGAGCTTCCAGGCGAGATCGAAATACTCTTTCGCCTTCTCGGTCTGTCCGCGCCACAGATAGATGAGCCCGGCCCAAACATAAAGCCGCGGCAGCAGTGTCTTCTGACTGAGACGGTGAGCCTGAGAGATCGTCCGCTCCGCGACCTCGAGTGCCCCATCCCAGTCACCAGTCCCGGATAGAAGTTGCACGCGGAGTTCCGCTGACCAGAGCGGCAGAAGCGGGGATCCCATTTGATCGGCGAGCCGCTCGCTCGCCTCGAGGTGCTCGACGACCTCCTTCGCCTCGCCGGCTACTCCACCGAGAAGTGCCAGCCCCCAATGGGCCGTCCATTCGAGCATGTATTGTCGGGCGGCCTTGGCGTATGACAGCGCATGCAGACCGTGCGAGCGCGCGAGATCGAGCGGGCCCGTCCACGCATAGAGCAGCAGCAGCGCGCGGTGTGCGCGCGCGAGTAATGCCGCGTTGTCGACTCCGCTGGCAGCGGCGGCCGTCAGAGCCGTCTCCACTTCGGCTTGTGCTTCACTGAGCCTGCCGAGATCCTGGAGGCAGATTCCCTTTCCCAGCCTGAGGCGCGCGCTGAGCGCCGCGTCGCGAGGAGCGGTCGCGGCATCGAGGCCGGCATCGTAGTGGCTCAGAGCTTCGGCGTAGTTGCCGCTCCAGTAGCAGGCGAGCCCCATGCGGTGCTCGATGCCAGCAAGCGAGTCCCGCTCTCCACGAGCGATTGCTTCTTCGCGGGCGCGTGCCCACAATTTCATCGCGACGTCGTACTCGCCAAGCCGTTGGCGCGTGCGCGCGAGCGTGGTGAGAATCTCCTTCCGCGGCGCGTCGCTGATGGTCTCGTCCTTGTCGAGACGCTCGAGTGCGGCAGTCAGGTAATTGGCGGCCTCGCGGTTGGCGTATTTCCCGAGCGCGGTATTGCCGGCAGCGGTGAGATATCTGACCGCCTTCCGGCCAAGCGCCTCCGAGTGCGCGCGAGCGAAATGCAGAGCGAGCTCGTCGGCGTGCTCGAGAGCGTCGTCGCCGTATAGCTCCTCGAGGGCCTCGGCGATCGTGGCGTGCAGCAGCCGGGCCCGGGCCTGGCCGAGATCGGCGTATATGACCTGCTGCAGGAGCGGATGAGTGAAGTCATAGCAGATGCTGTCGGCGCTCCCGGCCTCCCGAAAGATCTTCTGACTCAGCAGCTCGTCGATCGCGGCGACGATGTCGTGCTCCGACAGTCGCGAGACGCGCGACAGCGTGTCGTACGGGGCGCGCGTGCCGATCACCGCGGCGAGATTCGCCACCGATCGTGCATTAGTCGACAGGCGGTCGGTGCGGGCCTTCACGACATCGCGTATCGTCGGCGGGAGGTGGAGGGTTTCCATGTCCCAGCCGCTCCATCTTCCGCCTGTTTCGGTGAGCGCCCCCGACTCGACCAGAAACTTGAGCGTCTCGTCGATGAAGAATGGATTGCCCCGCGTCGACTGGTAGAGCAGCGACGGAAACTGGCCGGTGGCAGCGCGGTCCACTCCGAAAAGCTCGTGGAGAATGTCGTCGACGTCGCCACGCGACAGAGCCGACAGCCGCTGCACGGTGAGCACGCCAAGGCCGAGCAGGGATTGCTCGGTGGTACGAAGCACGGCGTTGGATTCTCTATCGGCTTCGTTGTAGGTGCCCAGGAGGACGATGCGATGGCCCTCGAGCTGGCGCGCCACGAAGTGGAACAGCTCGAGCGACGAAGCGTCGGCCCATTGGAGGTTCTCGAGCAGGATGAGAAGGGGCTGCTTCGCCGCGAGCCGGCCGAGGAACTGGGTGAAGTTCCAGAGCAACCGAGCCTTGAGCTCAGTCGCGTCCGTCTCTCCATTGCCACGCCGCTGTTCGCCCCCGGTTGCGAGCGTGGGAAAGAGATACCCCAGCTCCGCGCTGCCACCACGCGACAGGACCGAAAGCGTGGCGGGGTCCAGCCTGCGCAGAAGCGGAAGCAGCGCATCGGAGAACAGCGCGTATGGAACGCCCGTCTCGACGGAGTAGGCGCGCCCGGTGGCGACTGTCCAACCGTGGCGAGCGGCGCGCTCCGCGGCGGCGGTGGCGAGGCGGGTCTTTCCGATTCCGCCTTCTCCCACCAGAAACACCGAGCGACCCGCGCCCCGCGCCGCTTCGTCGATCGTTCGGGAGAGGAGCGACAGCTCCGCGCTCCGTCCGATGAGGGGCGCCTGGTCAGCAGCTCGCATGCGGCTCTAATGTACGAACACGCGTTTTTTCGAGCTAGATCTCCGGCGTTGACTCCGAGGCGGCCTCTACCCGGCCGAGGGCTCGGCGCTCCTGCCGCCACGCCCTGAACCGCGACTGCTTGCGATCGCGGATGATGCCCACTACGAAACGGACGCGCATCGGGGATTCCAGCGTACGGTTGAAGATCACCGTGCCCTGCCCGGAGAACGACGTGCCGGGAACCTTGAAGCTGATTCTTCTTCCGGGAGCGACGGGCGTCTCCATCAGCAGTCTCGCTCCGTGCGGACTCACGTCCTCGAGCAGCGCCAGACCCGCTTCGGGTGAGTCGTCGCCCTGCCCCTCGACCGAGACTTCGGCCGGGAGCTGCACCTTGAATCGCCTTTCGCCGCGGATGTTGCCAAAAATCTCCGCCGCACGCGTGAACAGGTTTGTGTTCTGACGGTACTGCATCCGCAGCATCGGTATCGAGTGGTGCGCGCAGTGGAGCTCGATCGCATCGCGCGTCTCGAACGGAAGGTCGTCGAACCTCACTCCATGGGTGTACACGGTTTCACCCTGCGTATCCTCGCTGCTAACGCGGACCACTTCGCCGGACACCTGAACGGTGATTTGCGCCAGCGTCAGCGGCAGCGAGACAGTGCTGCCGGCGGGAACGGGGGTCGATGAGCGGAACGCCATTCCCGACGGATTAAGATCGTGAGTGAGCGCGGATACTTCCCGGAGCCCGCCCCAGTCTCCGCTGGACAGTACCGACACCCGGATAGGGAACGCATCGACGAAACGGTGGTCGAACCGTTGCTGCCGCGTCCCTCGGCTGTGCAGGACGACGTAGCCGGCGAAGTACATGTTCCACGCCGCCCAGAAGCCGTTGAGCCAGAACGCGATCGAGTCCCAGCCAGATGAGGGATAGTCGATCCAGCCATACCGGCTGGCGAGAGTCGCCCAGATAACCGACAGGCCCGACAGCGCGAAAATCGCGAACTGCGGAGCGTAGAACTTGAACGGCACTACGCCGCCGCGCCCTTTCGGCGTCACCTGGAACTTGAGCGGCTTGTCTCTGAAGAGCGCCGTAGTGGCACGGATGTACGTCCAGAACCGCACCATGTTGTAGCGCTCGGAGATCAGCATCCAGCCGGTGCCGCGCGAGAGCATCTCGAACGCCAGAATCATGAATATGATGTATGGGATGAGCCGAATGAGCAGCTCACGGTTCGTGATGCTGACGGGCAGCGCGCCGGTGAAGAAGAAGATGATCGGCGCAGTGTACAGGATCAGCTTCGTGTACCCGTCAAAGTATGTCGTGGCCGACGCGAAATACTGAATTCGCTGCGCGATGGTCAGGCCCGGGTACGTCAGCGGATTCATGTTGCGCAGGATCTGCATCGCCCCCTGACCCCACCGCAGCCGCTGGACGTGGTAGGCGGTGGCCGAAGAAGGGGCGAGACCGTAAGCCAGAGTTTCGCCATGATACATTGCTTTCCACCCGCGGCCCTGCAGCACGATCGAAGTTTCCATGTCCTCGGTGATGCTTTTCGTCGAGAAGCCACCGATCTCGTCGAACGCGGCGCGGCGGATAATGCCGCAGCTTCCGCAGAAGAACGCCGAGTTCCAGTTGTCCTTGCCGGCGAGAATGAGAGAGTAGAAGATCCGGTTCTCTTCCCAGATGCGCTTGGCCTCGTCGTTGACGACATGTGAGAACGAATCGGTGTTGTAATAGTCCTGTGGTGACTGGACGAACCCGACCTTGGGATCGTTGAAGTAGCCGAGCATCCGGTCGAGAATATTCGGAAGGGGCACGTGGTCGGCGTCGAGCTGGAGCGTGAAGTCGTTCTGAACCTGTTTGAACGCGTTGTTCAGATTCCCGGCTTTGGCGTGCTCGTGGGTGGTGCGGCGGATGTAACCGACGCCGAGCTGCTGGCACATCGCTTTTACCTCGTCCCGCTCCCCATCGTCGAGCATGTAGGTGCGGTGCGGGTAGGTTACCGCGCGCGCGCCGATGGCCGTGCGTCTCAGAACTTCCAGCGGCTCATCATAGGTGGTGATGAAGATGTCGACCTTGAGGCCGCGCGGTGCGGGGGGAGGCTGGTGATAGGTCAGCTTCCAGCAGGTGAACACCAGGATGAAAAAGTTCACCACACCCATGGTGTCGGCCACCGCGAGCGCCACGGAGAACACCATGGCGTCCGGATTCAGCGTCGACGTCCAGCGCCAGGCGAGCCAGTAGGTCGAGTAGAAGAGGGTGAAGACCGCGAACGCGCGGGTGAAGTACTCCTCCGCCCTCGGCAGTCGCGGGATGGCGTCGCGGAACGACTCGTCCACCGGTGCGCCTTCGGCAGGCTCCGATCCATGAGGGGTGCTCTCTACGTTACCGGAGACCAGGCCGATATTGCTCATCTTTGAAGTGTGTTAAAGCGAGTTTTGTGCCGGGGCAGGCTCCCGCTTCATTACTTCTTCGGGGCAATATGGTTTCTCGCCCCTACCGCCCAGAGATCATTACCTTCTTGTGTCGCAACCGCGCTGTACGCGAACACCTGAGGGTACACACTTGCCAAACAAGAACCACCTGGAAGAAGCGACGAAGACAGCGGGCTCGGTAGGTCACGAGCTGAACAATCTTCTCACAGTAATCAATATCAACACCGAGTTCCTTCTCGCGACGGCTGGCAGCGATCCTACCAGCGAGGAGGAGCTGCGCGAGATTCAGCGAGCCGCACACCGCGCCTCCATTCTGGCCCGCCGCCTTCTCGCATCTTCCCGCCTCGAGCCATTCGATCCGGAGCTGGTGAAGTCTTTGAAGAGGCGCACTCCCCCGCACGGTACGGTGAAAGGCAAGGCCGCGGCAGGGAGGGAGCGCGTGACGGAGACCGTGCTGCTGGTGGAGGACGAGGCCGGATTGCGCGGTTTGGTTGCGCGGGTGTTGACGCAGCGCGGGTACAGGGTACTGGAAGCAGCTGACGGAGCGATCGCGCTTCGTCTCGCCGCCGGCCACGTCGGCGACATCAATCTGGTGCTCACCGACATCGACATGCCCAATCTGGGCGGACGCGGCATGGTCGAGGAGCTGAAAGAGCTGAGCCCCGATCTGAACGTGCTGTTCATGTCCGGTCATCCGAAGGCGGCAGTGTTTCCGGAACCGGCCCTGGCGAATCAAATGCCCTACCTACAGAAACCATTTACCGGCGAGACGCTGTGCGACGAGGTGCGCTCCGCGCTCGGGTACGTCAGCTGACGGCTTCGCCGCCATGACCAATCCGCCTCCGAATCCGCCGCCAGCTTCCGCGCCTGCGTCTCCGCCGGCGAAGGGACGCGTCACGTCCCTTCCGCGCGACTTGTCCGATTTTCTGGTAGAGCTGTCGATCACTCTCAACAAGCATACGATCTACCCGGCCGGGCATCCTTTGCTCGGAGTGGCGATCGAGGGCGTCGCCAATCGCCTCGAGCTGTTGTTCATCGGCGAGCGCGACTCGCTCTCGATTGGAGTGGCGCGCAAGCAGCTGATCATGGAGGGGGTAGCCACCGACCCCCAGAATCCAGTGCTGAAAGAGCTGGCCTACCGGCTCCACAAGCACCATGTGGGCGCACTCAAGTTTCAGCGGGGCATCACACGACAGGAGCTCGGTGATTCCCTGTCGGCTCTGGCCATCGACGCCACGCGCTCTGACAAACCGCTCGGGCTCGACCGTGAGGCGCTCGTCAATCGATGGCAGCACGTGCATTTCTTCCCGCTTTCGTACGACCGGCTTCAGCTGATCGAAGACGACGGGACCGGCGAGCCCGCCGGACCGGATCAGATGGCTGCATCACGATCAACGCAGCTCTGGGTCGGACTGGCGCGCGCAGCTCTCGTCACCGACATGGGAAGCCCCCAGGCTTCCCGCGAGAAGCCCGACGAATCGACGGCAATGGAGCCGGCGACAGTCGCTCGCGCAATCGACGAGCACCAGCGTGAGCAGGCCTACGATCAGGTCATCGTCGGATACCTGCTGCAAATCGGAGAGGAGCTGAAGACGGC
>JBKKAY010000256.1:0-6421 GCA_046714195.1 Gemmatimonadaceae bacterium
GGATCGAGGAGCGGCGTCTCTTCCTCGTACTCGATCTCGACCCGGGCGGCATTGAGGCGCTCGCGATCTTCGTGGGCGAGCAGAACAATCGGCTCTGCCATGTGGCGCACCTCCCGCTCGACGAGAAATGGCTGATCCTTCTCGATGAGATCGACGGAATTACGGCCGATGATGTCTCGGTAATCGACGATGGTGAAACCGGAGGTGTCGAAGTCGAACCGAATCGACTTGACGCGGCCGCGTGGGATCGTCGAGCGAACGGTGCGGCCGTGAATCATTCCCGGAAACGTGATGTCGTCCGCGTACCGCGCGCTTCCGGTGGCCTTCCCTATCCCGTCCTTTCGCGCAACGCTGTTACCGACTGCTGGCATGTCCTTGTCGCTTCCTCGATGACGGCTCGTGCGTGAGCCGGAACATGCGAAGATGCAGGGCGTGAGGCAAGATTTCGGAGCGTGTAACTGAACGCTGGACGAGACCCGGTCGAGCCGCCACATTGGAATCAATGACGTTGATGACGGCAGCGACCCCGTGACGACTCACCGCGAGATCGTGAGCGCGCTTTCGAGCGCCGCCGCGCAGAACGATTCATTGGTGCTGGCGACGGTGGTGCGCGTCACCGGCTCGAGCTACGGCGGCGTAGGCGCGCGCATGCTTGTTCGCACCGACGGCTCGACGGTAGGCTTGGTAAGCGGCGGCTGCCTCGAATCCGATCTCGCCGAGCACGCGCGGCGGGTGTATGCGAGCGGCAGCGCTGAAGTCGTCACCTACGACACGCGCGACGATGATGACGCTCCCTGGGGGCTCGGCCTCGGCTGCAACGGGCTGATCGAGGTGCTGCTCGAGCCCGTCCGACCAAGCCGCGCGAAGGAGATCGCGCGCCTGCTCGATCAGGCGCTGGGTGGAGATGATCCCGCAGTCATCGCGACGGTGATACGCGTCGCCGGCACCACCGGCGGCGCGCCGGAGATTGGCGCACACGCGCTTCTGGGCAGTGGCGGCCCCGAACCGATTGGTGAATGGGGCACAAGCTCAGCTCTCCCGGACGCCGAGGTGTTCGTCGGTGAAGCGCTTGCCGCCGGAAGGCGTGGGATCGTACGGGAGATCGGTGCGGTCGAAGTGGCGTTCGAGGTCGTGATGCCGGTCGTTCGGCTCCTCGTGTGCGGCACCGGCCCCGACGCCGCACCGGTGGCGCGCTTCGCATCACAGCTCGGCTGGGATGTTACTGTCGTCGATCACCGTCCGTTGACTGAAGCGCACACGGCGCGGTTTCCCGGCGCGCGTGTCGTCGAATGCGAGGATCCTCTTCGACTGGCGGAAGTCCTGCCGCTGGGTTCCCGGTCCGCGGCTGTGGTGATGTCGCACAACTATCCGCGCGACCGCGACTACGTGCAGGCGCTCATCGCTGCTGGCGTAGGGTATCTGGGGGTTCTCGGACCGCGCGCACGCACGGAGCGGATGTTGGCGGAGCTCGCCGCGCGTGAAGTCGCGCTCCAGGTGGACGGCGACCGCTTCTTCGCGCCGGTCGGCATGGACATCGGTGGCGAGGGGCCCGATGCGATCGCGCTCTCGATCATCTCTCAGATCTCGGCGGTGGCTACCGGTCGCCGTGGCGGACACCTGCGGGATCGTCGCGCACCGCTCCACGCATCTCCTTCGAACTCCGCGACCACGGCGAGCTCTTGAACGGCGCCCGGCAAGCGAAACGCGTCGGAGCGGTGGTTCTGGCGGCGGGAGCATCGACCCGACTGGGATTTCCAAAGCAGCTGGTCGTGCATGAAGGCGAGCCGCTGGTGCGGCGGACAGCGATCGCCGCGGTTGACGCCGGCGCGAACCCGGTCGTCGTCGTACTCGGCGCCAACGCGGAGATGATCGCGCCGGCTTTATCGGGCCTCGCCTCGGTGACGACGGTTGTGAATCAAAGGTGGAGCGATGGTCTCGCGACATCGCTTGCCGCTGGTCTCGCCGAGGTCTTCAAGGACGCTGCTTGCGATGGCGTGCTGGTGGTGCTTGCCGACCAACCTTTGATCGACGCGGCTGCACTCAGGCGATTGTTAGCCGCGTTTGAAGGCGAGCGGCGCATCGTGGCGTCGACCTATGATGGCACGGTGGGCGTGCCCGCTGTATTCGGGCGCGAGCATGCTGACGAGCTTATGCGCCTGAAGGGCGACACTGGTGCGGGCTCCTGGATACGACACCGGCTCGACGAAGTCACGCGCGTTCCACTCGGAGCCGCGGCCTTTGACATCGACACGACATCCGATCTCGCGCAGGGGACCTCGACGGGACCAGTTTAGAGCGGTGTCTGCTCACCACTGATTAGGAGGTCGTCGGTGCGAATCTCCAGGCTTGCGGTGCTGATACTGGTGGTCGGACTCGTCGCGGCCGCGATCGCCGTGTGGCTCTTTCCGCGCGCTCTTCCTATCGTCGCGCTCGAGCAGACCCTCACCCGCCAGGTCGCGCTCGCGCGCGCCGATTCGTTCTTTCGGCATCACTCGCTTGCGCCAGCTGGCGCGCGAACCGCGGTTCAATTTCACGGGAACGATTCGCTCCGCACCTTCGTGGAGCTGGCCGGCGGCGGGCCGGATTCCCTCAATGCCCTCGTGCGCGGGGACGATGTCGCTCCCTTCGTCTGGTCGGTTCGCGCTTTCGTCCCGAATAATCCCCGCGAGGCGCGCGTCGATTTCGCCCCCGATGGCCGCATCATCGGATTCGAGCGCAAGCTCGCCGAGGCCGACCGGCGGCCGGCCATCAGCGCGGACTCCGGACAGCGCCTGGCTGAAGTCACGCTCGATACCTGGATCGATGATCGAGTGGATCGCTGGAAGCTTGTCACGTCTTCCTACGAAACGAAGAAGACGAGCGCCCGAATCGACCGCACCTACACCTTCGAGCGAATGGACCGACGAATCGGCGGCGCGCCGATTCGCACCGAGGTCGTCATCGCCGGCGACACTCCCTCACGGGTGCGCCCATTCGTCGAGGTTCCCGAGTCGTTCCGGCGCCGTTACGCCGAGATGCGCTCGGCGAACGAACAGATCGCGCTCATCGCGAGCCTCGGTATTTTGGCCATCGCCATCGTCGGCGTCATCGCGCTGACCAGATTCGCCCGCCAGCGCAGCGTACGCTGGCGCGAGCCGATGGCTGTCGGCGTGGTGATCGGTGTGTTCGCACTCGCAGCGTTCATCAACGAGATACCCGGCTCCTGGTTTTCGTACGATACCGCGATGTCTCCGGGGACCTTTCGGGCGATGTACATCGTCTTCGCGATATTGGCCGGTGCATCCACGGCATTCGTCGTCGCTTTCACCCTGGCTGCCGCCGAAGCGTCAACGCGTCGCGCTTTCCCTGAGCATCTCGACTGGTGGAAGCTGTGGCGGTACCGGGGAACGAGTGACGTCGCATACCAGGTTGGCGGCGGGTATGCCGTGGCGGCCATCGCGCTGGCGTACGTGACGGTGTTTTATCTGCTCACGCGAATGCTGTTCGGGTGGTGGGTGCCGAGCGAGCTCCTGGACGATCCGAACCTGATCGCTTCGCCGATGCCGTGGGTATCGGGCATCGCGATCTCGCTGAACGCGTCGGTCTGGGAAGAAGCGCTCTTTCGCGCCCTGCCACTTTCACTGCTCTCCCTGTGGGTCGGACGACGTCCGACGCGGAAGTGGTGGATGGCGGCGGGAGTTATCGCGTCGGCGCTCATCTTCGGGTTCGCCCACGCCGACTACGCATCGTGGCCGCCCTACTCCCGCGGCGTCGAGATCTTTCTCGATGCGGTTTTCTGGGGAGTGCTCTTCCTTCAGTTCGGGCTCCTGCTCACAGTCGTCGCGCACTTCGCCTATGACCTCGTGCTGTTCGGCATCTTCGCCACCGCGGGTAGCGCCGTCGAATACCGGATCACCGCTGCGATAATTCTGGTCGCTCTGTTATCACCGGCACTGGTGGTGGCGTGGAAATGGATCCGGCAACGCGATCTCCCACCGGCGCCCGAAGAAGCCCGGTTCGGTTCGTGGACAGCGGTGGCGGTCGAAGAGCCCCCTCCGATCTCCACCACTCCGAGACAGGCAGGAGTATTCACCACGCGTTCGCGTCGCGTGGCGATGGCGGCAGCTGTGGTCGGAGTCGTTCTCGCGCTCGCACTACCGCCCAGAGCGCCGCTTGGACTGCCATTCACCGCGGAGCGCGAGCGCGCGGTTCAGACCGCCGACTCAATGCTGGTTGCTCGCGGCGGAATTCCGGCTGAATGGAAGCGCCTCACGGGCATCGGCAGAGACACCCTTGGCCCGTGGCCACGGTTTCTTCGCCGGCACGACCTCATACCGGAGGCACAACGGCTGGCGTCAACCTATGCGCCTCCGACCTGGTGGACTGTGCGCTACGTGCGCACAACGGGTACCGCGGCTGAGCGAGCCGAGGAATGGCGCGTGCGAGTGTGGCCGGACGGAAAGCCATTGGATGCGCGGCATCTCATTCCCGACTCGGCAACCCGCGGCGGGGCCGATACCACGACGATTCGAGGTCTTGGGCTTGCTGCTCTAGCGAGGGATGGGATCGATACCTCCACGCTAGTGGAAACGGAGCTCAGACAAACCGCGCGCCCGGCCAGACGCGATACCAGGATCACCTACACAGACACGGCGGTGAAACTGCCGGACGGCGCGGCGGCGCGGGTCTGGGTCGATGTCGGCGGTGACGATCTGCTCCTTGCCCGACGTGAGGTGGAGTTGCCGGAGACTTTTCTTCGCGCTGACCGCGCCCAACAAACCAATCGCGCGGTGATCGGGGGCGTCGCAATGCTGGTGCTGCTGGCATCGGTCATAACGGGCGCGATCCTGGCGAAGCGCCGTCGCCCGATTCTGGTGGACGATGGGAGGCTCGATCGGAAATCGACTTGGAGTCTCGTCGGCATATTAGTCGTGCTAACGGTTTTGGGAAGTCTCAACGGACTGCCCACCGAGCTCTTCGCCTATGACACTGCGCAGCCGTGGGCCCGGTTTGTCAGCACTACACTGCTCGCCCTCGTCGCGACGATTCCGCTCGCGCTGGTCGCGCTTGGCTTGTGGTTCGCAGTCGATGCCATGAGACGCCGCGCGGGAATTCCAATGCTGTCGGGGGAGCCGTCCCGTTCGACAAGTAACGACATGCTGATTGCCGGACTTGGAATCGCCGGCATCGTCTACGCGATTACGCCGCTCAACGCGCTCGCACTGCGAGGTGGATTCCCGCGCACGCCCACTACGGTTCTCAACGACGTGGTGCCCGCGCTATCCGGCGTCCCGCACATCCTGATGAATACCATCATGGCGGTAGCGCTGATAGGACTTCCGCTGTTGGTCATCGCGGCTCTCGCAGATCGGTGGGCGGTGCGAGCGGATTTCCGCGAAGGTTCTCAGCCGATGACCGCGCTCGGCGTGATCTCGCTTCTGGCGTTGATCGGAGTGGTGGCATGGTCAGTGAATCCGGACGCCGATCCGCTCGGCGCTGCGCTCGCCCTCGCGAGCCTGGGGTTCGTCGGCGTTGCGGTCGTCGTGTGGGGCACGTTGTCGGCCTGGTCATGGATAGTGGCCGCACTGGCATACCAGGCTCTGAACGGTGTGCGTGGCGCTGCTTACGGGGCAGTGTGGCAGGATCGGGTAGCGAGTGCACTTACGGTACTCGCTGCTGGTTTTCTGATCGCCCTCATCGCCCGCAAGGCTCGAACGCCCGCTAGGCCGCCCCAAAGTCGAGGTAAAGGATACTTGACATAAAGACAAAAGGCCTTTACTAATGGCTGTTCGTGTACGTGTTCTATCTCCTCGGGATAGGAGTCTCCGTCAGACGGTACCAGTGAGGAACAGGCTGCGGGTACTCAGGGCAGAGCGCGACTGGAGCCAGGCCGATCTGTCGGACAAGCTCGACGTGTCGCGACAGACGGTGAACGCGATCGAGACCCAGCGCTACGATCCGAGCTTGCCGCTCGCATTCAGAATCGCCCGCCTGTTCGGCCAGCGAATCGAAGACATCTTCGAGCCCGACAAATAAAAAAAGGCCCCGCGAAAACGCGGGGCCTTTTCGGTCTGTTACAGTCGAAGCTAGTCCGCCTGAACCACCATTGCTTCGCTGAGCGTCAACGAGATGCGTCCGCCGCTCGGCACACAGCCATCGTACTTGGCGGTCACTCCGGCCACGACTGCACCGGCCGCCGCGCCTGTCGCCGCACCGATTACGGTGGATTTTGTTTTCCTGCCGAAGATCTGTCCTGCAATGGCGCCGATGACGGCGCCGGTCGCCACCTTCTTCGCGTCATTGCTCGAGCTTCCGTCGCGAACCTTGTCGACCTGCGCATAGGTCACGGTGGAGCTCACGGGATACGTCTTGCCGTTGAAGGCGATCGATCGCACCACGAACTCGAACGTGATGTCGTCGTTGGCGTTCTCACTGCGCTTGG
>JBKKAY010000257.1:0-5832 GCA_046714195.1 Gemmatimonadaceae bacterium
GCGTACCACTTGGCGAAATCGGGCTATTCGGTCTCGACCGCGACAAGCGGCCCCGACGGGCTCGCTCACGCCCGTCGCGAAAAGCCCGCCCTCGTGGTTCTGGATCTGATGCTGCCAGGGCTGTCTGGTCTCGAGGTCATGCAACAACTACGGTCCGACCAGGGGACTTCGCGCATCGCGGTGCTGATGCTCACCGCGCGACGTGAGGAAAGTGAGCGTATCGAGGGCCTGACTCTGGGTGCCGACGACTATCTTACCAAACCGTTCAGCCCGCAGGAACTCGTGCTGCGGGTCGCCGCAATTCTGAGGCGGGTGAAATCCAGCGAGGCCGAAAGCGGAGACGTGCAGGAGATCGGTCCGCTCAGGATTGATCGCACAGCTCATCGCGTGACCGTTGACGGCCGCGACGTCGAGCTTACCCCGACGGAGTTCAAGCTCCTGACCTTGCTGGCGGAGAGAAAGGGCCGGGTCCAGCCGAGGAACATGCTTCTCGAGATCGTCTGGGAGGCTGCTCCCGACATCCAGACCCGCACTGTCGACATGCACGTTCAACGGCTCCGCGCCAAACTGGGAGGCGCGGGCGATCTCATAGAGACAGTGAGAGGCTTCGGCTACCGCTTGCGCACCGGGAGACCGCGAACGGCGTGAAGCTCGCGCACCGGCTCCTCGTCTACGGACTGGGCATAATCGGTGTCCTGGTAGTTGCGGTAGTTCTCATAATCGATCGTCAGCTCCACGCGCGCGTGGTCGAGCAGACGATCGACGGCCTTGCTCGCGAGGCGAGGCTGGTCGCCGTCCAGTGGCGCGAGTCGACCGCCTCAGACAGCCTGGCGGACATTGCCGGTGAAGCGCTCGGACACCGTGTCACGCTGATTGACGAACGGGGAGTCGTACTCGGCGATTCGGAGTTCGACGGAGACGCCCTTCGTGCGCTTGAGAACCACGCCGACCGCCCGGAGGTGTTGCTGGCTCGGGGCGCGCCTGTCGGCTCGGCACGGCGGCTCAGCCCCTCAGCCGTCGACGAAGAATTCTATGTGGCCGTCAAAGCGCCACTGGGGATTGCTCGCGTATCCCTGCCCACCCGCGCGGTTGAGGTCGTTTTTGAGCGGACTCGGAGCGACATCCTTCTAGCGGGCGCAATCGCGCTCATCCTGTCGGCAGTGCTGGCAGGACTTTTCTCGCGCTCGGTTTCGCGCCCGATCGTGGAACTCCGCGATGTTGCGCGCGAAATGGCGGATGGTGACCTCAGCCGACGCCCGGCCCTCTCCGCGCCTGGTGAGGTGGGTGATCTGGCGACCGCGCTCTACCGTTTGGCCGAGCAGCTGGGAGCGCGCGTGACCGCGCTGCAAACAGACCGGACGCTGCTGGCCGCGGTCGTAGGCTCGCTCGAGGAAGGCGTCATCGCGGTTGACTCGAGCGCTCGAGTCGTCCAGGCGAACGACGCCGCTCGCCGGCTCCTCGACGTAACCGCGCCGCTGCCGTTCTCGCTCGACATGCTTCCGCGCGAACCGGTGCTGCGAGATGCGCTTTCCGACGCGTTGCGTGGTGCGCGCAGCGGACCCGTTGAGATCGGCCTCAACGGCCGCACATTGCTTCTCACGGCGTGTCCGCTCGATCACGGAGGGGGAGTGTTGGCTCTCTTCGACATGACCGCGACACGGCGGCTTGAAACGGTTCGTCGTGATTTCGTGGCGAACGTCTCGCATGAGCTCCGGACGCCACTGACCGTGATCGCGGGCTTCACCGAGACCCTGGCCGAGGAAGGCGTGCCGCCCGAGAAGCGGCGGCTGTTCAGCGAGATGATCCTTACCAACACAACCCGCATGCAGCGAATCGTCGACGACCTGCTCGATCTTTCGAGGATTGAGTCGGGCGGATGGGTTCCCAACCCCGGCGTCATCGAGGTCGAGGCGGTCGTCACCGAGGCAATGAGCGGTATTCGCGCGGCGGCCGAAGCAAAGGGAGTCACGCTCGAGGCACGAGTGGATCCATTGGCGCGAACGGTTTACGTGGATCGAACCGCGCTGCGTCAGATTCTGAGCAACTTGCTGGAGAACGCGATTCGGTATACCGTTCGCGGGTCAGTAACCGTTGCGGCGTCTCAGGTATCGGGTGGGATGGAGCTCGCGGTGTCCGATACCGGCAGCGGAATTGCTCCCGAGCATTTACCCAGAATCTTCGAGCGTTTCTACAGAGCCGATAGTGGGCGCGCGCGCGAATCGGGAGGAACGGGCCTCGGCTTGGCTATCGTGCGTCACCTGGTGGAAGCGCACGGCGGCAGGGTCGAGGCGCGAAGCACCGCGGGAGCGGGAACCGTGATCACGATGTTTTTCCCATCGCAGACGAGCAGATCCGCGCCCGTGTGAAGTGACCCAGCGAAGGAAAAGATCGACTCGAATCCTGGAGGATGCAGCGATGGTGCGTACCAGTGTCGCGTTAGTTCTGCTTGTCGGCATGCCGATGTGCCTCCGCGCGCAGGCAGCCCCGCCACTCCCGCCCACGAATCCTCCGGTCGATTCGCCGCCTCCTGTAACCCCTCCGAAGCCGTCGCAACCTGCGGCTCCCGCCGTGCCGGCCCTCAGCTTCTCGGGCGTTCTCTACGCGAATTTCCAGTATCGTGGCGACGAGGGGCCCGCCCAGTCGGCCAACAAGTTCGATCTCGAGCGCGCGTACTTCACCTTTCGAATGCCCGCCGGCGACCGGGCGAGTGTTCGCCTCACTGCCGATGTGTTTCAGCAGCAGACGGCCCCCAACGATGGCTTCTACAGGGGCTGGGTGGTGCGCGCAAAATACGCGTACCTGCAGTACGACTTCCTCAAGGGCACAAGCTGGAGCGGGTTGGCGCGCGGTGGACTCCTGCACACCGTTGTGATCGAGCACGTTGAGACGTTCTGGCCGCGTTGGCTTTCGATCACGCCCGTTGAGCGCGCCGGATTTTTCTCTTCGGCCGACGGCGGCATTGCCGGTTTGATCACTCTGCCCAACAAGCTCGGCGAGATCTACACGACCATCACGAACGGGCCCGGTTACACCTCGCGGGAGGTTGACCGATTCAAGGACTACGCAGGAAGAATTTCGATCACGCCATTCGGCGCGAGCGAATCATTTCTGAAAACTTTCACCCTGACGGGGTGGACCTACCGTGGCGCAATCGCGAGTCGCTTCGTCGGTGGCGGCACCGGTCAGATCGGCTCGGTGGGGGCGAGCCTGGCCAGGAATCGGTCCGGAGTGTTCGTGGGAGTGCGTGATCCAAGAATCACGCTGGCGGCCGAGTACGCGACACGCACTGACGGGTCCGAAACCGGAGACAACACCGTACTCCTTCCTCGCGTCGAAACCGACAGTACCGGTCGGCTCCTCTCGGGCTTCACCGTACTTCGCCCCTTTCAGATGCTGAACGAGGGATCGACCATCCCGCTTGGCCTCGTCGCCCGCTGGGATCGCTTCAAGCCGAATACGGAAACGGATCCGTACTCAAATACGGTGATCGCGGGTTTGATCTGGGATCTCAACAAGCGGGTATCGCTCGCCCTGGACTATCAGGAACAGACGCCCCACGGTGGACCTGTGCTCACGCCATCCAAGATCTACTATCTGCACCTGGTGGCCAACTACTGATCCCCGCGCGCTGACACGACGGAGGATGTCCAAGCGTTAGAAGTCGTTTGCGTACGACAGGAACTTGTAGCTGCCCGATCGCTCGATGATGGCCCCGAACAGCTTTTTCTTTTGGGGGGCCCGATTCGCCCCTTCCACGTAGGTGACCTGGCAGGTCCGCCAGAATCGGTTCTCACCCTCAGTTACGGCGTCGCTGCATTCGTAGCCGCGGAGGTCGAGAGACTTTCCGCCAAGGCGGCGAGTGAGTCGAATGAATCCCTTCCTGCTGTTCTGCTCGCTGAGAAGCCATGCGATGTCGGGGCTCAGCTCGTACGGCTTTCGCGTGTACACGCTGGTGGGGAAATAAAGGAACGCATACTCGGCTTTTGAGACCACCAGGCGTGACAGTGCCGCGGTATCCTGACCTTCAATCGCCTCCACAAATCGATCTACGAGCTCATTGCGATTCCGCGCTCCACCCCTGAATGCGCTGACGTGAGAAAGCTCCGACTGGAATCGTCGAAGAGCTTCCCCTCTCGGCAGGATGCTGTCGATTATTGGTGCCGCTGGGGCCGGGACGCTTCCAGCGCGATTGGAGCGTGCTTCGGCGGGGCGGTCACACCCGGCCAGCGTGAAGAGGGGAACGATCAGGACCGCAACGGCCATTCTGTTCATGAGAAAAAGCTTGGGCGTTGCGGCCGGAGATGTCCGGCCGCAACTACCTGCTCTCTAATTCCTGGCGTAGTAGGTCCAGCCCGCCCACCATTTCACGCCGGCGGGATCAGCAGCGCCACGATAGGTGGTGCCGGTGACGAACGTTCCCGCCTGCGTCGCCAGCGCGCCGGTGAACGCTCCCGTTCCTCCTGTCCTCGGAGCAACGCCTGTGGCCAGTGCCCAATCGAGGTTGGCCGCCGCTGTGGGCGCCGCGGGCAAGCTCACGAAGATCGAGCTGGAGGTCGTGCCGGCAGGAGCGACCTCGATTGAATTCGCGGTGACATCGACTGTGCCCTGAACCGTCGTTCCCGATGCAGCCTGGAACGTCGGGCCATTCTCGGCGAGGTACAGATTGCGGAGGACCAGTGAGCCGTCGTTGACACGATCGAGCGTCGTCTGGTCGCGCAGACTGATCGCCGCTCGCGGCCACCGTGCAACTATTCCGTTGACGTACGCGCCGGCGGTGCCGCGGCGAAGCATCATCCCAACTCCGCCCTGAGTCGCATCGACCACACCAGCGCCGGTTCCGACAAGGGAGAAGTTGGCGAACATGGGATTCGTGCGGGGCACGGAGTTCTGCCCGTTGAGGCAGTTCGCGCCGTTGCAGCCGTCGTTTTCGATACCCTGCGGATCGGTCGAGGGACTGCCTGCTGCCGGACGCGCGTCCGGTCGGATGGACTGGAAGGCAATCATGAACTGGTTCCTTCCGCTGTATCCTTCCGACGCATCGAAGTGGTCGTCGCCGGTCTCGTAGGACACGAGGTACCTCCCATCGACTGCTCCACCGAACCACTCGAACGCGTCGTCGAGACCGTACAGCGCCTCGAGGTAGGAAAAACGCGTGGCGCTTCCGACGGCGGCAAATGTGAAGCTGTTGAGCTCCTGGTCTGCCGCGGTGGCGAAACCGGCGAACTCGACACGGACATAGCGAAGCTCACCGCTGTCGTCGGAGTTATTCGTTCCACCGGCGTAGTTCACCAGTGGATTTGCCCCGCTGGTACCCGTCCCTTCGAGAGTTGTCGGATCAGCCCGGTTGAGCAGGCCGTTACCGACGACGATGAGACCGCCCCAGTCGCCGCCCTGCCTGCCCGTCGCCCGCTCGGATGTGAAGACGATCGGATTCTCCGCCGTTCCAATTGCGATGATCTTCGCGCCTCGCAGAACGAACAGCGATGATCCCGGCACCTCGAAATCTCCAATCACCTTTGTGCCGGCCTGAATTGTCAGCGTCGCGTTGTTCGCGACCTTGATGAAGCCGGAAAGCGTGTAGGTGGTGTCAGCGAAAAAAGTGCGATTGCCGGTGATGTCGGTCGTTATCGTCACATCACCTGGCTCGATTCCACCGTTGTCCGGTCCGAGTGGGTCGCCATCGGCGCAGCCGCCGGCGACTGCCACAATCATAGCCGCGGCAAACAGGGACGGGACGCGGAGAAACTTCGTCATGGAATTCCTTGATGTAGGGTTCAGAACCGGAAAAAGACGCGCACCTCAATGTTAGGAGGCGCGCGTCTCATTTCAGTG
>JBKKAY010000258.1:0-3296 GCA_046714195.1 Gemmatimonadaceae bacterium
ACGGATCGGCCTATTGCTCGAGCAAGTTCGCGGTCGGCGCGTTCACCGAGTGCTGGCGCGCGGAGCTGAGACAGCACAACATCCGCGTGATGCAGGTGAACCCCAGCGAGGTGCTCACCAACTTCGGCGCGACGGAAGACTCGAAGCCCAAGCCGGAGAATGCCACCAAGCTCACGGCGTCCGACATCGGCCAGATGATCGTCGACATTCTGGAGATTCCGGATCGGGGGTTCGTCACGGAGACGACCATCTGGGCGACGAACCCGCGATAACGGCTTCCGTCGTTGGGAAAGGTTGGGGCAACTGCAACTGAACACGTTGTCCGCTGATAGCTGACTACGCCGCCAGCTCACCGCTTCACTGCAGTCGGGACGTCACTGTCGCTGGTCATGGCACAAGCAACTGCACCCCCGTACGCCACCTCATAACGTCCTTACAGTTTGCAGCGGGAAGCGGTCAGCGTTTAGCGGACAGCGGACAACGCGTTCAGTTGCTTTTGCTCAGTCCGAATTGCCGCCGCGCCGCCGCGATTATCAGGTCCGCTGCTCCTTCTATCCCGAGCCGCTCGGTGTTGACGCTCAGGTCGTAATTCTCGTGCGCGCGCCAGTCGCGCTCCCAGTTGAGCCGAACCCACCGCTCCCGCTCGCGGTTGGTGTCATCCACGAGCTTCGCGGCCTGCTCCGCGCTGAGCTTATCCCGCTGCATCGTACGCGCAATCAACGCTTTTTTTGGCGCGTAGCAGAACACGTGCAGCGCATCCGTTCTCTCGGCCAGCATCGCCGGCGCACCGCGGCCCACGACGACGACATGCCCTCGTGCGATCGCTTCCTGAATGATGTGGCGAGTCACTTCGAGCAGCTGTTCGTCCGTCGGGCGCTCGGCGGCAGCAACGGGAGTCATCCACTCCTGCGTCCCCATTGTCATCGCTGAGGCGAGACGCTCGACTAAGGAAGGCACTCGCTCCTCGCGCGCCTGCACCTCCGCCGTGCTCATGCCAAGCCGCGCGGCGACGGCGTCGACTACTTCATTGTCGAGAAGCGACCAGCCCAGTTTTTTCGCGACGATCGCGGCGACTTCCGATCCGCCCGACCCGTAGAGCCGCGAGACGGTCAGAATCGCCACGTATCAGTCCTGGTAGGGCCGGCGCCGCTTTTCCTCGACCGCGCGGCCGTACTGGCCCGCATCGGAGCGTGTGATCTTCTTCCGCGCCACCAGCGATTCCAGCACCAGCTCGCATCCCGCGGCGACGACGGGCAGATCGTCCATTCGCGCGAGCCCGGCGTTGCTCACCACCTGCATCAGCCCGGGCACGGCTCCGAAACCTTCCACCACGGTGTCCACCGAAACGTCGTCAGTCACCTGCACCGCGCCACCGACATCGAACCACATGATGATCTCGTCGGTGTTGATCCCGCCGGCTCGGTCCTGATACGTCGCGTCGGCGGCGCGCCGAATCAGATCGCGCGCGATGGTGTGACCGCCCACCAGCTCGCCCTCGTACTCGAGCTCCATCTTGCCCGTGATGGCTGGCAGAGCCGCATAGATGTCGGCGATGCGCGGAACGATGTCCCGCTCTCCGGTCCGGATCGCCCTCCGCTCGGCGTTCGAGACCACGTTCTCCAGGACGCTGATCGGCATGCGCTGCGAGACGCCCGACCGCTTGTCGATCCGCTTGTCGATCCTCGCCTCGAACGCTACGCGCTCGATCACCTCGGCGATAAAATCAGGCACTCGCACCTGGCCTGCTCCGCGCGCGGTCCACGCCTCCTGACTGGTGATGGCGATGCCGATCTCCACCGACTCCGGATAATGGGTCGTGACCTCGCTGCCGATGCGGTCCTTGAGCGGCGTGATGATCTTGCCGCGCGCGGTGTAGTCTTCCGGATTGGCGGTGAAACAGAGCATCACATCCAGAGGCAGCCTGACGGGATATCCTTTGATCTGGACGTCGCCTTCCTGCATGATGTTGAACAGGCTCACCTGCACCTTGCCGGCGAGATCGGGCAGCTCGTTCAGCGCGAAGATTCCGCGGTTCGCTCTTGGCAGCATCCCGTAATGGATCGTGAGCTCGTCGCCCAGGATGTGTCCGCCGCGCGCGGCCTTGATCGGGTCGAGGTCACCGATGATGTCGGCGACGGTGACATCCGGGGTGGCGAGCTTCTCGATGTAGCGGTTGTCGGGACTGAGCCAGGCGATCGGAGTGTCGTCGCCCGCTTCCTTAAGCAGGTTGCGCGCGTATTTCGAGATGGGCGCGAACGGATTGTCGTTGACTTCGCTGCCCGCGATGATCGGCAGCGCCGGATCGAGGAGGGTGGTGAGCGCTCGCAGGATCCGCGACTTAGCCTGCCCCCGGAGCCCGAGAAGGATGAAGTTGTGGCGGCTCAGCAGCGCGTTGACGATCTGCGGCATCACCGTCTCTTCGTAGCCGACGACCCCGCTGAAAATTGGCTTACGGGTCGCGAGCCGGGTCAGGAGATTGGCCCTTAGCTCATCCTTGACTGAACGCAGCCTCCGTTCAGGGGCAGCAAACGCCGAGCGCTTCAGCGCGCCAAATGTTTCGGGATGGAGGGACAACCTGATTCTCCGAGGGAAATGACCGACGAGAGTGTAATCTAGCCCCGCTGCGGAGGTGCTGTTAGCCGGGTGTTACCCTTGACACGTCTTCCAGAAGAGGTAGATTTTCGCCCGCGCCAAAAACGAGCACGACGACCGTGCACGGACCGGCGATTCACCCCACTTGTTCCATCAAGGAGATTTGTAAATGAAGCGCCTGGCCCTCGTCGCCGTAGTCCTCGTACTTGCCGCATGCACCGCCAAGAAGGATGACGCAGCGACCATCGATACGTCCGCCCCCGCCATGGCTCCGGCCCCAATGGCGATGGACAGCGGGATGATGAACATGATGAGAGACAGCGTTCGCAGGGACAGCATCGCGAAGGCGACGAAGAAGTAACAGCGCTTACCGTAATTGATGAAAGGGCGCCGCTAGACAGCGGCGCCCTTTTCATTTTGCTCCACCTGCACGCTGCATTCCCCTCCATCCCACTTGGCCTGGAGCGTCGTACCCGGCGGGATCTCGCGCCGGACCATCCCCAATCCGACGCCTCCGTACCGCGGAGACAGCGCGACGCTCCGCACATCGCCGATGGTCTTGCCGCTCTCGTCGATCAGGAGAGCGCCGCGCGGCGGGGCAGGGCGCGTCACGAAGCGCAGCCGCCGCAGAAACCGGTTCACGTGTCCGCGAAAGTGCACCCGCGCCACCGTCTCCTGTCCGATGTAGCAGCCCTTCGTGTAGG
>JBKKAY010000259.1:0-2794 GCA_046714195.1 Gemmatimonadaceae bacterium
TAGCGAGAATGTTACTTTCAAGCTCATCAATATCGTTGTAACGGGATGTTACATAACGATCATTTTGTTATAGGGGTCGGGGAGGGTAAAGAGCCGGGGTGCCGTGGAATTGCGAATGTTCCTGATTCCACGCGCCGTTGAGGCAACTCGACAGTTGGAGCATCTGAAGAGTATCCAACGTATTAATTAGAAGTGAGAACGATCGGGACGATTCCGCCTCGGGGCTATGTTACTGACGTGGCGTGAAACCTGTTACCGATGAATCGTGTCTCATCAGTACAACCCTCAGCCACATAGTCGCATGTCAATTGGAACGAACAGAGTACGTATTGTCGTCGCAGCGACGACAGCATTCGTCGGCGGACTCATAGTCGCCTCAGGCCTCAACTGGACCAAGCTCGGCTTCGCGCAGAGCCGTCCCCCAGCCGCGATCGTGCAGCCGATCGCCGAAGCGAGCAACGCATTCGTCGCCATCGCGAACAACGTCACGCCAGCGGTGGTGTCGATCGATGTATTCAGCGCGGCGCGCGCCGGAACCGCCACCCCACAGCGCGGTCGCACGCAACAGCAGGGTGTTCCGCCCGGAATGGAGGATTTCTTCCGTAACTTCGATCTCCCGCCACAGTCGCGTCCGACGCGCGGCCAGGGATCCGGATTCCTCGTCACGCCGAACGGATACATCCTCACCAACAACCACGTAATCACGAACTCAGACCGTGAGACGGTCGCCGATCGCGTGACGGTGCGGATGATGGACCACCGCGTATTCACGGCGCGCGTCGTGGGTCACGACAAAACCACCGACGTTGCGGTTCTCAAGATCGAAGGCAACAACTTCCCCACTCTCCCGCTCGGCAACGACGTCAACGCGCGGATCGGCGAGTGGGTGCTGGCGATCGGCAACCCGCTCGGGCTGGAGAATACGGTGACG
Organism: Gemmatimonadaceae bacterium; assembly: GCA_046714195.1. Classification (GTDB taxonomy): domain Bacteria; phylum Gemmatimonadota; class Gemmatimonadetes; order Gemmatimonadales; family Gemmatimonadaceae; genus UBA4720. The sequence continues at coordinate 932 of JBKKAY010000259.1, forward strand.
GCGGGAATCATCAGCGCGAAAGGCCGGAGCTTGGGCCCCGAGCTGATGAATCCGGATGGCAGAAACCTCTACGCCATCAGCGACCTGATCCAGACCGACGCCGCGATCAATCCGGGCAACTCCGGCGGACCCCTGGTGAACGCCCGCGGCGAAGTCGTCGGCATCAACAGCGCGATCGCGAGCCAGACCGGCTACAACGCCGGCTACGGGTTTGCAATTCCGATCACGCTCGCGAAGCGCGTGATGGATGAGATCATCGCGCACGGCCGCGTTCGCATTCCGGCGCTTGGCATCGGGATCGAGGACGTGACGCCCGCCGACGCGGCGGTCGCCGGCATGAAGGAGATTCGCGGCGTGCTGGTTCGGAATTTTCCGAACGACGACTCGCCGGCCCGCAAAGCCGGCCTCCAGGCGGGCGACGTGATCGTCAAGGCCGACGGGCAGGATGTCGACCGGATGAGCACGCTCCAGCGCATCGTTCGGAATCACAATCCGGGCGAGACGATCGAGGTCGAGGTCATGCGCTACGGTCAGCGGAAAACGTTCCGCGTGACTTTGATGGAAGCTGAGAACCCCAGTCAAGCGGCCGTCACCCCAACGCGCACCGAGCCCGCAGGCAGGGGGAATGCGCAACCGGCTCTCGGAATATCCGTGGCTCCGGTCAGCACTGAGCTGGCGGCGCAAGCGCGCATGAGGACACCGGTGAAGGGAGTTCTCGTGTCCGATGTGATTCCGGGCGGGCCCGCCGAAGGCGAGCTGGCGCGGAACGACGTGATCACCGAAGTGCTGTATCCTGCTCCGCGACGCGCCATCCTGACTCCCGCCGATCTCGACGCAGCGCTCAAGCGCCTGAAGACCGGTGATTACATCAGCCTGAGCGTTTTCTCACTGGAGAACCCCACGCAGACGCGTGTGGTGAATCTGCGGTTGGGTAACTAGGGCGCCGGAGTAGTATCCGGTGATGACGAAGCCCCTGCAGCGTTGCTGCAGGGGCTTCGTCGTTTGAGGAATAAGGCGATCACGCTATGTTTGAGCCGCGCGCGGAAGTGGCGGAATTTGGTAGACGCGCTGGACTTAGGATCCAGTGGAGAAATCCGTGGGGGTTCGAGTCCCCCCTTTCGCACTGCCAACACCCGATCGCACGGAGTACCAGATGAAAAAGAAAGGTCGATCCGACATCCCTGATTTCTCGAAGAAGCGAAAAGGGCCACCTACTCCCGGCGTCCCCGAGATTCCAAAGCAACAGCACGTGCCGAACCCAACCGTGCGCGCCGACAAGCCCCCGGCCACCTCGATGAAATCGGGCCGTCGCGGGTCCTGACACCTTTGGGATCAAACAAAAAAAGCCGGCTCTCGAAAGAGCCGGCCTTTTTTTGCGCCTCAGGTGCTACGCCTCGGCTTCGATATTGATGCGAGATACCGCGAGATTGGTGAGCAGGTGATCGGTCTCACCTTCCTCATCCAGTGTCCGCTGTAGAATCTGCGCCTGGTCCTCGTATCCGAGCTGTCTCGCATAGGTGCGAACGGTTCCGTAACCGGCCATCTCGTAGTGCTCGACATGCTGGGCAGCGGAGATCAGCCCGGCGTCGAGGACGTCCTCGTCCGGCTTCTCCTTGATGAGATCGCTGCCTTCCTCGAGCAGACCCTCCATTCCGACGCATTTCTTCCCGCGCGGGCTCACTCCGAGCTCCTTGCAGATCATCTCGAGTCTCTTCGCGTGTTCTCCGGTTTGCTTCAAGTGCGTCTTGAAGGCCGCCTTGAGCTCGGGGTCTTTCGCGGCTTTGATCAATTTGGGAAGCGCCTTCACGATCTGCCTTTCGGCGCTGTAAAGGTCCTTCAGCTCCTCTACGTACAGGTCCTTCA
>JBKKAY010000260.1:0-7273 GCA_046714195.1 Gemmatimonadaceae bacterium
TTCTTTTAGGGGCTGCGGACTGACTACGGCCTGCGGACTAACTGCGGACTGCGGACTAACTGCGGACTGCGAACTCACTGCGGACTGCGAACTAACTGCGGAGTGCGGACAAACGGCGCGGCAGACGGCTGCGGGCCGTCAGGAGTAGGACGGACGAATCAGCCGATCGCGCTCTCGGGGGATGATTGCCAAGAGTAGGCGACGGATTTCTTCGAGCGTGTCCATTCTCGCGCCGACGGCTTTCGCGCCAAGCACTGGCTCGGCTGATTCCTACCAAGTCATGCTTTCCCTGTAATTAGTCCGCAGTCCGTAGTTAGTCCGCAGTCCGTAGTTAGTCCGCAGTCCATAGTGTCCGTAGTCTGCAGTCGTCCTACCGCCGACTCCGAACGCCTCTACGAAAGATTGCCCCCACCCGGGCACCGGCCCCCAACCCGACCTCGACTGCCGGAACCCAGCCTGCCGTCCGGGCGGGCAATGGCCCCTCCAAGCCGAGAAAGACGAGCAGGTAGCCCTTGGCGCGACCATCCGCGGTGGAGTTGTAGCGCGCCGAGAGTCCGCCTCCGCCGTACGGCGCCCAACGGCTCTGACGAAACGGATCGAAGCTGAACCGTCCGATCAGATCGCTGCGTCCCTCGAGTCCATATCGTCCCGCTCCCGCTCCCACGACTATTCCTCCGCGGACATAAAGCCCGAGCGGGACGCTCATCCCGTACCCCGCGTGCACCGCGGTGTTGTCCGAAAAAATGCCATCGATTCGGCCTTCGGCCTGGAACGCCTGACGCACCACCTGCGCGCCGCCGCTTTCGGGCACGACGCAAAAAGTGACAGCGGCGAAGAGTAACGCGGCCAGCTTCACGGGATCGACCGGCTTCAAGCGCGAGCTAGCGCGCCCGCGCGCGCCAGAGTGCGACTGTGTAGTCCACGATCGCGGCGGCGGACAGAATGCCGATGCCGATCACCAGCGGCGTCGTGTAACCCGGTGTCACCAGGACAGCCACGAGTGCCACCAGCTGCAGGACGGTTACGATCTTGCCCAGCATTCTGGCCCTGAACACCGCTGGCCGAAGCCAGGGAATTATTTTGGCGACGAGGAACCCGAGCGCGGTGGCGATGTCACGCGCCAGGAAAATGAAATACTGGCTGGCGGTAAACCGACCCTCGACGAGATAAACGGAAATTGCGACGAACACGAAGATGCGATCCGCCAGCGGATCGATGAGAGCGCCCGTCTCGCTCTCCGCCTTTTCATGGCGCGCCAGCCACCCATCCATGAAATCAGTGATGCCGGCAACGACGATGATCAGGACGCGCTCCCATGTCCCCGGGATCAGCACGAAGGCGAGCGCGAGCGCGAGCCGCGACAGGGAGATCGAATTGGGCAGAGTGAACACGGCGCCGCGAGTCATGCGAGCGAAAAATACGGTCGCCCGCAAATGCTTGCCAGCACGCGTCAGCGCGTCTAGCTTCGCTCGATGACCACGCAGAGTGTGCTGGCGGCGAGTTATCTGGCCCTCGCGGTCGCGATGATCGCATGGGATATCCTGATGGCCGGGCGCATCACCCACCTGCGCCGGATTCCGCGCAGCTTCCAGACGATCACCGGGCTCGCCGGCCTGCTGCTGGTTCCAGCACTCGTAGTCGCGTACACGGCAGCTTCGATGCTCTATGGCCGGGCCATCTTCCTGGTGGCGTGGCTGTGGCCGTTCACCGCGTGTCTGTTCGTCCTTCAGACCATCTTCGCCCTGGCGCGCCGGCTGGTCACACCGCTCCTGGGATTTCCGCTCCTCGTGTACAACATCATCATCGCCGTAGTCGCGATCGCGAAGTTCACGATCGCGCGCGGCGGTACTCCGCCTGATTTTGCCCTCGCCCTCAACGCGGCGCAGGCGAGCATGCTCGGTGCATTCTTCGGCGCAGCGGCGCTCTGGAATCCGCTCTACATGCAGGTGCCGATCTTCGCGCCCTCGTTGCCCGCGCGGTGGGGCTTCACGCGGCTCGCCCGCGTCGTTCTCGCCGGAGCGGCGATCGCGCTCACCGCGCTCGTCGTCATCGAGATCCCCGGCGCATCTGCGGGAATTCAGAGCTACAGGGTGCACAAGGACGATCAGCTGCAGGAGCACCCGGAGGGCGATTTCCGCCTCGGGCTCAAGATCTTCCCCGATCTGAGATCAGGCCCGCCTCCGCTGGCGCTTCGTCATGACCTCGCACTCGCCGACACGCTGCGCGTCGATGTCATCAGCGTGGTCGTCAACCCCGAAGCCGCTCGCGGGATAGCACTCGACTCCCTCGCCCGCTCCATCGAGCGCAAGCGCGCCGACAGCACGCTGTTGATCGTCGCGCTGGGATACCCGAAAAACGGCAGAGAAGTGATTCGCCAGTCACGGGCGGGATACACTGCCGCCCGCGTCAGGGACATCGATCGTCTCGCCCGGAGGCTCCGTCCGGCCTACCTGGTTCCCGCCGTCGATCCACTTGAAGAGGGTGATCGCGTGCTCGGTGATCAGACGCCCGACTACTGGATCGATTACCTGACACGCGCTGCGGCGATCGCGCACTACGTCAACCCGAACATCAAGGTGGCCGTCTCGATGAGCAGCTACGGCACCCGCGACAGCACCCTCTACGCGTGGGCGGCTCGCCCGGGCACTCCCATCAACGTCGTCGGCTTCTCGCTCTTCGCCGGGTTCGACGGAGCACGCTCGCTCGACAACCACATGCGGGTAGCGCAGCGGTGGATGCGCCAGTTCCCGAGACCCAAGGAGCACTGGGTTCTGGCGACGGGAGGGTACCCCCTGATCCACGGCGAGATCAATCAGAGCTACGCCATCAAGGGAGTGCTGGCGTGGGCGACCGCCGAGCCGCCGATCAAGGGCCTGGTCGTGTACGAGGCAGGAGACTACAACACGGTGCGAGGGCTCAGGTCACCAAGCGGCAGATTGCGGGCTGCAACGGCGATGATCTTGAAGGCCGACAGCGCGCTCAAGTCGAGCGCGGTAGCGGGCGGGACACCTTGAGCACCGGGTAGGGCATTAAGTGCTTCCGTGGCCCGTTGTATTCCCCCGCACTATCCCTTCAACCCGCGTCTCCGGATCGAAGTAACGGCTCGCCAGCTCGCGCATGTCCTCGGCGGTCACCGCCCTCACTCGTTCGTCGTACTCCTCGAGCTCCGACAGTCCTGATCCGAACATCCACGCGTCGAGCAGCTCACCCAGCACCGCTCCCCCGCTCTCACGGCTGATGGCGTGCGAGCCGATGGTGTACTGCTTCGCGCGCTCGAGCTCGTCGGCCGTCACGTCCTCGTTTCTCAGCTTGGCGAACTCCGCCAGGAGACCGTCGCGCGCGATCGCTTCCTTCTCGGGTGATGTCGCGATGTAGGAGACGAACATTCCCGCCGCGCGGCGCTCGCTGACTCCCACCTGCACCGTGTAGGCGAGCGACTGCCGGTCGCGCAGCTCGTCGAAGAATCTGCCGCCGAGCCCGCTCGCCACCGTTGCGATCAGCGAAGCGGCGAAGCGGGAATCGTCGGTGCGGGATGGCGCGGGGAATGCCAGCGCAAGCGCCGTCTGCGCCTTCTGCCGAGTCTCGACGACAGATTGAACGCCCCGCGGCCACGCCGGGCGGGCGATCGTGGGTGTCGCGCGCGCCACGAGCTCGCCGAGCTGGTTCGCGACCATGTCCGCCACTTCGGCGGGAGGGAGATCCGCCACTATTCCGATCACGGCGGAGGACCTGAGCATCCGCGTGCGGTGCCAGTCACGGGCGTGCTCGGCGGTGATGGCGCGAAGCGAATCTTCCGTTCCCATCGTCGGAATCCCGTAGGGATGCCCGCGGAGCGCGGCTTCACTCGCCAGCTTCATCGGGTAGCGGTACATGTCGTCCCGAACCATTGCCACTCCGGAGAGAGCGGCGGCCCGCTCGGTCTCGAGCGCATCCTCCGGAACCGTCGGCCGCTGAACGACATCGCCCAGCAGCTCGAGCCCTTCCGCCAGTCTCGCGGTCGGCAGCGAGAAAGACCAACCCGCGCTATCACTGCTCGCGCCCGCGAAAATCGTAGCGCCCAGCATCTCCGCGTCCTCGGCGATCTGAGACGCCGTCCGAGTGGTGGTCCCCTTGAGCATGGTCCGCGCTGTCAGCAGCGTCAGTCCCGCGAGATTCGCCGGCTCCTCGGAGGAGCCCCCAGCGATGTAGAGCGCGACGTGAGCCATCGCCGCGCCCGGCTTTCGGCGCACGAGCACCGGAACTCCGGCAGCCATCCGAAAGATCGATACGCCGGCCTCCACACGATCGAAGCTGGCACGGGCCGTTCCTGGCGTCGGCGATGACGCACGAACAGGGACCGTGCTCAGGCGCTCGCTACGACCTGCATCGAGTAGAGCGCGCATTCCGGGCGCGTCGCCCGCGATCTCCCCGGTGCTCTCCGGACGATAGATGATCACTGCCGCTTTCTCCGCGGCGAGGTGAGCTTTGGCGGCGCGCTGCACGCTGCGCGCGTCGGCCGACATGAAGCGATCGAAGTACTGGTCGCCCAGGCGCCAGTCACCCAATGCCTCCCACTCCGCCAGATAATTCGCCCGACCTTCGGCGGTTTCGAGGCGCCTGACCCAGCGGGCCTCGAAGATGCGGCGCACGCGCTCGAGCTCGTGCGCGTCTGCCGGCTCCTCTCTCAGCAGCTTCATCTGATGCCAGATGGTGCGCGCAGCCTCGACGGTTTTCTCCGGCTCGGTCTCCGCGTGCACGACGAACACGCCGAGCTCTGTAGGCGTGTAGTCATACGCCCCGATGGTGGACGCGAGCTTCCGCTCCCGAACCGCGCGGTACAATCGCGATGCTCTTCCCGTGCCGAGAAGCGCGGCCGCGACGTCCAGAGTCGCGGTGTCGGAGTCGAGGGTGCCCGGCGTTCTCCAGCCCATCACGAGCTGCGTCTGGCCGACGTCTCCCGCCAGCTCGCGGTAACGGAAATCCGCGCGGTCGGGCTCGATGGGTCCCGGAGATCTCGCCGGAGCTCCCGAGCTGAGCCCACCATACTCGTCGGTCACGCGGGCGAGTGCCTCGTCCACGTCGACATCTCCCGAGAGAGTCAAGATGGTGTTTCCAGGCCGGTAGAAGTTGCGGTAGAACGCATTCATCTTCTCGCGAGTGAACGATCGCAGGCCGGGCTCGCGTCCGATGCGCCAGCGTCTCATCCGGTGCGCGTCGTGGAGCAGCTCGTAGAGAGTTTCAGTCGCGACCGCCGACGGGTTGTCAGATTTGCGCTTCGCCTCCTGGATGATGACTTCCATCTCCTTCGCCAGCTCCTCCGAGTCGATGATGGAGTTGGCGTAGGCATCGGCCTGGATCGCGAGGCCTTTGGCGAAGCCCGAGGATGGGAGGACCGTGTAGTAGGCGGTGTTGTCGTAGATCGTGTGCGCGTTGAGATAGCCGCCCAGGCCTTTGGTCTCCTTCGCGATGTCTCCCACGCCCCGCGCCCTGGTACCCTTGAAGAACATGTGCTCGAGGGCGTGGGCGAGCCCGTTCTGCTCGTCGCTCTCGTCGAAGTAGCCAGCCTTGACCCAGGTGACGATCGCGACGACGGGCGCCGTCCGGTCCTGCTGAACGAGAACGGTCAGCCCATTCGGAAGGACGAGGCGGTGGACCGTTTCGGGCTTCATCGCGCTGGTCGGATCCGCGATGCTATGCGGCCATCGGCCGGCGATGCAGCACGATCAATCCGAGCACGAGGAAGAGCGCGCCATAGCCGGCGAGCCAGATTACGTGCGCGAGGTCGGCCTTCCCGGTGGCGATCAGGGATGTCGCGACGCCATCAAGCGTGTGAACGGGCGGCAGCAAGTCGAGCGCGCGGTTCCTCCAGCCGGTGTCGTTTCCGTACATCGCCCGCAAAACGCTGGCCCCAAGCCAGATAGCCGCGAGCAAGGGCAGCTCGTGTCTGGTTATCGCGGAAACGAAGAACGCGATTCCGCCCAGAGCGATGTACAGCAGCGTCGCGTACAGCACGAGATTCCAGACGTTGAACCGTCCGGCGAAGGCGAAAAACAGTCCGGACAGGAGGACGAGCGCCGCGAGCATCCCGACCAGGTATACGAGCCAGGTCTGACCATAGTAGTGAAAGGGTCTGATCGGCTTGGCGAACAGGAAGCGATAGTAGCCGAGCTTCCGGTCATTCGAGATGATCCCGTTCACCGCGATGAATACCCAGATCAGAACGACGGTCTTCGCCAGGTTGATGATGATTCGTGCAATCACCTCGGGCGTCAACTCGGGAGAACCGGGAAGTCGAAACGGCAGCAGCTGCAGAAAGCCCAACAGGATTCCGATGATCACGATCGAGATTCCTTTCTCCGTCACGAAATCCCGAAACTGCCAGAGCGCATACTTCGCCAGTCTGCCGCGGCTCATTTCGATTCTCCCACCGCTTCCCTGAACTGCTGCTCGAGCGCCGACCGCTCGGGAACGACGCTCGCCACGAGAGCGCCCTTGCCAATGAGCTCTGCCAGCGACGCATTGAGCTCCAGGAGGCTTCCGACGGTCACCGCGAACTCCCCGTTGCCCGCCGACACCGCGTCAGGAAAAGCTTCGAGCATCCTCTCCATTCCGCTGACCAGGATGATCCGGAACCGTGTCGCCGTCGCCTGGTCGTGCCCGTGACCCGTGCGCACCACCCGCTGGAGCCGGCCGTGATCGATTATCGCAACCCTGTCAGCCAGTCGCTGCAGCTCGTCGAGGTTGTGCGATGCGATGAGGATCGTACGGTCGGGACTCCGTAGCTGTCCAACGATGTCGCGAAATCTCTGCGTCCATACCGGATCGAGTCCGTGCGTCGGTTCGTCGAGAATGAGGAGCCGCTCTTCCCGAAGCAGCGCCTGCGCGAGACCGAGGCGTTGCAGGTTTCCCTTCGAAAGCGCCTTTACCTTCTTCGCCCGGTGCTCTTCCAACCCGAGTTGGGCGATCACCTGGTCCACTCTCGTGCTGACCATCGAATCGGATATCCCCGCCAGAGTGGCGAACCGCGCCAGAGCGTCGTCGGCCCGCCACTTCGGATTGATCGCTATCAGCTCGGACAGGTAGCCGATGCCGTGACGCGCGACGTAGGCGCGGGCTGGGAGTCCGTCGATCTCGAGAGTGCCGGTGGTCGGGCTGAGGTATCCGAGAAGCATGGCGATGAGCGTGCTCTTCCCCGCCCCGTTGGGGCCGGCAATGCCGAGTATCTCTCCCTTCGTTACCTCCAACGAAAACTCCTCGACCGCTTTGACAGAGTTGCCGAGGAGTGATCTGTAAA
>JBKKAY010000261.1:0-2991 GCA_046714195.1 Gemmatimonadaceae bacterium
GCCTTGAGCAGTGCCTCTTCAGCCTGCTTGCGGGCGGTGTTGTCGGTCCCGATCAGCAGATAGCCGATGATGGTGCCCTGCGCGTCGCGCAGCGCCGTCACCGAGACCACGGCCGGGAAGCGACTCCTGTCCTTGCGGATATAGGTCAGCTCATAGATGTCCTCGATTCCGCGGGAGGCCTTGAAGACGAGTGCCTCGAAGCCCGGCGTGATCTGAGTTCCCAGCTCGACGCTCAACGCCTTGGCGCGGGCGACGACTTCCTGAGGGTCGGAGATGTCAGCGGGCGTGATCTTGTTCATCACTTCCGCGGCGGTGTAGCCGAGCATCCGCTCGGCGCCGACGTTGAAGATCTGAATCACGCCCTTGGCGTCGGTGGCGATGCTCGAGAAGTTGGCGCTGTTGAAGATCGCGCTCTGGAGCGCCCCGGTAGTGAGCAGAGCCTCGGCGTGCGTGAGCTCAGCATCCTTCTCGGAAACCTTGCGGCGCGCGACGGTCGGGGTATGACGTCGCTCTGGGGGCGGAAACTTACGCACGGTCATGATCCTTCCTCGGGACTCAAGCGGTGGACAGCTTCGAGGCGGGGGCGTGAGAGTCAGCCAGATCCGCCGCGGAGTGAGGCCACACTCCCAACGGTTGTAGCGCATGCTGCGAGATGAAGCCGCAGTGCTGGCACACGATCATGATCGCCGGAATGGTCGTTTTCTCCAGGCTGTGGCGCTCCATGGTGGCCTGCACTTCGATCCGCGAGAACTCGCTCACCGTCCACTGGCTGTCCTGGCAGCGCGGGCAGCTGCCCGCGCCCCGCGATTTCAAGGCAGCGATGATTCGGTGCTTATCATAGGCTGAAATTCCCTTGTAGTTGTTCATTGTGAGTCCTTGACTGGGGTGTTCGACTGAGAGGAGAAGCGATCGAGCGCTTCGACAGTGACGGGGAGGACTGGTCGCGAGGGGTCGGCCTCGTGCTCGCCGGCAATGGCGCCGACGTCGCCCGCGGCGAAGAGGAGCGGCTGATAAGCCTCCACGCACCAGGCCAGAGCCTGTCTGGAAACCGCGCGGAATGCGAAAACGGGAATGTGCTCCAGATGATTCCGGTCTTCCTCCGCGAGACGCACCATCGTCCGCACCTGCACGACTATCTCGGACAACGACATTCCGCGCTCCTGCTCAGACGCTACTTTTGCCTTGACTGAGAGGCGCATGGTGTTGATGTAGGCAAACAACCCTTCGTCGTCCGGATGCGCGAAGTCTCCGCGTAATCCGGGAGCAGCGATCGAGGAGTGTTTCATAGGCGCCCTGGCGGAGGAAGGCGTCGCCAGTAGCGCCGGGTGCTGCATCAAAATCGAGGCAGCTCGGAAGTGCGGGCTGGTGGGAACGTCCCGCACATAATCAGTCGATAAGTCTGTATTTAATTTAACGGTTCGCCGGACGTCGCTGAGGATTTTTCTTCAGACAGAAAATTCCATCATGAGTTTGGCTGCACTTGCTACCTGTCTTAGCGCCGCCTAACGCCCGTTAGGCGAGACTGCACAGCCTCAACGGCTCCTACATTTACCCCGGCGCTTCGGCGACGCCTCCGCGGCCTGGCGAGGCGTAATGACGACTCCAAGGAATACCGTACTCGGTGTTAACGAAACCGTCTGGGACCCCGTTGACCGAAATTATGTCAGCCCCGAGAGCCGGGAAGACTCCGTGCGCAAGGGACTCACACGCCGTCTGAAGGGTGTCTGCGAAGAATTGTCGAGCGTCGAGTTCGAGGCGCTCGTGCTGAAGATGACGCGCGAGCAGCTGAGGGGTGAGGGTATCACCGGGCGGCACGTTCGCCCGTTCTGAAAGGCTCCAAGAAGGTTGAATAGTCGTGCGGTAGCGATAACTTAACTCCCATGACTGGCAAGGACACTCAGTCGCGGGACCAGGAACCGGGACGACAAACTGCGCGCCGCCTGATCAGAAGCCACCGATCGGGGCAAGCGGGAAATGACGCCACCGCGCGCGCGGCGGCTGCTGCGTGCGGGCATCTCTATCGGGAGTTGTCACGGTGGGTCGGCCCCGACGGCTGTCACGCGCTCTTCCAGCGCGCGCTGTCGCAGGCGCGGCCCGAGCACCCGGCGCTCGAGCCGATTCAGCTGCACGCCCGCTCGGACCCTTATATCGAGGGCGTGGCGGAGGCGATCATGGCGCACGGCGACCCGGCCGCCGCCGATGCCCTCGAGTCGATGCTCGCCAGCCTGGTAGAGATTCTTGGCCGACTCACCGGAGACGACATAGCAATGAAACTCATCGAGCGCAGTCTGACCGCAGCCGACACCGGCTCTGTTTCGTCTGGCAAGCGGGAGCAAGCGTGAAGAAAGGGGAGCGACCCGTAATTCGGAGTCTTCCCACCGGCGTGCCCGGCCTCGATTTGGTGCTCGGTGGCGGCTTGCCCGAATACTCGTTCAATCTGATTGCAGGCGGACCCGGTTCGGGAAAAACGACGCTGGCGCACCAGATCATGTTCGCGAACGCGACTGTCGAGCGGCCCTCGCTGTACTTCACCGTTCTCGGCGAGCCGGCAATCAAGATGCTGCGATATCAGCGGCAGTTCACCTTCTTTGATCCTGATCTGGCCGGCTCTGCAATCCAATTCATCAATTTGAGCGCGGAGGTCATGGAGCGCGATTTGGACGAAGTGCTAAAGCGGATCGTGAGCGAGACCGAGCGCCTCAAACCGGGAATCGTCGTAGTCGATTCATTCCGAACGCTCGGCGGACACTCTGGCGTTGCGCAGGAAATACCGTTCGACCTGGACAAGTTCATCCAGCGTCTCGCGCATCACCTGACTACGTGGGAAGTAACCTCCTTCCTGCTCGGCGAATACGCGACGGAAGAGCAGCGGAATCCAGTCTTCACGGTTGCGGACGGTGTATTCTGGCTCACACAGGCCGTTGATCGGAATTCCGTCGTTCGAAAGCTTCAGGTGGTGAAGACGCGTGGCCGCGCTCACATGCCCGGGCT
>JBKKAY010000262.1:0-5837 GCA_046714195.1 Gemmatimonadaceae bacterium
GAACGCGTGCACCGTTGCGCTCGAAGCGAACGACGGCCTCGGCACCCAGCTGCCCGCGGTCGAGACCGAGCGCGCCCAAACCACCCGCCAGGGTGTTCAGGTACAACATCTCTTCGCCTGGCCGGCGTATGGTGAGAAACATCTTTCCAGTCGCGGCGTCATACCGAACCGGGAGCATGGCGTCGCTGGCGACGGGCTCAGCGGCCGCCGGCTGCATGGCCCCCGACGGCGGCGCGCTGGTGCGCGCACCGGATGCGCATCCTGAAAGCACGAACGCAGACAGAGCGATGAGGGCATGGGCCGGTACCGAGTCGTACGCGCGTTTCTGAGCCGAGCGATGCTGCATTCCTGGAGCTCCATCCGAGGTGGGGAGTACTGCGTGCCGTCGCAGAAAGTAGCGCCGCCGGCGGAATTTGACAGGCGGCGGCCGGAGGCATATTCAAAGTGGCGTGCGTCCAGTCAACGGAACTCCTTCGGAAAAACCAGGAACCCAATGAGATTTTCTCGTCCCGCTTCGCTCTTAGCAGTGTTCACCATCATCGTCACGACCGGATGCGCGTCGACCGCGAAGCGACGCGATGGAGCGCCCTACGATCTTCTCCTCACCAACGCCAGAATCGTGGACGGCACCGGCAATCCATGGTACCGCGGAAGTGTGGCGACGGTCGGCGACCGGATCGCGTACGTGGGACCATCGATTCCGGGACTGCGCGCGCGCCGCACCATCGACGCGAACGATCACGTCGTCGCCCCTGGATTCATCGACATGCTCGGCCACTCCGAGTATTCGATTCTTCGCGGGCCTCACGCGGTATCGAAGATCACACAGGGCATCACCAGCGAGATAACGGGCGAGGTTTATTCCGCCTGGCCCAACACCATGCTCGGCGAGGCGCCCGATCCACGCCAGCCGTGGACGTCCCTGGCAGGCTACTTCGACCATCTCGAGAAGACCGGCATCGCCATCAACCTCGGGACCTACGTCGGGACGAGCTCGGTGCGGGAAGCGGTGATAGGAATCGTCAACCGAACTCCCACGCCGCAGGAAATGGCGCAGATGGGGGCTCTCATCGAATCGGCGATGCGCGATGGCGCGATGGGTTTGGGGACCGGACTTATTTATCTGCCAAGTAATTTCTTCACGACCGAGGAGCTCATCGCGCTGACCAGATACGTCGCTCCCTATAAGGGCGGGTACGCCACTCACATGCGCAGCGAAGGAGCCGCCATGCTCGATGCGGTGCGCGAAACGATCCGCGTCGCTTCCGGCGCGGGGACGTGGGCCCAGATCCGGCACATCAAATCACGGTCGCTGGAGCAGATGCAACAGGCGATAGCCATCATCGACTCGGCACGCAGGGCAGGAATAGACGTCACCGCAGATCAGTATCCGTACATCGCCAGTGGGACAGGTCTCGCCGCAATGCTCAACACCTGGGTGCAGGAAGGCGGGAGAGACTCGCTGGTGGCGCGACTTCGGGACCCAGCGATTCGCGCGCGGCTCAAGCTGGAGCTACGCGAAGACAGCGCGGCCGGAATTCGTACCTCCGCGGGCACCATGGTCAACGAGGTCGGCGCGGATTCCCTGAAGCAATACCAGGGGAAAAGGCTTCCCGAAGTCGCGACAATGCGTGGCCAGACCGACGCGTATGAAGCGGCGTTCGATCTCCTCATCGCCGACGGCGGACGCACCAGCGCGATCTATTTCTCGTTCAACGAGGATGCGCTCCGGTATGCCATGAAGCAGCCGTGGGTTTCCGTCGGTCAGGACGCAGGCGCCCGGAGTCCGGATTCGACGGGCAAATGGGGAGAGCGCGGCCACCCTCGCGGCTTTGGCACTTTCCCGCGGATTCTTGGCCGTTACGTGCGCCAGGATTCGGTGATCCCGCTCGAGTTCGCGATTCGGAAGATGACTTCGCTCGCGGCACAGAGAGTTGGACTTGCGGATCGCGGGCTGCTCAGGCCCGGGATGTACGCCGACATCACGGTCTTCGATCCGGCGACGATCATCGACCGCGCCACTTTCGAGGAGCCGTCGCAAACGGCGACAGGCGTGAGCTATGTGATAGTGAATGGAGTGCCCGTCATCGACGCGGGGCAAATGACGCGGGCACTGCCCGGACGCGCGCTGAAAGGACCAGGCTACCGGCGATAAGATGTCGCGGATGTTCGAAATCCGGATTATTCATTCAATCTCGACGGCGCTCAACCAGTCACCGGATAGACACATGGAAATCAGATTCACCTCCGGCCACAGCACGCTCGGCGAAGTTCTCGTCGCGAGCACCGAGAAGGGCGTTTGCACCGTCAGCATCCGGAAGTCGGAGGTGGACGTCGAGCGTGAGCTGAGCGCACGGTTTCCGAATGCGGAGATCAGGCGCGACGACGACGCATTGAAGCCGGCCCTCAGGACGGTGCTCGCCCGGATAGAGGGAAAGGGACTGGACGATGCGCTCCCGCTGGATCTTCACGGCACTCCGTTCCAGCTCGAGGTGTGGAACGAGCTACTCGCCATTCCCCCCGGCAAGACGCACAGCTACCTGGATGTCGCGCAGGCGATCAGGAGGCCCAAGGCGACCCGCGCCGTCGCGCAGGCGTGCGGCGCAAATCCGGTTGCCGTGGTCGTTCCCTGCCACCGGGTGGTCATGAACGACGGATCGATCGGCGGCTACAGCGGCCTGCCGGGCGTCAAGCAGGCGCTGCTCAAGGCAGAGGGTGTCGACGCCTTCGCGCCAGGCTAAGTAGTCACCTCGATCTCGCGCCTCCTTCCTGCAATTGACGCGCTGTTGCGGCCACAGCAACTTCCCGCGCTTCGACCGCAATCTGAACACGGGCGGGAAGAACTACGACGAGACTCTAGGCGTGACGGCGAACAATGTCGTCCACCACTCGAAGCAGTACCCGTCGCAGGTCAAGCTCTCGGTGGTTAAGAGCCGGCCCGGAGGGGCGGGGACGCGAGGGCGCTAGCTACCGCGCGCCCTTCAGCCGGCTCTTGTACGGCCGCTCGGGCGGCCCGATGTAGATCTGCCGTGGGCGGGCGATCTTCTGCTCCTTGTCGAGCAGCATCTCTTCCCACTGGGCGAGCCAGCCCGGCATCCGGCCGATCGCGAACAGGACGGTGAAGAAGTCCGTCGGAAACGCCATCGAGCGGTAAATCAGTCCCGTGTAGAAATCGACGTTCGGGTACAGCTTCCGCGAGATGAAGTAGTCGTCCGAGAGCGCGATCCGCTCGAGCTCGAGCGCGATCTCCAGGTCCTTGTCGACGCCGACGACCTTGAACACTTCGTCGGCGAGCTTCTTCACGATCTTGGCGCGCGGATCGTAGCTCTTGTAAACGCGGTGGCCGAAGCCCATCAGCTTTCCGCCTTCCCCGCTCTTCACGTTCTCGATGAAGGCGGGGACGTTCTTGACGTTGCCGATCTCCTTGATCATGCGGAGAACCTGCTCGTTGGCTCCGCCGTGGAGCGGACCGAACAGCGCGGCGACTCCAGCCGAGACGGCCGAGAACGGATCGACGTGCGAAGATCCGACGGCCCGGACGGCGTTGGTGGAACAGTTCTGCTCGTGGTCTGCGTGCAGAATGAAGAGAATCTCGAGCGCGCGGGCGAAGATCGGATTCGCCTCGTACTTCGACTCCGTCATCCGTGCGACCATCGACAGGAAATTCTCCACGTAGGAGAGTCGGTTGTCGGGGTAGACGAACGGCAGTCCCTTCACGTGGCGGTACGAGAAGGCCGCGATCGTCGGTGTTTTGGCGAGCAGGCGGACGATGGAGATGTTGCGCTCGGTCTCGTCGAAGATGTTTCGCGCCGACGGATAGAACGATGCGAGGGCGGCGATCGAGCTGTTCAGCATCGCCATCGGGTGCGCGTCGTACCGGAAGCCCTCGAGAAACTTCCGCATGTTCTCGTGCACGTAGGTATGGAACGTGATGTTGTGGACGAACTGGTCGTATTCCTTCTGATCGGGCAGCTCACCATGCCGCAGCAGCCACGCTACCTCGAGAAAGCTCGCGCTCTCGGCCAACTGCTCGATCGGGTACCCACGGTAACGCAGGATGCCCTTGTCGCCATCGATGTAAGTGATGGCGCTGCGGCAGGAAGCGGTGTTGAGGAAAGCGGGATCGTAGCTGACGAGACCAAGGTCATAGGGCTCGTCCGTCTTGAGCTTCTTCAGCTCGGTCGCCCGGATCGCGCTGTCCGCAATCGGGATGGTGTACTTCCTGGAGGTGCGGGTATCCGTTACTTCCAGGCTGCCAGCAGCGCCGGAAGGGCGGGCCGCGGGTTTGGGAGCGGAGTCGGCGGCGGCGGTGGGGGCAGAACCCGCCTTCGTGCTATCCTTTTTCTTCGGTGCTACAGTCGTACCCGGCTTCGGCATCCTGTTCTCCAGTTGATTACACCAAATTTAGCGCAACACCGGCAGCGATAACACCGCACTTCCTCGCAACTCGGGTCTACGCCTCTGCTCCCTCGCATCTGCATCTCACTCCTGTCGATCGCCGTGCTAACCCCGGCAATCGCCGCGCTCGCCCAGCCCGGCGGAGGCGTAACCCACACCATCGAGGTCTCCGCGCCCTCGCTGCGCGGAAATCTCCTTGGCGACTCCGCTAGGCGAGCCGTTTCCGTGTACCTCCCGCCCGAGTACTCGGCACAGCCCGGGCGGCGCTTCCCGGTGATCTACCTGCTCCACGGCTTCTCGGCCGACCACAAGGCCTTCATCCGGGGGGCGTACCAGGACCTCAATGTCCGCATCTCGATGGACAGCCTCATCGCCGCCGGAAAAGCGCAGCCGATGATCGTCGTGACACCCAACGCCCGCAACCTCTTTGATGGCAGCTTCTACGCCAACTCCCCCACCACCGGGAACTGGGAGGATTTCGTAGCAAAGGATCTCGTCCGCCACATCGATAGCCGGTACCGCACCATCGCCAAGCCCAAGAGCCGCGGAGTGGCCGGGCATTCCATGGGCGGATACGGGGCCCTCAACCTCGCAATGCGGAACCCGAAGGTCTTCTCGGCTGTCTACGCGCTCAGTCCCTGCTGTCTGAGCGCGGCACGCTCGGACCTGTCGATTCCCGGGCGCGCCGAGACATGGAAGCAAGTGCTGGCGGCGAAGGACACCTCGGAGATCAAGTCTGTGGCGTTCCAAGGGAAACTCTTGATTGCACTCGCTGCTGTGTATTCACCCGCTCCGGATCGCCCGCCATTTTTCGTCGCCTACCCCTTCATCTCCCGGAACGACAGCCTCCTCGCCGACTCCGCCGTCTCGGCGCGGTGGACTCCACCGCTCACGCAGGTCGAGCGCTACGCGAGCAGCCTCGCCAGGCTGAAGATCGGTTTCGATGCGGGACGGCAGGATGGACTTACGGACATCCCGGTGAGCGTGCGCGCACTCGATGAGAAGCTCACCGCTATGGGCATTGACCACTCATACGAGATGTACGAGGGAACCCACGGCAGTCGCATCCGCGAGCGTCTGGAAAGAGTCGTCTTCCCCTTCTTCTCCAGCGCCCTCGAGGGCGACAAGCGGCGTAGCCCATAGCCGCCGGTCTCGCCGTCAGGCTCCCTTGCTCTCCTTAGCCATCGCCAGCACCGCGTTCCATTCGGCCGAGCCAACTTTCTGAACCGACAGCCTGTTTCCTTTTTTGAGAAGGGGCATTCCCGCGAGCTCGGGCCTGGTTCTCATCTCGCTCAGCGCCACCGGCTGCGAGAACCGCTCGACCCCACGGATGTCGACCATGCTCCAGGCCGAATTGCCATCCTTGCTCTTCGGGTCGAAGTGGGGATCCTTTGGGTCCAAAGCCGTGTGGTCGGGGTATCCTTCACGCACGATCTCGA
>JBKKAY010000263.1:0-3908 GCA_046714195.1 Gemmatimonadaceae bacterium
GTCATCAACCAGATCCAGCCGATTCTCGTCAAATTCTCCGTTCCGCAGAGCCAGTTTCCCGAGATTCAGCGGTACTATCGTGGCGGCAACGCGCTGTCGGTGAGAGTGGTGCCTTCAGAAGGCTCGGGCACGCCCTTGGAGGGCGCGCTCGCATTCGTTGACAACAACGTGGACTCGACCACCGGGACCATTCTGCTGAAGGCACGGTTTACCAACCCCGCAGGGGCGCTGTGGCCCGGCCAGTTTGTGAAGGTTGCGCTCGAGCTTTACGTCCAGGCAAACGCGCTGACGCTGCCCGCGCGTGCAGTGATGACAGGTCAGCAGGGCACGTACGTGTTCATGGTGGATACGGCCAGTTTCGCCGTACAGCGCCCTGTGCAGGTTGCGCGAACTGTCGACTCCGTCGCCGTCATTGCCAGCGGCGTGAGCGAGGGAGAACAGGTCATCCTCGACGGCCAATCGCGCCTCGCGGAGGGAGCAAAGGTGACCATTAAGCCAAGCGGGCCTGCACCAGTAGTGACCCTCAAGCCAAGCGAGCAATGACAGCGCTCTTCATTCGCCGGCCCGTGATGACCGTGCTGGTCATGCTCGGGATTCTGTTCTTTGGTGCCGCGGCGTATCAGCGCCTTCCGGTAAACGATCTGCCGGCGGTGGATTTCCCTACGATCAGCGTGAGCGCGAATCTTTCGGGCGCCAGTCCGGAGACGATGGCGTCATCCGTCGCTACGCCGCTGGAGAAGGCGTTCTCCACCATCGCTGGCATCGACAACATGACGTCGACGAGCTCGCTTGGCCGGACTCAGATCACGATCCAGTTCACCCTCGACACCGACATCGATGCGGCCGCCGCGGACGTTCAGGCGGCAATGTCCGGTGTCCTGCGGAGCTTGCCGCTCGGGATTCTTCCTCCGTCGTACCAGAAGGTGAATCCCGCTGATGCGCCGATCCTCTTTTTCGCGCTGACCTCCAAAACCCTGCCGCTCTCCGAATTGGACGAGTACGGGAACACATTCCTGGCCCAGCGAATTTCCATGGTCCCGGGTGTCGCCCAGGTGCAGGTGTTCGGGGGCCAGAAGTACGCGGTTCGGATTCAGCTCAACCCTACGTCTCTCGCCAATCGCGGGATCGGAATAGACGAAGTCGCCAACGCGATTAGAGCGCAGAACGTCAGCATGCCGACCGGAACACTCTTTGGACCCAATCGCGCCTCTACGATCGTTGCAGATGGTCAGCTCCAGAACGCGAAAGAGTTCAGAAGCATCGTAGTGTCATACCGGAACGGCGCGCCGGTGCGACTCGAGGAGCTGGGAAACGTCACGGACGATGTCGAGAACAACAAGGTCGCGACATGGTACAACGACGACCGTGCAGTGATACTCGCCATTCGGCGGCAGCCCGGTACCAACACGGTGGCGGTGGCAAACGGCGTCAACTCGCTGGTCGAGTCCCTGCGCGCGGACCTTCCCCCGAGCGTCGACGTGCAGACGCTCTTCGACCGCTCGGTTTCGATCCAGGACTCCGTACACGAAGTGAAGTTCACTCTCATGCTCACTCTGTTCCTGGTAGTGATGGTGATCTTCATTTTTCTCCGCAACGTCTCTGCGACGGTGATCCCGAGCCTTGCGCTACCAATGTCGCTCGTTGGGACATTTGCGGTGATGTACTTGTTGGGTTACTCGCTCAACAACCTCACGCTCATGGCCCTGACTCTCGGGGTCGGGTTCGTCGTCGACGACGCGATTGTGATGCTCGAGAACATCGTCCGGCACCTGGAGATGGGGAAAAAACCCATGCAGGCCGCTCTCGAGGGATCCGCCGAGGTTGGATTTACGATTCTCGCCATGACGGTGTCGCTGACTGCTGTCTTCATTCCCCTGCTCTTCATGGGCGGAATCATCGGCCGCCTGTTCCACGAATTCGCCGTCACGATCGGAACGGCAATTCTAGTGTCCGGTTTCGTGTCGGTCACGCTCACGCCGATGCTTTGCAGCCGGTTCCTTCGCCCACCTTCCCACGAGCACGGTCGCCTGTTCAACGCGACAGAGAGAGCATACGACCGGATTGTCGCGCGATACGCGTCGAGTCTGGGGTGGGTAATGCGACACCGCTTCGCTTCGGTGATGTTCTCGCTGGCGGTACTGGTCGGCACGTTTTTCCTGTTCAAGATCGTGCCGACCGGTTTCATTCCCACCGCCGACACCGGTCAGATCGCCGTGCGGACCGAGGCGGCCCAGGGAACGTCGTTTCCCGAAATGGTCAGGCTTCAGCGGCAGGTCGCGGGCATCATTGCGAAGGACCCCAACATCGCCGGCTTCAGGTCTTCGGTAGGAGCTGGCTTTGGCGGAAACTCAAACCAGGGGAGCTTTACCCTCGCCCTCAAGCCCCACGGGGAAAGGGCGAGTGCCGAGGAGATCGTGGCGGGGCTACGGCCCAAGCTTTCCGGCATTCCCGGGATGAACGTCTTCATGCAGATACCGCCGGCGATCCAGATCGGCGGCCGCGCCTCCGGCAGTCAGTACCAATTTCAGCTGCAGAGCCCCGACATCGAGGCGCTCGACTCTGCGGCCGAAAGGATGGAAGCCCGGATGCAGGCAATTGCGGAGATCCAGGATGTGACCAGCGATCTCCAGATCGCCAATCCGCAGGTCCTCGTCGAGATCGACCGCGACCGCGCCGCTTCGCTGGGAGTCACGGCGGAACAGATCGAGAGTGCCCTCTACGACGCCTACGGATCGCGGCAGGTGTCGACGATCTTCACGCCGAACAATCAGTACACGGTGATCATGGAGCTGCTCCCCGAGTATCAGCGGGACATCTCGGCTCTCGGCATGCTCTATGTCCGCTCCCAACAGGGTCAACTGGTGCCCCTCAGCGCGGTCGCAAACATGAGGGAGAACATCGGTCCGCTCGCGATCACGCACGCGGGCCAGCTGCCCTCGGTAACGATCTCGTTCAACATGCGCCCGAGTGTCGCCCTGTCGCAGGCAACTGCCGCAGTGGAGGCCGCCGCAGCGGAGACACTGCCAGCGAATGTCATTGGCAGCTTCTCCGGAACAGCGCAGGCCTTCGCTGCGAGTCAGCAGGGACTGTTCGCTCTGCTGGTGCTCGCGATCTTCGTCATCTACATGGTTCTTGGAATTCTCTACGAGAGCTTTATCCACCCGGCGACCATACTCACGGGCCTCCCCTTCGCCGCCTTTGGGGCGCTACTGGCGCTATGGCTATTCCGGATGGAGCTCGACGTCTACGGATTCGTCGGGCTGATCCTCTTGATAGGAATCGTGAAGAAGAACGCGATCATGATGATCGACTTCGCCCTCGAGGCCGAGCGCAAGGAGAACAAGACACCGGCCGAGGCGATAGTCGAGGCCGCCATTGTGCGATTCCGTCCGATCATGATGACGACGTTTGCGGCGCTCATGGCGACGCTCCCGATCGCGATAGGCACGGGTGCCGGCAGTGATGCGCGCCGTCCGCTCGGCATCGTGGTGGTCGGAGGCCTGGCGTTCTCGCAGCTGGTGACGCTCTACGTGACGCCGGTGTTCTACACCTACTTCGATGAGCTGCCCGATCAGGTCCGTCATTTCACCAGACGAACGGTGGCGAGGATCCGCGGAGCACGCGGCGATCGGCTGGCGCCAACCCAGTGATCAGTCGGGAAATCCCGCTGACCGAAAGCCAAGTACCCGGGACGAGACTCGAACTCGTAAGGCCTTGAGGCCGAGGGATTTTGAGTCCCTTGCGTCTACCGATTCCGCCACCCGGGCACGACGACCAATTTAGCGCGCCGGGGGGCCGTTGTCCTATGGGCGGGCTCCGCCATTCGGACCAGCGCGTCTCATCCCGCGCGGCCGACCACCTGCGCCCGGACGCGCCAGCTGCTCCGCGCGCCGATGGAACTGGCCCTG
>JBKKAY010000264.1:0-6991 GCA_046714195.1 Gemmatimonadaceae bacterium
CTGTGCCGCCACATGGACGCTAGCGCTTGAAGCACTTGTGCGGACCTCGGACGAAGCTGCGCGAGTCTCTTGCCCAGACGCGTGTATGGACCTCGATGGTCTTCGGGCTGATCTCTATCACATTGACGGACGAAGGGCGGCCACCGCGCGAGCGGTTCGACACCGTCCCCGCTGTGGATATGACCGTCCCCTTCTTCGTATGCTCGATGTAATGCACCGATTCCTGGTGGTCGTGGCCGCACAGCACCAGGTCCACCCCCATTTCGGCAAACATTCCGAGGATCTTCTGGGTGCTCTTGAGACCGTGGCGTCCGGACAGCTCGCCCCGCACCGGATTGTGGTGCATCACGATCCCACGCGCGTCGCCCGCCGGCGCCTTCTCGAAGATCGTGCGTGCGAGGTCGAGCTGCGATTTCTTGATGTCGCCGATGATCGAGATGTCGCGGAGGTTCCAGGTGAGCGTCCGCCTGGTCACGCCGTGGGCGGTGTTGATCCCGACCAGCGTGACTCCCGGCACGTGAAGCACGGGCTCGAGATTGGTGTCGATGAACGTGCGGTAGTTCTCGTAGACCTTCGACTTGTTTCCCAATCCGAGAGGCGCCCGCCACCATGCGACGTCGTGGTTGCCGAGGATGGTGATCACGCGGCTCACCTTCGCCGCGTCGCGGATGAACGCCGCCGCGCGCTGGAACTCGCCGGCTCTGGCGCGCTGGGTGAGGTCACCGGAGATGGCGACGACGTCGAACCGATCCGCCTGAATCGTCTGCTCGATCGCCTCGATCTGCTCGGGGACCGCCGGCCAGCCGAAGTGAAGGTCCGAGACGTGGAAGATGGTCGTCACGCCCGCCTCTTTCACCTGCGCTGGGCTAGGGCTCGGCAACCAGATCCGCGAAACGGGCGGCGACACTCGCCAAGAGCGCGGGCGAGAACGTCGCGGAGGGATCGCTCCTCACCTCGCCCACCCACCTCACCTGCGCCAGCCGTGAATCGATCATCACGAGTCTCAGAATCGCAACGCCTGTACCACCCTTTCCCTCGAGGCGCAGCTCCACCGGGAGGAGCGCGTAGCGCGATCCCTTGAGTCCCACCAGAGAGCGGACCTGCGACGCAAGCGGATCGCGCACGGTCTGATCGGAGAGCAGCCGTCCGCGCAACCATTCAGCGGAGAGCGCGCGGGCGTCCGGCATCAGGATGCTGTTCATGCGGGCGGAGCGGGTTACCTCGGGCCCGAAGATCCATGACCCGCCCAGCCCCCGCGCGGTGAGCGTGGACGCAATGACGGTGTCGAGCCTGGCCAGGTAGGCGGACCGGTTTGGGACGGCCTGTTGCCAGCCGAGGCTGTCGAGAAACGACAGGTATTGAACGGGAAGAACCAGCAGCTGCTGACCCGCCATCCGCTCGAGCGGACGCGTTGCCGTAGGCGACGGACGCTCTCCCGCGGCCGACACCTGGTTCGTCGGCTGTTTCGCACAGGCCGCGAGCATCGCAGCGGCTACAAGGCTGAAGAAGGGTCTCACGGTCTCACTGGTTGGGCCGGCAGGAAAGTTAACGAATAACCAACCCAGCGCGCGGCACTAACCATGGCGGACGACGACAGACAACTTTTCCTCCGAATGCACTCCCTCGAAATCCCGCGCATCGGCAGGATTCTCGGCTGGCTGCTCGTCGCTTCCGTCGGCGCCGCGAGCTTCGCCTGGCTGGCGCTCACTCGCGGCGAGCCGGTGAACGCGGCGTGGCTACTGGTGGCCGCGGTATGCACCTACTCCGTCGCGTACCGTTTTTACAGCCGCTTCATCGCGACAAAGATCTTCGCGCTGAATCCAGCGCGACCCACTCCCGCCGTCCGCCTCAACAACGGCCGGGACTTCACTCCGACCAACCGGTGGATCGTGTTCGGCCACCACTTCGCGGCGATCGCGGGCCCTGGCCCGCTGGTCGGGCCGACTCTCGCCGCCCAGTTCGGATTTCTGCCTGGGGCGCTCTGGATTATCATCGGCGTCGCGATCGGCGGCGCCGTCCAGGACTTCGTCATCCTCTGCGCATCGGTGCGTCGGGACGGAAAATCTCTCGGACAGATGGCGAAAGAAGAGATCGGGCCGGTGGCGGGATTCACGGCGCTGGTCTCGGTCCTCGGCATCATGATCGTTCTGATTGCCGTGCTCGCTCTGGTCGTGGTGAACGCGCTCAAGGACAGCCCGTGGGGCGTGGTGACCATCGGCCTCACCATCCCCACCGCTCTCCTGATGGGAGTCTATATGCGGTGGGTCCGTCCGCACCGGGTTCTCGAGGCGAGTGGCATTGGGCTCGCCCTCCTCGTTCTGTCGGTGTACGCCGGACGGTGGGTGGCGCAGAATCCCGATCTCGCCCCCGCGTTCACCCTTTCGGGCAAGACGCTGGCGCTCCTGATCATGGCGTACAGCTTCTTTGCCTCGGTGCTTCCGGTATGGCTGCTGCTGGCGCCGCGCGACTACCTGTCCGCCTTCGTCAAGATCGGCGTGGTGCTGGCGCTGGCGCTGGGGATTGTCATCGTGCTGCCGCCCCTGCAGATGCCCGCGCTCACCCAGTTCACCGACGGCACGGGACCTGTGTTCGCGGGGAAAATTTTCCCTTTCGCTTTCATTACTATCGCGTGCGGGGCGATCAGCGGATTCCATTCCCTGATCGCATCGGGCACCACGCCCAAGCTGCTGGCGAGCGAGGGCGACGCCCGGCTGGTCGGATTCGGCGGAATGCTCACCGAATCACTGGTGGCGGTGATGGCCCTCATCGCCGCATGCGTGCTCACACCCGGCGTCTACTTCGCGATCAACGCGCCGGTGAGCGCGATCGGCACTACCGCCGCCAGCGCGGCTGCCGCAATTCAGAACTGGGGCTTTACGCTCGAGCCGGGCCAGATGCAGCTGCTGGCCGACCAGGTCGGCGAGACCTCACTCCTCTCGAGAACTGGCGGAGCGCCGAGCCTGGCGGTCGGGATGGCACATCTCTTCTCGAACGTGCTGGGCGGGCCGACCGCGATGGCCCTGTGGTACCACTTCGCGATCATGTTCGAGGCGCTGTTCATCCTGACGACGGTAGACGCCGGCACGCGTGTGGGCAGATTCATGCTCCAGGACCTGCTCAAGCACGTCTGGGCGCCAATCGGGCGTTTGTCGTGGTATCCGGCTGTCCTGATCTCGAGCGGAATCGTTGTCGCGATGTGGGGTTACTTTCTGTATCAGGGTGTGATGGATCCGCTTGGCGGGATCAATTCGCTGTGGCCACTCTTCGGAATCTCCAATCAGCTCCTGGCGGCGGTCGCGCTCTGCGTCGGGACGACGATCATCATCAAGATGGGCAAGGCGCGATATGCGTGGGTGACACTTCTGCCTCTGGTGTGGCTCGTGACGGTGACGATGACGGCCGGATGGCAAAAGATTTTCTCGCCTGATCCAAGGCTCGGATTTCTCGCGCACGCGCGAATGCTCGGGGAGAAACTCGACGGACAGGCGCTGCCGGCCGGAGTGAGATCCGCCGCGGACGCGAGCCGGATGATCCTCAATGACCGGATAGATGCCGCCGTTGCGGCTTTCTTTCTCATCTCCGTTGTCGTGATCCTCGTTGCCTCAGCGCACGAATGGCTCCTGGTGTTGCGTGGAAAAAAGGAAATGCGGAGCTCGGAGGTATCGTATGCGGCGTAGCGTAACCGTAGTGCGTGCCGGAGGGATCGCTCTCGTCGCCGGAGCATTGGCGTTTCTCGGAGTGTTCACCTAACTGGCGATACAGTTCGACTATCCCGCGATTCTCGATGGAACCGCGGCCGAGGTTCTGCCGAGGCTGCTGGCGACGGGAGGGACGGGGCGCGCCGTATGGGCGTTGTACGGCTTTCTGCCTCTGATTTTCGTGCCGGCGGGGGTGGGAGCGTATTACGCGCTTCGCGACGGCCGCGAAGGGAGCATGGTGGTCGCGCTCCTGTTCGCGCTGCTCGCCGCAATCGCAGCGACCTTTGCCGGACTGAACAGCTACCTCGGCAACTATCTCGGCGAGTTCCTCGGTGAGCTGTGCTTCAGCATTTTCTTCCTGCTCTCGGCTCTCGCGATGCTGGCGGCGGGCAGCCGGTTCCCGCGCTGGGTCGGATACTTCGGGGTTTTCAGCGCCGCCCTGGGATTGATCGGACTGTTCCGGAACGTGACCGGTGTAGTGAGCCCGGTCGCCGAGGTGAACAACTACCTTCTGCCGCTCTGGATGATCATCTTTGGCGTCGCGCTCGTGCGCGACGACAATCGCAGCATGGCGTTCACCGACGCCGACAACTCCTTGAGGCACGCACCAACATCATGAGACGCAACCCCAAGTGCTCTTTTCTCCCGACGGCGCGGGCGATGAGCGTCGCCGCGCTCATCCTCGGTCCTGCGACCGCCGGTGCGCAGACCGCCAAACCCTTCGACTTCTCCATCAAGAACATCATGCGCGGGCCCGAGCTGTACGGCCGTCAGCCGGAGAACGTCCGCTGGAGCGCCGACAACAAGTGGATCTACTTCACCTGGGTTGAGGCCGGAAAGGACTGGCGGGAGCAGCCGGCGCAGTATCGCGTGCGCGCGGTGCCGGGCGCCAAACCCGAGCGGATGTCGATCCAGCAGGTCGATTCCAGCGGGCCGCAGTTCGCCCGCGGCGGCAGGTCGCACAACAGGCGTCTCTCGGCCGTCGAGTTCAACGGCGACATCTACATCAACGATCTCACCACCGGCACCACCAGGCGCGTGACGCAGACCGTCTCCTCCGAGCGTAGCCCGCAGTTTTCCGCCCGGGACGACCAGATCTTCTTTATCAGGGACAACAACGTCCACGCGATAAGTCTGTCGACTGGATTTCTCCGACAGCTGACGGAGATCCGCTCAGGGCCGGAGCCGACCGACTCGGCCAAGGCCGAGGGTCAGCGCGGCCGGCTCGAGCAGCAGCAGCGCGACCTGTTCGAGGCGGTGCGTGACCGCATTCGCTCCGACAGCATCGCTCGGGCCGAGCGCCGGCTCCGCGAGTCGCTCGGACTCAAGCCACTCTATCTCCAGCGTGGTGAAGAGGTGACGGGTTTCTCAGTGTCACCAACCGGAAACGCCGTGCTGGTGGCTACCCGCACTCCGTCAGCCGGCAACCGTCAGACCGAGGTGCCGCAGTACATCACGCGCAGTGGCTACACCGAAGATCTGCGGGTCCGCACCAAGGTGGGCGATGTCCCGGCGAAGGGCCGCGTTGGCGTAATCACGATTGCGAGCGGAAACGCGGTCTGGCTCAAGCCATTCGGCGCGGACACCGCGAGCGGCTTTTATTCCCTGGCCGGCTGGAACGACGCAGGAACGCGAGGCCTCATCCGAGCTTACACCGGCGACAACAAATCGCGCCTGACACTCCTGGTGGATCCGTCCGGCGCTCTCAGCAACATCGAGACGCTTCGGGACACGGCGTGGGTCGGTGGTCCATGCGGCCAGTGCATCGGCTGGTACGATTCGGGCCGGCGGATATGGTTTACCTCCGAGGCGGATGGATTCAGTCACCTCTACTCCATCCAGGCCGATGGAACGGGAAAACGACAGCTCACCTCGGGTCGCTGGGAAGTGCGCGACGCCGCGCTCTCACAGGACGAGAGGTCGTTCTACCTCACGACCAATGAGGTGTCACCGTTCGAGGAGCACCTGTATCGCATGCCGGCCGCCGGCGGAGCGAGAGCGAAGATCACAGCCAGGCAGGGCAAGCACGACGCGGTCGTGTCGGACGATGATCGGCTGATCGCCGATGTCCACTCGTACGTCAACCGCCCGCCCGAGCTGTTCCTGATGCGCAATCAGGCGGGAGCTGAGGTGTCACAGCTCACCACCTCGCCGAGCGCCGAGTGGCTTTCGTACCCGTGGATCGTTCCGGAGCTGGTGATGATACCCGGGTCGGATGGAGTGCAGGTGCCGGCCCACATCTATCGGCCCAGCGACATGAAGGCGCAGTCGAACGGCGCCGGGGTGATCTTCGTGCACGGCGTCGGCTACCTGCACAACGTCGGTCATTTCTGGTCGTCGTATCCACGCGAGTACATGTTCAATCAGCTGCTCGCGTCCAAGGGCTACACGGTGCTCGACCTCGACTATCGCGGCTCCGACGGTTACGGCCGCGACTGGAGGACGGCGATCTACCGTTACATGGGCGACCGCGACCTGCAGGACCACGTTGATGCATCGCGATACCTCAACAAGAATTTCGGGATCAGCCCGGAGCGCGTCGGCATCTACGGCGGGAGCTACGGCGGATTCATCGCGCTGATGGCGCTGTTCACCGAGCAGGAGCATTTCGGTGCGGGTGCGGCGCTCAGGAGCGTCACCGACTGGGCCCACTACAATCAGGGATACACGTCAAACATCCTCAACCTTCCGCAGACTGACACGCTGTCTTACCGGCGGTCTTCCCCGATCTACTTCGCGGACGGACTCGAGGACCCGCTGCTGATGGCGCACGGGATGGTGGATGTGAACGTCCACTTTCAGGACATCGTGCGGCTGACCCAGAAGCTCATCGAGCTCGAGAAGACGCGTTGGGAGCTGGCGGTCTATCCGGTGGAGGATCACGCGTTTGTCCGTCCGTCCTCGTGGCATGACGAATACCGCCGGATCTTCGAGCTGTTCGAGCGTTATCTGCCGACGGGAGCCACGGGCAAGTGAGGGCGCGTTTCCTTTCATTCTTCGGCCGCTGGGCGTCGGCGCTGCGCGCCATCGCCGGGGTGCCCGATTACGAGTGTTATCTGTCGCACATGCGCGCCAGGCACACCGGCGACCGAATAATGACGGAGACCGAGTTCAACCTGACGCGGATGCGCGAGCGCTACGATCGCCCGGGTTCGAGGTGCTGCTAGCGGGTTGGAAGCTTCGACTGGCACTCGTGTGTGCAGGAAATGGCTTCGATGGCGTCTCCCCAGTATGACCACTCCACCAACGAGCCATAAAATGCGAATTCCCGCGCGAGCTTTCATTACTGCATC
>JBKKAY010000265.1:0-3263 GCA_046714195.1 Gemmatimonadaceae bacterium
GGATATCGCGGGCGGCAAAGAGTCCCGCTGTAACCAGCAACGAGTCGCCGGGTAGAAAAAAGCCTACGAGCAGGCCAGTTTCCGAGAAGATGATCGCCGCCAGACCGAAGATCCCGGCCCACTGCACCAGATCCGAAAGATTCGAGAGCCGCTGAAAGAGGTCTGTGAATACCTGCATTTATTAGAGAGGTGGAATGAAAGAGAGACGTTCAAGTTCAACTGCTCAATTGGTCAGGTCAACTGGCGGCGTCAGGCTGCTCGCGTTTCCGGAGTCGCGGCCGCGCGGGTTTCGCCGACCGTCGGGTACGGCAGAAAGAATTTTCAACGGCGGCTCGGTCTTGCTGCTCGTCCTCTTCGCGATGGGCTGGTCGTGGTCGATCGCCCGCGCGCGCGCGACCGGCGAACCGGGACCGATCACCCCGGCCACTTCACGCATCACGACCGCCCTCACTGAGACCGGGGCGCCTTCGGTCGCCTATCTCACCGATGCGGCGCTGGCTGCACTCGCGGCGCCCGCGCGCGGAGAAAGCGGCAAGCTGAGAGTCAGGATTCAGCAGCCGGGGACGCCCGTCTCACCGATCCTGGCCGACACGCTGACGGCCGGAGCGGTGACGACTTTCTCTTCGGGCGGCACCGCCGAGCCGACGTCCGGTTATTCCGCGCCTCGCAGGGCGGGGATCTGGAGCCTGGCCCTCAAGGTGGGAAACGCGATCAAGCCCCTGGCCGACTTCAGCGTCATCACTCTCCGGCCCGCGGCGGACAAGAAGGGCGGGCGCCTCGGCCTCTATTACATCGGCAACTGGCCGGCGGCGAAGAAAGTCCGCCCGGGCGTCATCTACGAGCCGCCCAACGGCTTCATCGAGGTGACCCAGCAGACGCAGAACACCAGGTTGTCCGACCACTTCAAGCTGCGCGATTTCTTTCCTCACGATCAGCAGAACGTCTGGCCCAAGTACATAGTGGTGGAGACGAAGCTGATCGATAAGCTCGAGCTGATCCTGAGCGACCTGGAATCGAGGGGAATCAAGGTCGGCGGAGTGCGGGTCATGAGCGGCTTTCGCACCCCTCAGTACAACTCCGGCGTCGGGGATACCGGAGGCCGCGCCTCCCTCAGCCGCCATATGTATGGTGATGCGGCGGACATTTTCATCGACAACGACGGAAACGGCGGCATGGACGACCTGAACAAGGACGGGCGCGTGAATATTGCAGATGCTGTCGTCATCAGGGAGGCGGCAGCCCGGGTCGAGCGGGCACACCCTTCGCTGATAGGAGGCACCGGCGTATATTCTGCAACGTCCGCTCACGGGCCGTTCACTCATATCGACACGCGAGGCTACTCCGCTCGCTGGTAGGAACAGGAGACAGCTAAATGGACCAGACCACGACCACCGGCAGCCCATCGACCCCGCTCGAAGACCACCGGCACACTCCGGCCAACCCGAAGCGCGATCCGGCGATGCCGGTGCGCCTCGCGGACCTGGAGCCGTACGTCGGGCTCGGATATCTCTCCAAGCTGTTCAAGCTGATGGCGATCATCCTGCTGCTGCTCCTCGTGTCGGAGATCATCACCGGCCTCGTGACACAGGGCACCACTTCGATCCCGACGCTGCTGGGCGAGATGAGCCGGCTCGTCGTGCTGGCGGGACTCCTGTGGGGAAGCGGCGATCTCGCCCTTCTGCTAATCGACATGGGGCACGATGTCCGGGCGACCAGGATTCTCCTCGGCCGTCAGGCGCTGCACCAGACGGGATCGACAGGGATCACGCCTGCCTCGGGCGTTCCGCGCGTCGACAGCGCGAGCTTCACGGAGCGTGGGCCCCGATAAGCTTTTCACGGTCGGACATTCGACCAGAAGTCTCGACGAATTCCTCGAGCTTCTGAAACGGGAAGGCGTGAGACATCTGGTCGATGTCCGCGCCTTTCCCGCATCCAGACGGTATCCGCACTTCTCGAGGGAGAATCTCGGGCCGTCGCTCGCGGCGAGCGGGCTAGGCTATACCCATTTCCCGGAGCTCGGAGGACGACGGAAGCCCCGACCGGATTCCCGGAACGTACAATGGCGTAACGAGGGTTTTCGGGCGTACGCCGACTACATGGCAACCTCCGAGTTCGCGGCCGCGATCGATCGCCTGCTGGTCCTGGCGGAGCAGGAGACCTCGGCGGTGATGTGCGCCGAGGCCGTGCCATGGCGGTGCCACCGGAACCTGATTGCGGATGCCGTGGCTGCGCGGGGAGTCCAGGTCTTTCACGTTCTCGATGCCGCGACCTCACGCCACACCATTACCTCGTTCGCGCGGGTGGAGGGCTCGCGCGTGCGCTACGACAGCCCCACCCAGCCCGAGCTTTTCGAGAAGTAACGGCACGCGATTCGCCTTGGTTGCCATCTTGCGTAATGCGGCCTAGCATAGGGCCAGTCGGAAATCACTTCTTGCGAGGATACCTTAATGCTCTGGACTATCGCGGTAATTCTTCTCATCCTGTGGGCGCTCGGATTTTTTATCTTCCCGGTGGCCGGCGGCCTGATCCACCTGCTCCTCGTCATCGCCGTCATCGTGGTCGTTTATCGCCTCATCACGGGCCGACCAGTAGTCTAGGACTGCCACTTCAAAGGAAGACTACCGGCCCCCGGGGCTGGCAGCTTGAACGGCTGGTGGCCCCGTGCTTTTTTTCTGAGAATCATCGCCTGAAGCGCAGTATCGGTTGCGCATAGCCACTAGCCGCCAGGCTGAGTGCACGCCGCCGGTAGTCTTCCGTTGTCGTCGGCCTGTCTTGTGAGATCATGACCCGCACCGCTGACCGCCCCACCGCGGCGTCCGCCCTGGTACCGGATTCGATTCTCTCGGCGGTCCGGGTCGTTCTATATGAGCCCCAAGATCCGGTCAATATTGCCGCGACGATCAGGGCAATGAAGAACATGGGCTGCGCCAACCTCTACCTCGTCCGCTCGGTTGCGGTCGATCCTTACCGGCTCGAGGGAATCGCCCACGACACCGGGGACATCATCGCCCGGATCCGGAGCTGCGATTCGCTGGACGAAGCGGTGGAGGGCTGCGTCCGAGTGGCGGGATTCACGGCGCGCCGCCGGGCAGCCAAGCGCGACGTCGCCACTCCGCGGGCGGCGAGCGGCGAGCTACTGGACTACGCCCGCACCGGTCCGGTCGCTCTGCTCTTCGGGCGGGAAGACAAGGGCTTGCCCAACGAAGTCCTCGATCGCGCGCACGTAGTCCTGACCATCCCGACCACCGATCACGCGTCGCTCA
>JBKKAY010000266.1:0-5560 GCA_046714195.1 Gemmatimonadaceae bacterium
GCCGATATGCGGGGAGCGAGACCGGCTTCGCCAGCTTTCGGTCGCAGCTGTGGCGCACGCTCGACCCTTCCCGAACGGGCATTGCCTACGGCGCGGCGGATCCGGCGCGGCATTACCTCGATTTCGCACTCGATGCCGTCGCGATGAGGAGCGGAGGGAAGGGCAGATCCTACCTGAGCTTCCGCGACTGGATGCTGACGGGCAAGACCAATGTCGACGATTGGCATTTTCATCTGTCGACGCTCTTCCCCGAGGTTCGGTCGAAGGAGTACTTTGAGCTGAGATCCGCCGATACGGTCGAGATCGAGTGGCTGGCAGCGCCGATCGTGTTCGTCACCGGACTCGTTTACGATCCGCCTGCGGCGGGTGAGGCAATGAGCCTGTTGGGCGCGCCGAGCCCAGAGTTGTTGGAGCGCGCTGGCAGGCTGGGTTTGCGCGATCCCGAGCTCAGGACGCTCGCACTCAGGCTTGCACACCTCGCGGTGCAAGGAGCGGAGACGGCCGGAGCAGATTACATAGAGAACGATCATGTCCGGACCGCGCGCGAGTACTTCGCCCGCGCGCTCGACGCCAGTTAATCACGGAGCTATCGTAGGTCCCATGGCACTCCTTGCACTCACCGTCGCGCTCCAGATCTCCGCGGCGAGTCCGACCACAGTGATCCGCGTCAATCAACTCGGATATCTGCCCGACGCCCCGAAAGTAGCGGTGCTATGCGGGCTGCAGTCGATCGAAGTGCGCAGTTTCGCCGTCACCAGAGCCGATGCGAGCGTGGCGCTCGAGCGCCCTGTCACTCCCGCCAAGCAGTTCGGCCCCTGCGTCTCAGCGTACCGCCTCGATTTCACGGCGTTGAGCGCCGAAGGCGAATATCGCATCACCGCCGGCGGCGTGACTTCCCCTCCCGTTCGCATCAGGAAGAATGCGTATGCGGGGGCTGCGGACACCCTCCTCTACTACATGAGGGAGCAGCGCTCCGGTTTCAATCCGCTGTTCAAGACCGTCGTCCACCTGTACGACGGGATCGTTGTCGATGATTCCGCGCGCGCGGGAAAATTCGTTCCCGTCACCGGCGGTTGGGCCGACGCCTCGGACTACCTGCAGTACGTGATGACGTCCGCCAACGCGACGTATGTGATGATGATGGCGTATCGCGACCACCCCCGCGCATTCGCCGACGTCTTTGACTCGCGAGGCTTGCCGGGAAGAAACGGCGTGGCCGACGTGCTCGACGAGGCTCGTCACGGTCTCACCTGGCTCCTCCGGATGTTTCCCGCCGACGACGAGATGTACAACCAGCTTGGCGACGACCGGGACCACAACTACTGGGATCTGCCTCCAACCGATTCGTCGAACTACGGGTGGGGACACGGCAAGGAGCGGCCGGTATATCCGTGCACTGGAAAGCCGCAGGGACTTTTCACTCACAAGAATCGGTCGGACGGGCTCGCCTCGACTGCCGGCAAGTACGCTTCCGCGTTTGCGCTTGCCGCGTCGCTGTTTGGAAAGAGTGATCCGGCTTTCGCGGCCAGGCTGCGTGAGAGGGCCGTCGCCGCCTTCGAGGTGGGCAAGCAGAGACCTGGTGTTTGCCAGGGAGCGCCGGCCAGAGCGCCCTACTTTTATGAGGAAGACAACTGGGTCGACGACATGGAGCTGGCGGCCGCCGAGCTCTACGCTCTGACGCGCGAGCGCCGTTATCTGCGGGATGCGCTGGAATACGCCGCGCGCGAGACCGTGACGCCGTGGATGGGCGCGGACACCGCCCGCCACTACCAATGGTTTCCCTGGCACAACAATGGACACTATTCGATCTGGCGGAACGCCCCGGCAGCCGATCGCCGGACCGTGGCCGAGTATTACCGGAAGGGACTCGCCGCGGTCGTCCGTCGCGCGGACAACGGATTTCGCATCGGCGTCCCGTTCATCTGGTGCTCCAACAATCTCATGGCGTCGTTCGCGACCCAGGCCTATCTGTACCGGCGAATGACCGGCGACAATCAGTTCCGGGAATACGAGCAGGCGGCGCTCGATTGGCTGTTCGGGACGAATCCGTGGGGAATCTCGATGGTGATCGGGCTGCCGCATGATGGAGTGTTCGCGCGCGATCCGCATTCGGTGGTCGCCAAGGAAATGAAGATCGAGCTCACGGGAGCGCTCCTCGACGGCCCGGTCTACACATCGATCTACAAGAACCTTCGCGGAATAGCCCTGCGAGATCCGGACGAGTTTGCGCCGTTCAACACCGGCTTCATCGTGTATCATGACGACGTCGGAGACTATTCCACCAACGAGCCGATCATGGACGGAACCGCGAACCTCTCCTATCTGCTCGCGGCGATGAGCAGATAGGAGAGCGCGGGTGCCCGAGTTCCCGGACATCACCGTTTACATCGAGGCGCTCGAAGCGCGCGTGGTGGGCCAGCGCCTCGAGCGAACCCGCATCGCCAAGCCGTTTCTCCTCCGCTCATTCGACCCGCCCATCGGATCGGCGGATGGAAAGCTGATAAAAGGCGTGCGCCGCATGGGAAAGCGCATCGTCCTGGACCTGGAGGACGATCTCTTTCTGGTGTTCCATCTGATGATCGCCGGCAGATTGCGCTGGCTGTCTGCTGGCTCGAAAGTGCCGAGGAAGATCGGCCTGGCGGCGTTCGATTTTTCCACCGGCAGTCTCATTCTCACCGAAGCCGGCTCCAAGCGGCGCGCCTCGCTCTGGCTCGTGCGCGGTGAATCAGCGCTCGAGCAGTTTGCCCGAGGCGGTCTCGAGGTATTCGAGAGCACGCTCGCTGAGTTCGCCGAGCGCCTCGAGCGAGAGAATCACACGCTCAAGAGATCTCTCACCGATCCGCGGTTGTTCAGCGGCATCGGCAACGCGTATTCCGACGAGATTCTGCATCGCGCCAGGCTGTCGCCGGTAAAACACACCAGGCGGCTGACGGAAGACGAAACTGCCCGGCTGTTCTCGTCGACGCTCGAGGTGCTGACCGAGTGGACGAGCCGGCTGCGCGAGGAAACCGACGGCGATTTCCCCGCCAAGGTCACCGCGTTCCGGGAAGAGATGGCGGTGCATGGCAAGTTCGGCCAGCCGTGCCCCGTGTGCGGGACGCCGGTGCAACGCATCAGGTACGCCGACAACGAGACGAACTACTGTGCACGGTGTCAGACCGATGGAAAGCTGCTGGCGGACCGGGCGCTCTCGCGCCTGCTCAAGCAGGACTGGCCGAAGTCGATCGACGACCTGGCCTGGAGCTGATTCTATCTGGGCGGGTGCGCCAGCGCCTGGGCGGCCGCGCCTAATCCCACCAGCGATTGCCCGCCGTCGCATACGACAATCGCTCCAGTGATGAATGCTGCCGCGTCGCTTGAGAGGAAGAGCGCCAGATCGGCGATCTCGTCCTTGGTGGCGAACCGTCCGAGTGGTACCGTGCGCGTGAAGTGCTTCCGGATCTCCGGAGTCGGCGCCAGGCGCTTCATCCCTTCGGTGTCGTCGACCGCGCCCGGAGCTATCGAGTTCACGCGCACACCCTGCGGACCCCACTCGATCGCCAGACATTTGGTGAGCATGTCCACACCCGCCTTGGCGGCGCACACGTGCGCCTGCATCGCCATCGGGGTGAAGGCCTGCATCGCCGAGATGTTGATGACGGACGCGCCGGGACGCCGCAGATGCTCGAACGCCGCCCGACAGGTGTTGAAGGTGCCGAGCAGGTCGATATCCACCACCGATCTGAACCCGTTCGCTGACATGCCGAGCACCGGCGCGGGGAAATTTCCGGCGGCGCCACACACGACGAGGTCGATCTCGCCGTGCTCCTCTCGCGCGGCCTTGATTGCGCCGGCAAGCGCGTCGTAATCGCGCACGTCGGCCGGATGGCCCGACGCCGTTCCACCACTCTTCCGGATTTCGCTCGCGGCATCGTCCAGCGTTTTTTGCGTCCTGCCGATGAGCGCGACCCTTGCGCCGCTCTCGGCGTAGCGCCGCGCGATTGCGAAATTGATCCCGCTGCCCCCGCCGGTGATGACGGCGGTCTTCCCCGCGAGGAGGTTTTCACTGAATGCCATAGCCATTGCCAGAAAACCTACATCGCCAACGCCGGTATGAAAGCTCTCGAGCTCCGAGCTTAGGAAAACGAAAAGCCCCGTACCCTTTCGGGTACGGGGCTGGTTACTGGTGGCCCACCCGTCCTAACAAGCGCACCAAGTAACACTCCGTCGGTGGCCAAAAGCCGGCCGCAAATGATTCGACCACCCAAACCAAAAAGGGTTTAAAGCCGTTTACGAGAAATCTCTGGATCGGGGTTCGGGGGGGTTTCAGGAGGTTTTTGGGCCGCTGCGGCGCTTACGGGTGGTGAGTAGCTGGAGCTCGCCGGTCGAGGAGAAGAGCTCCCGAACCGCCGCCGCGGAAAGGGCGGCGAGGGTGTCTCTATCGAGGGAGAGCAGCGACGAGCCTCCATCGGTGCGCTCGGTGATCAAGCCGGCAGAGCGCAGTGCCTGGACGTGGTGGGTGATGGTCGGCTTGGAAACGTTGAGCGCCCGGGACAGATCCGCCGACGTAGTCGGCCGGCGCGCCAGGATGGAAGCGATCGCATAGCGCGTGGTATCTCCCAGCGCGCGAAAAACGGCTTCCGCATTCACCTTGGGTGCACGCGACCCTGCAGCCGCCGGCAACGGCCGCTCGTCGCCGGTCTCCTGATCAGCGAGCGAATTGGCGGCATCGGCACCGCCCCAGACGGGAAAGTAAAGCGTCACCCGCTTGTCACCGTCTTCGTACTTGGCCCACCACCGTCTGGTATTGAACGCTGAGGGAATCAGATAGCAGCGCTCGATGCGGTCGAACTTCACAGTCGCTCCGCTCTTGGTCCGCATCGCGCCGGCAGCTTCGTCCATCACCACCGGTAGCCTGAGCTCCGTCGCGAGATCCGCGATGGTGGCGCGCTCGGAAAGCGCTTCCAGCTCGGCGGCGTGTGCGCGCAGCCCGGGCTCGAGTGCCCGCCAGTCGGCGCTGAATCCCGAGCCCCAGAATTTCTTGAGCACCGCCACGATTGCCCCGCGATAGGACTCCGTGTCTGACAGCAGAGTCTCCATCGCCACGGCGGCCGGCAACTTCGGCGCGTACGGCCTCAGGCCGAAATGGGAGAGAAGCTCGACGCCGGGAAAATCATCGTCGCTCAGCACCTGCCTGAGCGTGCGCTTTCGGGAGAGCAGCGCCTGTGTGGTGGCGCGGTCGTGGAAGATCCCCGCGATGACATTCGCTTTAAGCTCGTCGATCGAGATGGAGCCAAGCGTCGACAGAATGTCGTCGAAGCTCATTGGCCCGTCGGTGCCCTGGAGCGCGTCGGCGAGAAGCGGCCAGAAAATCGGCACGGGCGCGACACACCTGGCCGAGCGCGCGAAATCGCGCGGCAGGCGGCTGAGCGCATTGTCGCGCCAGTCGCCAAGCGGTGTGGGCGCTTCGCTCGTCAGTGTGTGGAGCGAGTAGAAAACATCGAAGCGAGGCGAGACCGCCACTTCGATCGAAAAAGCTCGTGACCGGGCCATGTTAGTTAATAATCTAACCAGCCCGGCC
>JBKKAY010000267.1:0-3553 GCA_046714195.1 Gemmatimonadaceae bacterium
CCGAACCGAACGTTGATGGTGGTTCCTTTCGATCAAAATTCGATGGAGGTTACAGGAGAGCCAACCGCACTGGTCGAGCAGCTTCGACTTGGCGAAACGGGCGCCGCGGATCTCTCGGTCTCCGAGGCCGGAACGCTGGTGTACGGTACGGGCGGCGGAGCGGGATTGACCGAGTTGGTCTGGGTAACCCGCGATGGGAAGGCACAGCC
Organism: Gemmatimonadaceae bacterium; assembly: GCA_046714195.1. Taxonomy (GTDB): domain Bacteria; phylum Gemmatimonadota; class Gemmatimonadetes; order Gemmatimonadales; family Gemmatimonadaceae; genus UBA4720. The sequence goes on from JBKKAY010000267.1 coordinate 210, forward strand.
GGTCGATCCCGACTGGCAGGCCAATTTCATGCAGCCGAGTCTATCTCCGGACGGAAGACAGCTCGCCGTCGCGATAATTGCACCCCGCTGCTGTGAAATCTGGACCAAGCAGCTGGATCGGGGGCCGGCGATCAGATTGGCTCTCGCCGGAACGGGAAGCGTCGACCCGACGTGGACATCGGATGGGCGATCTGTGACCTGGGCCGCAATCGGGAACTCGCTTGATAGGTTCGACTTCTGGACCCGGCGAGCCGATGGCAGTGGGCAAGCAGCGCTGCAATTCCATGCGAACGAACTTGCATTCGATCCGAGGTGGTCTTCGGACGGAAAGTGGCTGATCTACGCGAGGTCCCGCAGGTCCAACGCCGCTACCATCGTCGGGTTACGGCCCGGTACCGACACAGTTCCTTTGCCGCTGGTGGCGACAGCGTTTTTCTCGGCGGCCCCAACGCTGTCACCCGATGGCCGCTGGCTGGCATATACGTCGGACGAGAGCGGCCGGTGGGAGATCTACGTCGTGCCGTTCCCGAATACCGGGGCGGCGCGGTGGGCGGTGTCGACGCGTGGTGGCGTAATGCCGCTATGGTCCCGAAGAGTGAATGAACTGTTCTACATGGACCTCACCGGGACGCTCACGAGTGTAATGGTGAAGACTGCCCCGACATTCTCAGTGACTAGCTCGGCGCCACTCTTTTCGATGCAGGGATTTCGCGCCGACGGCATCTCGCCCCAATTTGCGGTCTCGCCCGACGGTCGCCGCTTTCTGATGATTCGTTCGCTCACTGTCACCGTCCCCGACCAACTGGTCGTGGTCGAGAACTGGTTCGAGGAGCTAAAGGCGAAGTCGCAGAAGTAAATCTTCGGCGCGGAGAGACGCATTCCGTTCGGGTGATCCTGTCAGCTCTCGGGATGAACAGAGTCCGCGGGAACTGCCCTCACGACAGTGATCGTAATGTTGTCGGTCCCCCCGCCATCGAGCGCATCCTGAAGAAGCGCCTCGCAAGCCTGCTGCGCCGATTGCATGGCGCCGAGTCGCTCGGCGATTCTCTCGTCAGACACATGTTTGGTCAGTCCATCACTGCAGAGGAGATGGACGGTGGACCACGAGTTGGGGAGCCGCTTCACCACCGGCGCGGTCTGAGGCCCGCCGATGGAGCTGGTGAGGATGTTGGACAGGCGCGAGTTGGCGGTGACCGCTCTCGCGAAGATGCCGCTGTCGAGGAGATCCTGCGCCATCGTCTGGTCGCGCGAGATCTGCGTCAGCACTCCCTGGCGGTACTGGTAGTATCGGGAATCGCCTACCTGAACGAGGTAGCACCACGGCCACACGCCGATCCACAGTGTGAGAGTGGTGGCCATGCCGGCGGTCTCGGGATCGGTGGCGCCCCGCGCGAGCACCGCCCGGTGGCACTCAATCGCGCCGGTCTCGAGCGCCCTGGTGAAGTCCGTATCACCGGTGTCCGCCGTGTAATAGCAGCGGACGCTCTGAGTGATGTACTGCGTCAGCTCCTCGAGAGCGAGCTGGCTCGCGGCCTCTCCTTTCCGTCCGCCGCCGACGCCGTCGGCAACCATCATGAGGGAAGCCAACCGGTCCTCGGCGACTGGAAGGTCGGCGAGATTGGGGAGGCTCGATTGTCTTACGTTCAGTCGTTGGCGGAGCGAGCCGATCAGGAAGTGGTCCTGATTGGAAGGGCGGACGAGGCCCTGGTGGGTCAGACCATAGACATCGATTTCGTCGTCGCGCGGCTTCCGGAACATGCAGTCAGAGTTATCGTCTGACCGTTTGCAATGTCAAGGTGCTTGCTTACCCCGCGACTTGGGCGGACGCAGGTGCTTAGCAATCTCCCGCGCCGATAAGAGCGGTATCTGATCGGTAGTATCGACGACAAGCTCCGGCTCGGGCATCACCGGTTTGTCGAACGTTCCGGCCCGGTCGAGCTTCTTGTAGGCCTTCACATCGCGCAGCTTGCCGAATCGCTCCCGCGGCTCGGAGCCGATCCGCTTCTCCAGCTCCGGCGCGGCACACCGGAGCTCTATGAAGTGGATCGTTCCCCCGCCGGCGATGACGCGCTTCTTGATCGACGGGATGAAGCCGTCGGTGACGGTGGCCTCGGGCGCGAACGTCATGATCACGCCCGGCGACTTCGCCTTGAGGACGGTGTCGATGGCGAGGTGCCACATCCGTTCCCGCAGCGTCACGAACGCCGGTGTGCCGAATGGAAACAACGAAGTCACGAGATCCACCACTGCATGGTTGTGCAGCAGGTTGTATCCCGTCTCGGCGGTGAGATACTCCGCGACCGTGAGCTTTCCCACCCCGGGCCGCCCGAACAGCACCACGACTTGGGTCATCGTGTGCAGTTGGTCCGCAGTCCGCAATTGTCTCTATCGATTGGCCATTCCCACCGCGTCGAGTATGAACGCATACCGGAACGCCCGCTCGCGCAGCACGTCGTACCGCCCTGAGCTCCCGCCGTGTCCGCCCCCCATGTTGATCTTGATGTAGAGCGGATTGGAATCCGTCTTCATCGCGCGGAGCTTGGCCACCCACTTGGCCGGCTCCCAGTAGGCGACCTGTGAATCGTTTAGGGAGGTGGTGGCGAGCAGCCACGGGTATGCCTTGCGCTCGACATTGTCATAGGGAGAATACGCCTTCATGTAGACGTAGTGCTCCTTGTTCTTCGGATTCCCCCACTGCTCCCACTCCTGGGCGGTGAGGGGAATAGAGGCATCCAGCATCGTGTTGATGACGTCTACGAAAGCGACATCCGCCACCACCGCGCGGAACAGATCCGGGCGCATGTTGACCACGGCGCCCATGAGCAGCCCGCCGGCACTGCCCCCGTTGGCCACGAGCTTGTCCTTGACCGTGTACTTGTTGTCGACCAAATACTGCGCCACGTCGATGTAATCGTTGAACGTGTTCATCTTCTTCATCATCTTGCCGTCGTCGTACCACTGGCGGCCCATCTCCTGTCCGCCACGGATGTGCGCGATGGCGTAGGCGAAGCCGCGATCGACCAGGCTCAGCACGCCGGAGTTGAAGCCGGCTTCCTGGGTCGAGCCGTACGAACCGTAGGCGTTGAGCAGAAGCGGCTTCGTTCCGTCTTGCTTCCAGGTGTTCTTGAGGACGATCATCGAGACAGGCACGCGTGCGCCGTCGCGGGCGGCGACCATGAACCGCTTGACTTCGTACTTCGACGCATCGAAGCCCGGAACTTCGATCTGTTTCTTCAGCTCGCGCTGCCTGGTCGCCATGTTGTAGTCGAACGTGGACTGCGGCGTGGTCATCGACGAGTAGGCGAAGCGCAGAGTCTGCGTATCGAATTCGGCGTTGCCGGTCG
>JBKKAY010000268.1:0-14989 GCA_046714195.1 Gemmatimonadaceae bacterium
GCCGGAAAGACCGTGAGGTCCATGGGGTCGATCTCGGGAAAGCCGAAATCAGAGGTACCGACGTCGGCCGACAGGAATATCATGAGGTCAGGCGGCCTCGATCCCGAGCGGGTCTGCCACAACACCAGCATCACGCCGACGGGCGGCGGCGTGCATTCCCCCGGCTCACGCGTGTCGCCGGGGAAGACGAAGACGTCTTCTTCGCAGGTGCCGGTCGGAAAGGTCATCCTCATCCCGAGAGCGTACATGCTCTGCGGAGTTCCATCGATGGTGACGTCGACCGTGCCGAGATCCGCGCCGCCTCCCAGCGAGCTTGCACCGAGTCCGAATGGAAGCCCTCCGGCTTCCCCGAACCCGCGATTCAGACTGCGAAGCGCATCCTCCGAAGAGACGGTGCCAGATCCGGTGGAATCACCGCATGCGGTCAGCGCTACAACGGCGACCGCCAGAAAAGCCTTCTTGAGACCCATGATACTCATTCGATACCTGCCGTAAACACGTGAATTGACAACTACACTATCTAAAGGGGAAAGCCCGGAGTCAACCCTCCGGCACCAGTCTCAGCGCTGTGCCCCACGGATCGACCGTCCGCGAGGTATTTCCTTCCCGGATGGCCTCGTATCCGGCGGCCTCGAGGCTCGCCGCCGCACGCTCCGCATCGGCCACTGTCGGCACTATGATCTCCCATTCCAGGAGACGGGCGTCATCGGACTGCGCCATGGCAGCACCTCTCGCCCAGGTGTTGGTGCCCAGGTGGTGGTGATAGCCCCCGGCGGACATGAACAGAGCGCCCGGATAACTCCACACCACCTTGTCGAAGCCGAGCGCGTCGTGATAGAACGCCGTCGCAGCGGCGATGTCGTCGACGTAGAGGTGGACGTGACCGAGGACTATCCCGGGCGGCATCCCGGTCCACTCCTGACGTCCGGCCGCCCGAACCAGATCATCGACGTCGAGGTGTTTGGTGGTCATGAAAATCTGCCGCTCGTCGTAACGCCAGCTGTCGCGCGGACGATCGGCGTAGACCTCGATCCCCAGCCCGTCCGGATCCGTGAGATAAACCGCCTCGCTGACCGCATGATCGGACATCCCGGCGTGCGCTCCAATGCGCGCGAGGTGCGCGACGAACCGCCCGAGCGACGCGCGGTCGGGCAGCAGAATGGCGAAATGGTAGAGTCCGAGCAGTCCGCGCTGAGGCACCGGACGCGCTGATGCATACGGGCGCAGCTCGACGATCACGCGGTCCTCGCCGTGCGGGCCGAGCGTCGCCGAGTCCGGAGTGCGGGCGATGACGCGGAGCCCCAGCTCTTTCTCGTAGAACGCCAGTGACCGATCCAGATCGGCCACCTGCAGGCGGACTCTGCCGAGTCGCGTCTGCTCGGGCAGCCTGTAATTCCTGGGTTTGATGCCGCGCTCTTCGACCATGCTGCTACGCCGTTGGTTCACCCGCGGCCGTGGGCTTCGGCCAGAATGTTTTCACCGTCGCGAAAAGGAGGAGCACCAGCAACAGCCCCTGTCCGGCCAGCGTCTCGACGCTTGGATATATCCCCATCGTCTCGACGTGCGGGCCGCCCGAGATCACCGTGATGGGAACCACGTTGCCTTCCTGCAGCTCGCGAATTCCCTTCCCCATGAAGACGAACGCCATGTAGTAAAGCAGGACACTGGTCACGGCAAAGAACGGGCGCAATGGGATGCGAACGCCGTAGCGGTAGAACAGGGTGAAGATCACGGCCAGCGCCACGCCCCCGGCCAGGATGCCGAGCGTGAGCGGCAGCGCGACCTTTGGCCCCTCGTGAAACAGCGCCTGATAGAAGAGCGCCGTCTCCGCGCCTTCGCGGTAAACAGCGAGGAATGAGACGAGAGCCAGAGCTCGTCCTCCTCCGTGCTCGAGCGCGGTGCCGACTCGCTCGCGAATGAATTTCTGCCACTTCGCGGCTTCGACCTTGGAGATGAGCCAGTAGCTCACCGAGAACAGCACCACCACGGCCAGCAGCATCGTTGCGCCCTCGACGATCTCCCTGCTGGCCGGCATGGCGATGAAGATGGTGCGGATCACCACCGCGGTAACGAGACTGGCCACGAGCGCGAGCCCGACACCGATCCAAATGGACCGCAAACGCTCGCGGTGTCCCGTCTTGATCAGGAACGCCACCACGGCGCCAACCACCAGAATCGCCTCGAATCCCTCACGCAGGATTATTAGGAACGACTGAAAGAACGCGCCCCAGCTCGTGGATGGGCGTCGGGCGAGATCCGCGATCGATGGAAGCCCAGCCACGATCGCCAAGCGAGCTCTTTGCGCCGCCTCCAGATCGAGGCGAGTTACCGCGCCCTTGAAGTCGGCGAAATGGCGCTCCATGGTCGCAACCATTCCCGGCTTCTTGGCGCGGGCCGGCGTCTCGAGCGGCTCGAAGGCGATGTAGGCGTCGAATGCCCTGTCGCTCGCCGCCTCACCCTGTCCGGCGCGCGCGAATGCGAGAGCGCTGTCGAGGAGAGCCTGAATCGACAATGACGCGCTGTCGGGACTGACCGCTGTCGCATCCGCACGCGCGACCGGCAGCTGCATCGTCTCGCCCCTCAGCGAGTAGATGTAATTCACGACGTTCCAGCGGTCCTGAGGTGATAGCGTGGATGCAAACCCCGGCATCGCCGTCCCGATCACTCCCACGGAGATGACGTTGTATGCCAAAGTCGACGTGAGATCGAGCGTCTCGGCCTTCACTCCGATGGCTGGAGGGCGCGGATCGAGAGCGCGACCGGCAGGTCCGTCCCCGGCGCCGGCAATCCCATGACACGAAGCGCAGCTCTGACTGTAAAGCCGGTGGCCTATCGCGGTATCCAGCGCGCTTGTCGGCAAATCCATCGCGCCGGCGGCGCCGAGCGAGGTGAGGAAGCGCTCGTGCAACGCCCGAATCTCGGCCGGCGGTCGCTTCGCCGCGACTGACGTGATCATCGTGTCGAGCACCGCTCTCGTCTTCGGGGCATCATAGCCGCTCAAACGCCCGGCTACGACTCGGGCATCAGCGAGGAAGCTCGTCGTCTCCTCGTACTCGATGGGGAGGACGAGCCTGCCGCGATCATCGAACGCCTTGCCGTATTCCTCGACGGCAACACCGACGATGCTGGCTAGACGCTTTGCTTGATTTTCCTGGGCGAACAGGGCGGCGGGGAGAACCACCACCAGCGACATGAGCAGAATCAGGCCCCGTCGCAACATTCGAGAATTCATTTCCGAGTAAACCTATCTGGATACCTGCCGGAAGCAATCACCGGGATTTACCGGTCCTCCGACTCCCTCAACTCGTAGTCTCCGGTAAGCTCCCGGTCGCTGATCGCTGCCCTCACGCCCGTGCGCTGCTCGAACCGGTCGACGAACGCCCGGAGGCGCTCGGTGGTGAACTCACCGCGCAGCATTCCCAGCGCCGCGATGGCTTGCTCGATTACCGGCGGCTCGCCTTCCACTTCGACGAGGATGTCCATGCGCGGGTAGATCTCGAAGCGCACGGTTGCTCCCTCCAGCCGGTACTGGATGACCTGACGGTCGATCTCGCGGGTGACCACGTAACCCAGCTTCTCGAGGATGGTGGTCAGTCCCTTGAAATCCTGAACGACCGTCGAGATCTCCTCGCGAACCTTGTACTCGCCAGCCGCATCGGTCGGGCCCTTCCAGTCGACTTGGATCTGCACTGATTCCGGGCTCTCGTATCGTCTCACTCTCAGCACTTCGTCGCGCTGCGCGAGCTCGCGCGACGGAAGGTCATATCGCTTGTCGAAGAGCCGCCCGTCGAAGACGAGCTCGGCGCCGGCGGATTCCATCCGCTTACGCCTCAGATCGAGGTCGTTCACCACCGCCTTGAGCTCGACCTCAAACATCGAGGATGGTGTCCAGAACCTTCTGGGTGTCCTTGAGCGACGGAAACACCGCATAAGGATCGTGCTTTTCCAGGTCAGCCACCGAGTAATGTCCGCTGGCGACGCCGATCGCGCGCGCTCCCAGCTCGCGGCCGCATTCGATGTCCGCCGGAGTGTCGCCGATAACGATCACCTTCTCCCCCGCCACCGGACGGCCGAGGTGCTGGCCGGCTCGCTGCTGCGCGATGGCCGGCAGCTTCGGGCGGTGCTCGTGATCCGATCCGAACGCGTTGACCCGGAACCGGTCGGGATCGATCCCGGCGGCGGATAGCTTCGCCCGCGCTCCCTTCTCCACGTTGCCGGTGAGAAGTCCGAGCACCACGTCGTCGCGTGCCTCGAGCGCGTCGAGGATCTCCACCACGCCCTCGAGCGGCCGCACGTCGAACTTCCGGCTCTCGATTCCCTGCTTGAGCCCGTCGAGATAGCGATCGATGAGCGCGCCCATCCGTGAATCGATGTGCTCGTCGGTGTGGCCTTCCATGCGCATCACGTCGCGCACGATCTGCTTGTCGGTTTTTCCGTCGTAACGGTACGACGGGCTGCCGGGCGAGCCGAATACCTCCCTTAGCGCTCCCTGCATCGACGCGCGCCCGACGCCCCCGCTGTTGAGCAGCGTGCCATCGATGTCGAACAGTACGAGTCTCATGCTCTGCTTAGAAACACACCGGCCACGATGGTAGCCGTCCCTATCGCCTGAAACGTGGTAGGGGTTTCGTGGAGAAAGGCCCAGGCCACCAGGAGAGCGATGATGGGCTGGAGATTCGAGTACACCGCGGTACGCGTCGGCCCCAGCACCCGGAGGCCGCGATACCAGAACAGGTACGCGATCCCCATCGACACCACGCTGGCGTAGAAGAGCGCCAGCCACGCGCTCGGAGTGACCGCGGCCCAGTCCGTCGCGAGCATCGCGGGAGTCGAGGCGATCAGGAGCGGCACCGCCCCGCCCACCATCGTCACCGCCGACAGCTTCACGACGTCGATTCTCTTGGTGAAGGGCTGAAGGAGAATGGTGTACGCGGTCCAGCACAGCACGCCGACGAAAACGAGCAATGATCCGAGAAGCGTCGCTTCACCGCTCGACGAGCCTGCGCTGCCGATGATCACGAGCGCGACGCCGGCGAGCGAGAGTCCGATCCCCACCAGAGTGAGACGTCTGACACGCTCCAGTCCCCTCCACCTGGCGAACAGCGCGATGAACGCAGGCGCGGCTCCAACGATGAGCGCCGCGTTCCCCGCCCGCGTCCGCGCGACTCCGTGAACGAAAAACAGCTGGTAGAGCCCGTTCCCGAGGACGCCCAGAAAAAGAAGCTGATACAGGTCGCGGCGTGACAATCGCGCGCGATCGCGGGCGAAAGCGACCCCCGCCAGAAACAGCGCCGCCAGTCCGACGCGCAACCCGGTGAGAGCCACGGGGTCGAAGGATTGGGTCGCGAACTTGATGACGCTGAAGTTGATCGCCCAGATCACGGCCATCGTGAACAGCAGGACGTCGGTGACGCCGAAGGCCGGGCGAGCCTGTACCGCCGTATCAGTCATCGTCGAAAGCTAGCCGCCACCGGCGCGCCGCGGCTACTTTGCTTGATGCACATTTCGTTCGCCGTGTTCGCCGATGCCGCCAATCTTTCACAGGAGGGAAAGCTCAACATCCTCGGCGTTTTCGACGCGGTCCAGGTCGCCGGCCTCCCGACAATTCACCCGCGCACTCATTTCGTGGTGCGCCTGAAGGCCAACTCCGAGGACGTCGGCTCGCACAAGCTCACTTTCCGCTGGCTCAGCCCGCTCGAGGAAGAGCTGTGGTCGTCGTCGGGCGAGATGAGCGTCGCTCCCGCGCCCAATCCGGTGTTCGAGGTGGATCTCCCGATAATCGCCGTGGTGGATCTGCCGCTCAACATCACCGGCCAATACACCATGCAGGTCACGCTCGATGGAGAGCCGACCGCTACCGCGCGGCTGTTGGTGAACGGTCCTTCTCAGGCGATGATGCCTCAGGCGGCGAACGGAATAGTCAGCTGAGGATCCGGCGCGCGAAACGAAAGCGCGCGAGCAGCAGCCTGGTGTACTCGTCCCCGTTACTGAGATCGTCGACGGCGTAACCGCCCCGTCCCAGCGCGAGGTGCACCACCTTCGTGCCGCCCAGGGACATCGCCACGTGCGTGATCTTTCCCTCCGGCTCGTCGGAGAAAAAAAGCAGATCCGCCGGCTTCGCCTCGCTCATTCCGGCGACGGGCGCACCGGCGGTCGCCTGCTGCCACGCATCACGCGGGACGTGCGCCCCGTGGAGCCGGAACGAGCTCTGCACCATTCCAGAGCAGTCACATCCCCACGGCGTCAGCCCGCCCCACTCGTAGGAAGTCCCCTCGAAAAAAGTCATCGCCGAGGCGGTGATCGAATCGGCCGAGGGCGGAAAGCTGCGACGGCGCTCCTCGAGTGTCATCGCCAACCCGCCGTAGCGCTCTTCGCCTTCGGTGATGAGCGCGCCGAGCGGCAGCTTGCGCGTAGCTCCTTGCGCGTCGCGCACCGTGCAGCCGAGTGACAGTGGCCTGGGGTCGTCCCAGCCCGTATTGGCGGGCGAGGGAACGGGCTCGGGAATCGTGACGACGTAGCCCTGGTGGACCCATCCATTGTAGCCGTCCGCGCTCGTCACGTGGAGCCACAGCCCGTTGCGCTCGACCACCTGCGCGACGTGCCCGTGAAGAAGCTGCGAAACCTGCGTTGTCTTGACGTCGGGCTCACACAACATTGGGGCGATGGCCGCGACCGCTGTAATGCTCTCGCTCAATGCTCCGGCCAGTCGGCTTTGGGGACCCTGCTCGGCGTGAGTGCCGGCTCCGGCTTTTTCTCGAGGCATGTCTTGCACAGCGTGACTCCGCGGAACGTACAGATGATGCAGAGGAACGTTCCGCAGTTGGAGCACGGATAGCCCTCCGAAGCGCGCTCCTCGTTTCCGCAGGAGCGGCACATCATTGCGTCCCTCTCCCGTAAATCCTTTTTCGCCATCAGCGTGCGCCCGCCTCTTTCTTGAAAGCCAATACGTATTCCTTACCGATCAATCTTACTCTTAGAAGCGCCAGTTGCGGAAGAAATCGAAGCCAAGCTGGGAGGGGGTCTGCTGGAAGTTGGCCGTGGTCCCGGCTCGGCTGCACCGGCCCTCGCTCGATCCCGGCTCCACGCCCGCCTGCGCGCTGTAGAGCGAGCTGATGCGGTACTCCAGCTGTAGCCCCAGGTTTTCCTTGAAGTTCGTCGAATTGACGAAGCACAGTCCAGTGCTCAATCCGAGGAACCATCTCGGTCCGAGCTGTTTGCCGAGAACCGCGCGCGTGTTGAGCAGGCTGTACAGGTAAGGGTCGTTCGCGCGCTGTTGCGCGTCGCCCCTGCCGGGCCCCGCCGTCTGGAGCTCGAAGATGTCGAGCACGTTCTTGGGGATGGCACTGGTGAACAGATTGCCGGCGTAACGGATTCCGAGCTGGGCGATCTGCGCAGTCGAAGTGTTGTCGAGACCGATCGCCGGCTCGCCGGTCACCAGGTAGCTGAGCAAATCGCTCTGGGACAGCGGCAGGTTGTCGGGGTTATCCAGGGCGAGCTCGGGACGGGCGAGAGTTCCGCCGATTGTCACCCGCACCCTCACGTCGCGGCCGTTCGCGCTCTGGCTCGGCTGCCGCACTGTGTGGATGGCGCGGATGTCGAGCGACGGATTGAGGTCGGGAGTCCCGAAGAACCGCAGCGTTCCGCTCTCTACGTCAAAGGTCGGCTGCACGAACGGATCGACGAGATTGAGCCGGTAGGTTCCGCGGTCGGCGCTCAGGGCGCCCTCGAGCGCGAGACGCGGAGGATCGGCCAGGCGCGCACCCGGCTCGAGAGTGACGTTGAGCGAGCCGCCCAGCTTGATGTTGGCTTCCGACGACCGCAGCCACACGTCGGGACCGATGTCGATGGCGACGTTGTCGAGCGTGAGGTTTCGGGTGAGTGCCCGCGGAGCCTTGGGCAACACTGTCCGGTTGAGCGCCAGCAAAGTGTCGAGCGAGCTGGCGAACTCGGGGTCGTCGAGATCGATGACGTTCTTGCGCGCCACTTCCGGGATGAAGACGCTGCCCCGCTCGACCCTCGCCGTGCCACGCAGCACCGCATTGTCGAACGATCCCGTAAGGGTGACCGCCGGCACAGTGGAGATGTCCAGCGACGCCAGGCCGGGCTTGTTGATCGCGTGGAAGTTGGACGCTCTCGCGTTGAGCGAGAACGACGGGTTGTCGTACTGCTCGAAGCTCACCGTTCCGTCGAGAGAGAGCGAGCCGCGGCGCTCCTCCATCGTTTCCGCCGAAAGCCTTCTGATGTGAACCGTATCTCCCGACAGCGCAATCTCGGCCCGAATGTGTTCCAGGCGGGTTCCGAGATTCGACATCCTCGCCGATCCGTCGTCGAGAGAAATCTGGCCGAACAGCTGTGGCTGCTTGACGCTGCCGCGGAACTCCACGTCGGCTACGATCGCCCCGCTTGCCTCGACCATACCCGGCACGAAAGTCCGGAAGATTCGAAGATCGACGCTGTCTGCGCGTATTCGACCGCGAATTGAATCCCCGTCGAAGTGCACGTTCTCTACGAGCAGCCGCGCGTTACTCGAGTGCTGGAGCAGCAACGAATCCAGCACCAGCGAACCCGGTGCGAACGCGATTCGGGTGGGAGAGTTGAGCCGGTAGCGATTCGATGAATCCACGGCGACCGAAGCGGTGTCGATCCTCACTATCGTGGTATCGCGAGATCGCGTGATGTTGCCGGCGAGATCAGTGCGCACGCCCCGATCGCTCAACATCGATCCGCTGAATGTGCCCGACTGTGGCGACGCCAGCGCCACCGATGCGGTCACGCTCGTGAGCGAGATGGGCCCGAGCCCGATGGTATCGGCGGCAAAGAGAATGCTGCCGTTCGCCTGCTTGGTGACGTTCGAGAGCAGGATCGTTCCACGCAGGGCCTTTACCGAGCGCTTGCCGAGGTGAACATCGCTGACGAGCGCGATTGCGTTGAGCGAGAGATTGTCGAGGCTTCCCGTGACCTCACCAGACAACTCGCCACGTCCGCGCAGTGAGTCGAGGGCCGTCGACTTCGCCAGGAATGGGAACAGCGCCCGCGCGCGTGAAAGAGAATCCATCGCCGCACGAAACCGCAGCGCGCCCGAGCGGCTCCCGGTCAATCCGAAAGTGCCGGAAGCCTGGGCCTCTGCTCCAGCCGCGTTCAACGAGAGTGTGTCGACGGTGGCCACGCCGTTGGCAAAACGGAGCCGCGTCGACGATGGCTCGATCGCGAGGCCGGCAATCGTCGAGTTGTCGATCGCCGCGACCGCGCTCCCAACCAATGTCGCCAGCGACGCGCCGCGGAGATCCAGATCGTACTGGCCGGTGAGACGGGTCTCGGGCACCTCGCTTTTCGCGAGCAACGCGCGCAGCTCGAGAGCGGTCGTCGTCGCGCGGCCGCGGACGCCGTATTCAGCGGCGTCGGCGTCCACCAGGCCGTTGTAAGCGAAGGTCCCTGCGGGTCCCGTCAGCGTCGTGGTGACCAAAAGATTCGGAGCTGTCCCCTTCACTCGGACCGGCCCCGAATATTCTCCGCGCAGGGGAAGCAGCGGGTACGAGCCCGACAGCGCGGTGAAGGACAAGGGACGCGCTTCCAGAGTCAGATCGTAGCCCAGGTACTCGTCACCCCAGGTGACCCGCCCGTTGCCCGTGATGTTCGAGACGGGCCGGCTGCCATCGTGGTGAGTGAGATTGGCGTTCCGAAAGCGGACATCGAGCCACGAAGAGTCCAGGGTGGCGGTGCCCTTCACTATTCCCTTGATGCGCGGGAAGAGCGGATTGAGGTACTGGAGCGTGCGGAGGTCGAGCTGATCGACGTCGACGTTGAAGCCGTGAAACGCGGTGAACGCGGGAAACAGAATGTCGAGCTCGCCCTGACCGGTCGCGCGCGTGATGGCGCCAGGCACGTTCGCATCAGAGAAGGTGAGGAACGATCCCTCGACACGGAAGCGATTGAGCGGGCCACCCGAGGCCAGCACGTTACCGGTGATCGTGCCCTGCCAGTCGTACGGAAAGTCCTTGCCGTTGAACGTCCGGAGCAGATCGAAATCAACCGGTGCCGCCTGCAGGTTGACGTTCTTCACCGCGAGGACGGGGCCCCCCACGGCGAACGTCATTGCGCCCAGCAAGCGCGACCCGGTGGTGCGCACATCCATCTTGGTGAGGACGTAGTCGATGATGTGAGGATCGCGCTCGCTCCGGATGTCGAGCTCCATCTTCCCGCCGCCGGTCGTCGGCAGCGTGGGATACACCCAGGCGACATCCTTGAGGGATACCGAGTCGCCAATGACGTGAATGTTGTAGCGTACCGGAAGGTCGCTGCCCCATACCACTTTGCCCTTCGCCCGGCCGGTCGATGCGGGAAGATCCCAGTGGTCGGCGTCGATCCAGATCGAGTCGCCGAGGTGCATGGCGGTCCCCGAGACATTCCGGAACTGGAAGGGCGGATCCGATTCGGCGAAGCTCGCTTTGCGGATGCGGGCGAATCGTCCCGTGCTGTCGGGGTCGGCAATCCGAGCGTAGCCGAAGCTCGCGTCCGCTTTCGTCCACCGCCACGTGCGGGCAAATCCTTCCTTCGTGCGCCGGATCTCGAGATCCTTCCGCGACAGCTCGAACGCGATCGCGCTGTCGCGCTTCACCCCACGGAGCGTGGGCGAAGGATGCCACGGCAGCGTAACGACGACACTGGCGTTACGGACGTCGGAGGAGTCCACCACGATGTACTGGCCGAAGCCGCCCTGGCCCGGTGGATCGTCCTTGCCACTCGGCGGGAAAATGCGGCGGAAATTCCACTGTCCCCCCTCGTGCTGTCGGAGGTAGACGACCGGATTCTGCGCGTCCAGGTACGTGAGCAGGATGCGGCGGTCGAAGATATCGCGCGCGTCGTACCGAACGCGGATCGGCCCCGAGGCGACGAACAACGAATCCTCGTCGTCCCGAATCTCGAGGGAGTCGATCGTCACGCCGTTGAAGAACCCGCCGTGGATGCGGCCGATGTGAACCTTGCCCTTCACCTTGCCCGCCAGCATCGATGCGACCATCTGGCGCACGCGCTCCTGGCCGAAGCCGGTGTGCGTGACGCCGACGAAGCTGAGTCCGGCGATCACGATCAGACCCACGAGGATTATCGCGCTCGCGATCGCGATGCGGAGGCGGCGTGACATGGGAGGCTAGAACGCCTGTCCGATGGCGAAGCTGAAGGTCAGTCGGCTGCGGAAGCTCGTCTCGGGCGCCGGCTTGAACGTGGACGGACAGTCACCGGAAGACTGGTTGATATTGGTGATCTCGCCCGCTGCAGTTGTTACGGTCGTCGGCAGGGTGTTCCCCGGACTGACACAAACGAGTTGACCGCCCTGGCGAGTGGCCTCGTAGTAAATCGGACCCTCGGGTCTCGAATACGGATTGTACCCGATGGCCGCCCGCACGGGCCCCACCGGTGAGAAAGCCGTGAGCTGGATGCCCGGAGTGACTTTCAGCTTCACCCCTCCAACCTGATTGCCGCGATTCCAGACTTCGCCGGCGTCGGTGAAGACGGTCCACTGCAGCAGATTGGGAAGGAACGGGCTGCGCAGCCGGAGCTCGAGATTCGCGACGACGAGGGAATTGCCGCCGACAGGGACGACGCGACTGTAGCCACCGGTCGTATCGGCCACCACCGTTGCCGTGTCCGGCGCGGTCGGCGGAAAGACCTTGGGCAATCCGCTCGAGATGTAGATGGCGGAGCCCAACTCGTTTTGCGCGAAGCCGCGCACCGTCGTCGGTCCGCCGGCATAAAGGCGCTCCTGCGGCGGCACGAATCCGGTTGCTGCGCCGAACGTCCGTCCGAAAACGGAGCCACCGCGAATCCGGAACGCGAACACGGTGCCGCCCGCCGTCCCGATGTAGCGCGCCGCATCTCCGACGACCTTGTTGAACTGGAGATTCCGGTTCGAGAAGATCACCGGCGAGGAGTGCCGCGCCTCGAGACGGATGACCGAGCCACGCGTCGGAGAAAGCAGGCTGTTCGAGTTGTCACGCGTCAGCGAAGCGCTCAGCACGGCGAGCCGCTGAGTCTGCTGGATCTGCTCGCGCTCGGCGGCCTCGCACAGGTTGAACACCGCGCAGAACAGCGCGGGCTGGGCCTCGGTGCGCCCGAGATCGAGCGAGTACGCAAGGTTGACCGGAGTTCTGGTGAGCCCGCGCCATGAAAGCGATGCGACGCCTCCGATGGCGGTGGTTCTCAGGTATGCGTTGTACTCCGACACCCGCTGGCTGTAAACGGTGAGGGTGGGGACGGTGCGAAGCCCGAAGAAAACGGGCTGCCTCAGCGTTGCGCCGAGGTAATAGTTGAGGCGATCGCTGAAAAGGTCTCGTTTGGCCGCCGGGCAGAGATCTTCGGCGCCACTGAGCGGGCGGCCGATCCCGATCTTCGACACTCGTGCGTTGACGTCGAAGCGCCGGGCGCCGCGGCCGAAGTTGTAATCGATGAACTCACCGCTCGCCCTGAAACAATCGAGCGTTCCATAGCCCACCCCGACCCGAGCGGCATGCATCGCGGCCTCCGCGAGCGTGACGGTCAGGGTCGTAAGGGAATCGTTGGAGCCAGAAGTCAGGTCGGGAGCGATTGACACGTGCTGGTAAGCCTCGGTTCTATACAGCGCGCGCTGCGCGTCGAGTATCTCGCTCTCGCGAAAAAGCCTGCCCGAATCGAGGCCCATGATGCGGCGAACGATTCCGGCGGATATCTGCTGTTCCTTGCCCGGGAAGGGCGTCACCTCGATCCTGATTGCTCCAATCCTCGTTCTCGGTCCCGGCGTCGCCGTGAGAGTATCCCACGCCAGCAGCAGGCTGTCGTTCACTGTAAAGCTGTTCGTGGCTTCCGCTCGCGGATATCCATTGTTGTTCAGGCGCTCGCGCACTGAGTCGGCGGCAGCATCCAGCG
Organism: Gemmatimonadaceae bacterium; assembly: GCA_046714195.1. GTDB lineage: Bacteria > Gemmatimonadota > Gemmatimonadetes > Gemmatimonadales > Gemmatimonadaceae > UBA4720. Next base: position 12,898 of record JBKKAY010000268.1, read on the forward strand.
CGAACCGGTCGAACCTGACGCCTTCGCGGATCGGCAGATTGCGCACGATCCGCTCCCTCTCCGGCACCGAATCCAGCCCGCGCACCACGAGCGACTTCGTGATGATCGGCGGCCCTTCGTTGATCACGAACCTGAGCTCCACCGCGCGGGGTGCCAGCTCCTTCACTACGGTATCGACCGTGACCCTTGGATACCCCCGACGCCGGTAAAAGATTACCAGCCGGGCCCGGTCGTTAGCGAGCTCGTTCCGGTCCAGACAATGTTTGACAGTGAAAGGAAGGTGCAGGTAACGGCGGGCCCACGCCGAGGGCGTGTTTACGATCGTTTTCGCCAGCTCGGCATCGGAAAAGGCCTGGTTTCCCTGGAATTCGAGCCGGAAAACCTCTTCGTCCCCTCGCTCGCAGCTGATGTCCTGCGCGCGGGCGGTGCCTGCCCCAACCAGAGATCCGAGAAACGCGAGTGCGGCGGCGGCCCCGAGCCGGACTCGGCGCTTCCGCTTCACCCGTTCAGCGCGATGGTGGCTGGCGGCTGGCCCGGCGGCAGCTCCCGACCGAAATGGGTTTCGGTCTTCGGCTCGCTTCTATCCCCGAGCATTCTCTTGGGCGTAAAGTCCTGAGCGCGACCGAGCTCTCCCTGCGGAACGAGGGGCGTCCGCTGGATTAAGAGTTGCACAAGGTAGAACCCGGCCAAACCGACTGCGACGCCGACACCCACGGCGGGCAGTAGATCCTTGGCCCCAAGCTGGCGGCGATAATAGTATTCTGCGCTCACGATGAGATCTCTACCCGGGGATGCGCGAAAGTTCTCGTAGTTTGCCCCTTCATGTCAACCGGCTCAGCACTCGTATGCGGCGACTTCTTCTCCTCGTAACACCGACGATCCTTGCCTGCGGTGGTGACAGCGGTTCCGCTCCCGCGCGCAACACCATCATCGATTCCAGGGACACGTACGATCCGCGATCGATGGACCCCGCGCTGTCTACCGATGTTCCAACGGGACGCGCGGTCGCCTACCTGTTCGACGGCCTCACGCGATTCACTCCCGAAGCGCAGGTAGTGCCGGGGCTCGCGACGTCGTGGGAGATCAGTCCCGACGGCCTCGTTTACACCTTCCATTTGCGGAAGGGCGTCAAGTTCCACGACGGCCGGCCGTTCGGGGCCAAGCATGTTCTGGGCACATTCCAGCGGGTCCTCCATCCGGCCACCAAGGGCGGCCGTGGCTGGCCGCTTTATCCGATCAGGGGGGCCGAGGCCTACGCCGCCGGAACGGGCGGGACGAGCATCAGCGGGCTGACCGCCCCGAATGATTCGACCGTCATCATCACCCTCAAGGAGCCGCTGGCGATCTTCCCCAAGCTCCTGGCGATGCCGGTCGCATCGATCGTCCCGGAGAATCCGGGGACTGATTTCGGGCAGAAGCCCATTGGAACCGGGCCGTGGAAGTTCATCGAGTGGCGGCATGACGATTACATCCAGTTCGCGAAGAATCCCGACTACTTCGATGGCGCTCCCAAGACCGATTCACTGAGGGTGCGCATCATTCCGGAGCGCAGCACGGCGAGCGCCGAGTTCGCGGCCGGCAACGTCGATGTGCTAAACGTCAACGAGCAGGAGACACGGAGCTGGGAAGAGGATCCGGCCAGGAGATCCCTGCTCCAATCCGCGGCGGCGCTGCGTTTCTGGTACGTCGCCATCAACACCACCCGCGGGCCGCTCAAGGATGCGCGGGTGCGGCAGGCGCTCAACCACGCCGTCAATGTTCCGACGATGCTCGCCCAGGTGCTCGCGGGCCGCGGCCGCGTCGCTGCCGGCGTCATCCCGCCGTCACTGGGCGGTGCCGATACAATGCGAAAGAGCTACACCTACGATGTGGCGAAGGCGAAGCAGCTCCTCACGCAGGCCGGCTATCCCAACGGGATCGATCTCGAGTTGTGGACGGCCACCACCGACGCATCCCCGCGGATCTCCCAGACGATTCAGGCGAACCTGGCACAGGCAGGCATCCGCGTGAAGCTGGTCGCCCGCGACGCGTCGTCGATGCGCGAGGCCTCGCGCAACCGCCACACCGACCACGCCCGCAAGGAGAGGTGGGG
>JBKKAY010000269.1:0-3590 GCA_046714195.1 Gemmatimonadaceae bacterium
GCGTACATCCCTCTCGCGTACCACCCGGACAACAACGAGCTCGGGCTCGAGCTGGGACGGCAGGGGACGGCGACCACCGGCTTCGACGACCTCCGCAATCTGGCGGTAGGACGGCTCTTCCTCGACAACTTCGACCACGTGAAGACCCACTGGATCATGGTCACGCCGTTCCTCTCCCAGGCGTCGCTGGCGTTCGGAGTGAACGACCTCGAGGGCACCGTCGTTCGCGAGAAGATCTACCACGAAGCTGGCGCGCACACGGCGCAGGGACAGACGCTCGACGAGCTGCTCGACCTGATCAGGTCGGCGGGGAAGGTTCCCGCCGAGCGCGATTCGTTCTACAACATCCTCCGAGTCTTCGCAGCCACTGAAGCGGTAGCGGCCTGATGCGCATCGGTCGCATTCCCTACATCAACTGCTACCCTGTCTACGGCGCGCTCGATCGCGGGCTGGTAGACCTCGATGCGGAGCTCGTCGATGGCGTGCCCACCGAGCTCAATCGGCGGATGTCTTCGGGAGAGCTCGACATCAGCGTTGTGTCGGCCGTGGAGTATGCGCGCGATTCCGAGCGCTACCTGCTGCTGCCGGATCTGGCGATCTCATGCGATGGTCGGGTGCGGAGCGTCATGCTTTTTTCCAGACGCCCTGCGGCCGAGCTCGCGAAGCGACGCGTCGTCGTAAGCCGGAGCTCGACGACCAGTGTCGCGCTCCTCGAGCTCCTCTTCGAGCACGTCTGGCGGGTCAAGCCTCACTTCGTCGCGGGCGATGCGGAGCTGAGCGATGTGGCCAATGAGGATTCGGCGGACATCGACGCTCGTCTCGTGATCGGAGACGCGGCGCTGCTCCTCGGGTCACAGCACCGGGCACGCTATCCCCACGCCTACGATCTTGGCGAGATGTGGAAGCAGTGGACCGGCCAGCCGTTCGTGTTCGCGGTGTGGGTCGCGCAACGGACTTCGGATGTCAAAGCGGCCCTCGTGGCGCATTCGGCGCTGATCGCATCGCGTAACTGGGGACTCGCGCATCTTCCGGAGCTGGCGCGGCAGGCGGCGCAGGCTACAGGCGTCCAGGAAAGCGTTTGCAGCAACTATCTTTCGGGACTCGACTATGGCCTGTCGTATCCGCACTTGGCGGGTCTGACGGAGTTCTACCGGCGTCTGGTCGAGCGAGGGCGCATTCCGAACGGCACACTCACCTTCCTCCCGGCCGCATGAGCGAAGCACGCGCACTTCTCGACTTCTACACCAACGCCCCTCTGCTCGAGCTCGGCGTGGAGGCTGACCGCATCCGCCAGGCGCTTCATCCCGGCAACACAGTCACCTACATCATCGACCGTAACATCAACTACACCAACGTCTGCGTTGCGGACTGCGGCTTTTGCGCTTTCGCCCGGCGCCCTAAGCACGGCGAAGGCTACACTCTGTCGTTCGAGCAGATTGGCGCCAAGATCGATGAGGCCAAGGCGCTCGGCGGGGTTCAGATTCTGATTCAGGGCGGGCACAACCCGTACATCCCGTTCGAGTGGTACCTGGATCTCATGCGTTACATCAAGCGCAATCATCCGATCCACATTCACGGGTTCAGCCCGAGCGAGGTGGACTTCTTCGCCAAGCTTTTCCGGATGGAGGCGATCGACGTCATCCGAGAGCTGCGCCAGGCTGGGCTCGATTCCATCCCCGGTGGCGGCGGTGAGATTCTGGTTCAACGCGTTCGCGACATTGTCGCGCCCAAGAAAGCGGGCGCCGATCGCTGGCTCGAGATCATGGAGCTCGCCCACAACGAGGGGATGAAGACCTCGGTGACGATGATGTACGGTCTCGGTGAGACCCTCGCCGAGCGCCTCGAGCACCTGCAGAGAGTGAAGGAAGTCCAGGCGCGAACCGGTGGGTTCACGGCGTTCATCTGCTGGCCGCTCCAGCCGGAGAACACTCCGACGATGTCGCACCAGCCGAAGACCGGCGCCACCGAATACCTTCGCACGGTGGCGTTCGCGAGGATCGTCCTCGACAACGTTCCGAATCTGCAGTCGAGCTGGGTTACGATGGGGATGAAGATCGGGCAGGTGGCGCTCCGGTTCGGCTGCAACGATTTCGGCTCCCTGATGATCGAGGAGAACGTCGTGTCGGCGGCCAACACCACCAACCGCACGACGACCGATGAGATGGAGCGTTTGATCCGCGACGCGGGCTTCATTCCGGCTCGCCGCCGGCAGGATTACTCGCTGCTCGAGCCAACCGTCTCAGCGCGAGCTGATGCCGCGTGACGGCCGAGGCGGGTCTTCGGGGAAACACTCGGACGCCGGATACCGCGTCGGAATAGGTTACGACTCCCACCGGTTCGCCGCCGGCCGTCCACTCGTGCTCGGCGGCGTTCGCATCGAATCCGAAGTGGGTCTCGCCGGGCATTCTGATGCGGATGCGGTTTGTCACGCGATCACGGATGCGGTACTGGGCGCCGCGGGACTCGGAGACATCGGGGAGATGTTTCCCGACACCGATCCGGCGAACAAGGATCGTGATTCGGTCGGGATGCTCGAGGCCGCTGTCAAGCGCATTGCAACGGCAGGCTATGCCGTCGGCAACGTCGATGTAAGCGTGATCGCCGAGACTCCGCGACTTGGGCCCCATCGCGATCGAATGAAGGCTCGCCTCGCCGCGGTGCTCGGCGTCGATGCGCGGGCCGTGAGCGTGAAGGGGAAAACCAACGAGGGAATGGGATGGGTCGGGCGTAAGGAGGGACTCGCCTGTATCGCAGTCGCCACGCTGGTCGGAAAGGCGGAGTAAGTGCTCGACACCGTCACCGCCTGGCTCGGCAACCTGCCGGTCGCAACGCTGTACATCGCCATCGCCGGTCTCTCCGCCTTCGAGAATTTCTTTCCGCCATTCCCGTCGGATGGCGTCATAGCGTTCGGGAGCTTCCTCGCCTCCCGCGCCCAGGGCAATCCGGTCATCGTGTTTCTCGTGGGGTGGTTCGGCAACGTTGCCGGCGCAATGGTCACTTACACGCTGGCGCGACGGTTCGGCTCGGACATGATCCTCAAGCGCCTCGAGAAATATGCCGGAGCGTCGGCGGAGAACCGGATGATGGATCTCATTGCCCGGTACGGCTTCGGCGGATTGTTCGTCAGCCGCTTCCTGCCAGGCGTCCGCGCGATTGTCCCTCCGTTTGCGGGCGCTATGCGGCTTCCCGCATTCAAGGTCTTTCTCGCCATCGCCACCGCGTCGGCGGTCTGGTTCGGCATCATCACCTTTCTTGCTTTCCGCGCCGGCGACAACTGGGAGCTCCTCCAGCACTACATGCTACGGTCGGGGCAGGGGGCCGGGGTCATCGCGGCCGCGATCGCCGCTCTGGTGCTCGGCGTCTGGCTGATGCGCCGCCGCCAGAGACGGCTGCGTGAGTAGGGTCGCGATCGACGACAAGGTTGCCCGCGCGTTCTTCGCTGAAGGCTTCGACGATTTTCTCGCGCTGGAGCAGGGCGCATCGGTAGAGACCAGCAAAGCGTACAAGCTCGACATCGAGAGGTTCGTCACCTACCAGCAGGTGAAGGGAGCGGCGTCGCCGAGCGAGGTCGGATCCCGCTCGCTGCGTGA
>JBKKAY010000270.1:0-5335 GCA_046714195.1 Gemmatimonadaceae bacterium
CGCACACTACCACGATTCTGATTCGGTCACTGTCCACATCCTTGGGCGGCGGAAAGGCACTCGCAGACCTGCAATGGCGTCGCTCTGATCTCGTCACCTGGAACACCATCACCCTTGCCGACACTCAGGTGGAACAGAGAGTCCAGATCAAGGACGTACTGAACGACCCCTGGAGCAACACGATCTTCTTCCGCCTGCTGCTAACCTGGACGACGGACGCGCCGGGGACATACAGCGCCAATTATCAGATCACGCTCTCGCAGACGGTTCCGTGATGAGCGCCTACCCCCGCCGAAGGATCGGCGTCCCATCACTGATCCTCGCTCTGGCGCTCGCAGCCGCGCCGGCGGCTTCACAGCAGCTCCCGGGCGCGCCACGGGCCGGAGCGCTCAGCGCGTCTTCGGCCGGACTCGCTGCGGCAGGAGTGGATTCAGCAAGGGATCTGACGGCGGTCACATTGGCGGCCGTCACCGCGACGGGAGCTCCGCGTTCCTATCAGGTCGTCTCGATACCGGTGCCCCAAGCGTTCTCTCAGGCGCTCGATGTTCAGGTGGAGATCGTTCCGCGCGGCGAGTTCGTGGTGCTGGGCGCCCGGATCCGAACGCTGGTGGCGTCTCCGGGGCGGAAGAATCAGGTCGGCGTGACGATCGGAGTTCCCGCCAGCGCGCTCGCGGGACATCTCGTCGCCGCTGAAGCTCGTTTCTCGTCGGTGGGATACGCGAACGTGATCGTGCCGATCGAGATCGACGTGACGCTGGTGCGGCAGCTGGCGCTCAGACCATCCTCGGTTCCGCTCCACGGCCAGGCGGGTAAAGACGTCATTCTGCGCTTCGAGATCGAGAACTCGGGCAACGCCAGAGAGACGGTCGACACCCAGCTCGAGCTCCCAAGCGGCTGGGCATCGCGAAGGGTGTGGCACCCGGCGATCGTGATTGAGCCGGGAACGATCGTCAAGCGCACGGCAAGGGTCGCGATACCGAGGCTGTCCAACACCGGATCCTCTTTCATCAAAGTGGACGTTCGGACGGGACGCGAGCTGGTGGCGTCGTCGACGATAACGCTCGAGGTATTCAACGCGGGCTCCGTCGGCCGGCATGCGGGCCCACAAGTCGTTTCGGCGGTGTCCCACGCGACCGACGGGAATGGCCGCAAGAGCAAGGTGTACTCGCTGGCCACCAATGGCGCGCTGTTCGATTCCGTTCGCATCGACGCGAGGATGTCGTACGCCTCCTCCCTTGGAGTGGCCGCGACCAACACCTTTGCACGCATGGGGACCTTCAACAGCTCCCCCTCGGTTGTCCTGTCGGCACCCTCTGGTCAGCTCAGTCTGGGAAACACCGGAGCTTCGTTCTCGGAGCTCACCGGGCTTTACCCCTACGGGCAGGGCGCACTTCTCAATTTGCGAAAGCCTGGTTGGGAGCTGACGAGTCTCGGGGCCCTGTCGATTCAGACCGAATCACTTGAGAAGCGTGAGCCGATGCTCGGCATCCGCATTGAGCGGCAGCTCGGCGAGCTCAGGGTGTCATCCTCGCTCTCGCACCTCGCCGACGGCGGTTCGTCGCCCAGGCGTCTCGATGCCGCCGGAATCGGCGTTGCGGTTCCGTCCCCGTTCGGCAGCACCTTCAAGGCGGAGATCGCGGAGCGCAGGTTCGACGGGGGCAGGGGCATGGGCTGGTCGACGGAAATGTTTCGCACGAATTCGGGAAGCAGTGAGCAGCTCCGTGTGAGCCATGCACCCGGCGGCAGCGATGCGTTCGCGCGGGCGACCAACGAAATCCTCGCCAACATCTCGGAGCGGTTGTCTCCTCGCGCGATGGTCAGCGCCAGCGCGTGGCGCACGACGGACGCGACGTCGGTGTTCAGCGGACTCACGTCGAGCGGTCTCTCTTTGCGGCCGCAGTACGAAATTCATTCGGCAGCGACGATCGCGATCGAGGCGCGGTCGTATCTGTTCGACGCCGCATCGCGCGCCGCCGCCACGAATCCCGGCAGCTCGTTCGGGTCGCGCGAAGGTCAGCTCGGCATCACCCTGAACACCCGCATCCGCCAGTTCTACCTGAACACCTCGGCGTTCATGGGGAACGTGACGCGGACGGTAACTCCTGTCGGACAGGCAATCTTCCGTGATCGCTCACCCCGTAACTACTGGACGACCACTGCCGGCTGGAGCGGCATCGGCGGCGGCCTCGAGGCGCAAACTCGAATCGAGCAGACGCGCGACCGAAGCGGATTCGTAAATCAGCAGAATCTCTATGGCATACGCGGCGAGCAGGTCGTGGTCCCGTGGCTCGGGGGAATCAGAGCGGAAGGCGAGCTCCAGCGGGTGAATGGGTTCGGCTCCCAAAAGTCTTCGATGATGAGAGCCGGAGTCTCCGTTCCTCTCGTCAGCGGGTTCGCGCTCAAGCTCGACGCCGAGCGCAATTCAATCTTCCGTATGAGGAGTGGCAGAACACCTTGGGTTCTTGGAACCCGTATCGAGCACAGTCTGACCCTCCCAATGCTTAGAGCGCCCGGTACCGGCGGATACGTTTTTCAGGACCTGAATGGGAACCAGCGTCGCGACCGCGACGAGCCGGGAGTCGCCGGGGCAATGGTCCGCCGCGGATCGGAGACCTCGATCGCCGATGAGTCCGGCAAATATCGTGTGGGCGGCGACGCACGACAGCCTGTCGTCGTCGATGAGGCTTCCCTGCCCGAGGGCTGGACGGGCACCGGATCGGCGCACAACGACCTCGGAGTGTCGCTGTCGACTTCAGCGGAAGTGGAGTTCATCGTTGCTCCGCGCTCGGGCATTTCGATGGCGGATGTCGACCTTGCCAAGGCGCACGTGATCGCCCGGGATGCCGCAGGCAGGGAATGGTCGGCGAGAATGTCGGGCCCCACTACGGCCACGTTCGATGCGCTGCCCGTCGGGGTCTACACACTCGTGTTCGACCTGTCGGAGCTGACCGAGCCGCTCGTGCCGCGCGGCCAGATACCGCCGCTCGTGGTCGATGGTAAGAAATCCAGGTCACTCACCGTCACGCTCGATCCACGTCCCATTCGCATGTGGAGCGCGCCGGGTCAGCGAGGGACGGATGGCAATGGCGCGCGCAAGCCCAAACCTGTCGGTGCTGACACGGTTTCAGGATTGGCCCGGACCCCGGCGGACAAGTGAACAACACTACCAGGCGGCGGGCATACCGCGGCGGGGCTTTATTGTCTCTGAGCATCGTGACGCTCTTCGGCGGCTGTCTTAGCTCGACGGACATCAAACCTCCCCAGCTCGGGCTGGCGGGAGACTGGAGCTATGCCGGCGTTCAGACCGGCCCGGTGCGGGAGATCCTTTCCGGTGATCTTCGCATCCATGGCGAGTCTGGAACGAGCTTTCAGGGCACGCTCAGTCTTGAAGGGCTGAACGAGGCAACCGGAGCGAGTCGGATGATGAGTGGATCCGTGAGCGGAAGCGGCGAAGGGCGTGTGATCGACTTCGATGCGAACGTGGAGTCGACTGGCCGCAGACACGTAGGACAGATTGTCGGCGATACGATTACCGGAACCTGGGTGGGTTCCACCCCGGGAGGGACGATTTCCTCCGGCACCTTTCGCGCTGAACGGGAAGCCCAGTGAGGACCATCTCAGCCATTCCGTTCCTCCTCACGATCGCCGCGACGTTGACGTTGGCGTCGTCGGTCGCCCGCGGGCAATGCACGGCTTCGGGTCCGCGCGCATCCTGCAGTCTGCCCGGCGACGTGTCCATGACCGCCGGCCGCGTAGTGATGCTACAGTTTAGCGCCGCCTCGACCGCGCTTACGGCGCCAACCTCGGCGCATTTCGACGCCGGCTTGAACGCGACGACAGGGCCGACGCTGACGATCAGAGCTAACGCTTCGTGGGCGCTCAACCTCCGGTCATCGACCGCGCTGTGGAGCGCGACGAACACCTCGCCAGGCGCGCCTGCGCGCACGGACAAGCCAGTTACGGACTTGATGTGGAGCACGGGCTCAGGCGGCCCATTCGTGGCGTTGACGACCTCCAACGTGAGCCTGGTGTCGGGAGGAGCGACCGCCGGCAGCGCTACTACGCTCCACTTCCAGACATTGTACTCGTGGACACTGGACACGCCGGGCGATTACGGTCTCACTCTCGTTCTCACCCTGACGTCGCCCTAGGCCCACCGTTTCCCGTCCACTGAAGCAGAGCCCGAGAGCCTTTTCTCGGGCTCTTTGGTGTCTGCTCGTTACTACGTCACCTTCGACTCCGTGCTACGTAGCACCACGCATAGAGTCCCCCCTTCCAAACGCCGAACTTACGCGTGTCGCCAATCTCCAAGGCCATGACACGCAACAACATACCGAAACAGAGAGGCCCCGCAATCGCCGGAATCAGCTACGCTTTCCCGGCCGGCTCGCGGAGTATCGCCGAGCTAGCCGGCGAAGCGCAGCTGACGAGCGCGCCCGAGACTCTCGAATCGTTCGGGTTCGGGCGTGTCCACGTCGCGGAGGTCGAGAGCCCGTACGAGCTGGCACTTGTCGCGGCTAGACGCGTTCTCGCCGAGAGCGCCGTGGACCTCGAAACGGTCGGTGTCCTCATTTACGGCGGAGCGCCGGGCTCGATGGCCTTCGCCCCCCCGAGCGGCTCGGAGGCGGCGGCGCGGGGGCTGTGCACCATGTCGCGCTTCAAGTACCCGGCGACCCGCCTCCAGTACGACCTCGACCTTCCCAATGCGTGGACCTTCGCCGTCGATCAGCTGGCGTGCACCACTCTCCTCGCCGCGGCGCGCCTGGCGCGCTCGCTGTGCCTCACCGAGGGGATCGAGAAGGCGCTCTGTGTTTCGTCCGAGTTCTTTCCCGTCAACGCCGGACGTGAAGCGATCTTCAATTGCACATCGGACGCGGCGTGCGCGGTGCTCATCGAGCGCGAAGGAGCGCGCAACCGATTGGTATCGGCCACCAACGTCACCAAGGGATACTACTGGGACGTCGATGCGCAGCGGGACGAGATCGTCGCGTCCTACTTCCCGACCGCGAGGCACGTCCTGCTCCGCACCATCGCGGACGCGGGATGGGCGCCCGGTGATGTGGACTGGATCATCCCTCACAACGTGAGCATGCGGAGCTGGGAGATTTTGTCCGGACTTCTCAAGCTGCCGAGGGCGAGAGTGTTCTCGGAGAACATCTTCCGCCACGGCCACACTCTCGCGGGCGACAACTTCATCAACTATCGCGACGCGCTCGACGGCGGCTGCATTGAGCCCGGACAACGCATCGTGATGTTCTCGTACGGTTTCGGCGCGCACTGGACCGGTGTCGCGGTGGAGGCATGACCGTGAACCTCCCGAAGATGGTTCTGGTCA
>JBKKAY010000271.1:0-3821 GCA_046714195.1 Gemmatimonadaceae bacterium
CTGGTGCGCCTGCATCCGAGCGACGCCCGGGTGCGGCTGATCGAGGACGGCGAGCTGGTCTGGGTCTATGGCCGGCGGCGTCATGAGCTGGCAGTGCTCGTCATCGACGACGCGGTACAGCCGGGAAACGTCGTCGCCCGCGACATCCTCGGTGTGGCTCCCGCTGAAACCGTGCGCGTGGTGAAGCACGACTTTGACGCGGCCCGCTCTACACGCAACCTGGGCTAGGAGACCGCCATGGACGGACCACGGAAGCTGGGCCTGTCTACAAACGCCATCCACGGCGGCGCCGAGCGTGCCCAACCCGGCATGGGTGTGACGCATCCGCTCGTGCAGTCGGTGAACTACGTGCAGGAGACCGGCACCAGTACCGGTCTTCTTTATACGCGTTACGGGAACACACCGAACGCCACACGGATGCAGAAGCGTCTGGCGTTATTGGAGGGAGCCGAGGCTGCGCTCGTCCTCGCCAGCGGCATGGGCGCGACTGCATGCTCGATGCTGGCACTGCTCCGCCACGGCGACCACATGATCTCAAGCTCATGGATCTACGGCGGGACCAGGAGACTGTTCACTGAAGATCTCCCGGGGATGGGCATCGAAGTCACCTTCGTGGACCCGATGGAGCCGCGCGCCTGGAAAAAAGCGCTTCAGAAGAACACCAGGGTGATCTTCGTCGAGTCGCCGGTCAATCCGACCTGCCGCGTTCTAGAGCTGGGCTGGCTCAAGCAACTTGCGTCATCGCAGGGGCTCGCGCTGGTGATCGACTCCACGCTCGCCAGTCCGGTGAACTTTCGCCCGATAGAGCACGGCGTCGACGTCGTCATTCATTCGGCCACCAAGTATCTCAACGGGCACCACGACATCCTGGCCGGGGTCGTCTGCGGCAGCGAGCCATTCATCGACGAAGTGCGGCGGAAGATGTCCATCTGGGGTCAGGCGCCGGATCCGTTTGCGTGCTGGCTGCTCGAGCGCGGTCTCAAGACCCTGGATGTCAGAGTGAAGCGCCAGAACGAGAGCGCCATGCGCGTGGCGGAGTGGTGCTCGTCTCATCCGGAAATCGCCAAGGTCCACTATTCCGGGCTGCCGAGTCATCCCGATCATGAGATCGCCAGGACGACGATGGACGGCTTCGGCGGGATGCTGGGGATCGAGCTGCGGGGGGGCGGGCCGGCCGCAGTCAAATTCCTAAAGAAGCTCGAGGTCTTCACGCACGCAGCCAGCCTCGGCGGCGTCGACTCGCTCGTCATCGAGCCGCGCTTCAGCTCGCACGAGCACATGACGTCCGACGAGCGCGCCAAGATCGGAATCCCGGATGGCTTCGTGCGGGTGAGCATCGGACTGGAGAACGCCGAGGATCTGATCTTCGATCTGGAGCAGGCGCTCGCGCAGTAGAGGATGATCCGCCTACACGAAGTCTCCAAGGAATACCCGAGGTCGGGCGTCGCGCTGTCGAGCGTCACCTTTCAGGTCAAGAAGGGCGAGTTCGTATTTCTCACCGGCCCGAGCGGCTCCGGAAAATCGACGATCCTCAGATTCCTTTACATGGCCGACAAGCCGACGAGCGGAAAAGTGTGGGTAAACGGCGTGAGCTCCGACACGGCGCGCGGTCGCGAGATCTCACAGCTGCGCCGCAGAATCGGAATCGTGTTTCAGGATTTCCGGCTGCTGGAGGACCGCACGGCGGAGGCGAACGTCCGCTTCGCGCTAGAGGTGACCGGAGCGCCCAAGGCAACCATTCGCGGTAAGGTCTCCCGGGTTCTGTCGCAGGTGGGGCTCGCATCCAAGGCTACGAGCTACCCGAAGGAATTGTCGGGCGGTGAGCAGCAGCGGGTAGCGATTGCGAGGGCGCTCATCAACGATCCGTTCGTTCTGATCGCCGACGAGCCGACCGGAAATCTGGACGAGCGCGCGACGCGAGGAGTGTTTCAGCTGCTGCGCGATGTCAACGCGGCGGGCACGGCGGTGGTCATGGCCACGCATGACCTCGATCTGGTGCGCGGATCAGCCTACCGGACGATCGAGCTGAACCACGGGCACCTGGTATTCGATTCCGCCGACACGGCGCGCGGTGGAGAGCTCGGCACCGGACGCGAGCCGGGCGAGGATCTCGATCCGGAATCAGACTCCGGCGAGAGCGCCTGAGTGCTGGCCGCCCGCGAAGCCCTGACCGCCTCGCGGCGGGCGCCGCTCCTCAGCGTGCTGAGTGTCGTCACCATCGCGTTCTCGCTGTTCGCTTTCGGGTTGTTCGGGTTGGCTGCGATCAACATCCGGAAAGCGCTCGACCAGGTCGAGGAGCGGGTCGAGGTGCGCGGGTTCGTCGGGCCGGAAACCGAGATCGAGTCGGTCGCCGCGGCGATGAAGGACGTCGGCGAGTTTCCGGAGGTGGCGCGTGTGGATTACGTGTCGGAGGAAAAGGCACTCGAGCGCGCGCGGAAGGAGATGGGCGAGTTCGCAGACGTGTTCGAGTCGGGAGTCCTGCCCGCATCGATTGAAGTCCACCTGCGACCGGGATTCGGTAGCCCGGCCAACGTCCGATCTGTGGCGGATCGCATGCGGACGTATCCCTTCATCGATGACGTGCGGTACGGTGAGGAGTGGGTCGAGAAGCTCTACCGGCTGCGGAACATCGCGACGGTCGCGGGAATCGCTCTGGGGCTCGCCTTCGCCGCCGTGGCGGTGATCATCATCGGCGCCACAATCCGCATGGCGGTGCTGTCGCGCGCCGAAGAGATCTCGATCATGAGACTCGTCGGCGCGACGGACATGTTCATCCGGCTTCCCTTCCTTCTCGACGGTCTGGTGAAGGGCACCATCGGAGGGATCCTGGCCGTGCTGTTCACGTGGCTCGCGCACCGCACCGTAAACGAATACTTCCTTCGCACGGTATTCTTCGACAGGGAGCTCATTTTTCTCGGCATTCTCGGCGGCGCCGTGATCGGAGTGCTGGGAAGCCTCGTTTCAGTAGGGAGACACCTACGCCGCATCTGAGGATCCGGGCGGCCCTCGCCTGCAGCGTGCTGCTGGCGTCGGGGCTGGCAGGCCAGAGCACCACTTCCGCCGAGGCGCGGCTCAAGACCCAGCGCGACGAAGTTCTTCGCATCCGGGCCGAGCGCGACGAGCTGGAGAGAAAGATGAGCGGGCTCCAGAACACCGCTCACGAGCTTGCCGACGAAGTGAACCTCATCGACCGGCAGTACGATGCCACCGCCCGCATGGTCAAGTCGCTCGACGAGCAGCTGGTTGCCATCACCGCGGAAGTCGCGAACACCACCTCCGATCTGGTGAACACCGAGCAGGAAGCAGAAGCGAAGAGGGCGGCGCTCCAGCGGCGGGTCGTCGAGATCTACAAGAGAGGTCCCCTGTATTCGGTCGAGGTCCTTTTCTCCGCCGAATCCGTCGGAGAGCTCGTCGCCCGGTACAAGTATCTGCACCTGCTGGCGATGCGAGACCGTGGCGTCGTAAGGCGCCTCGAGGACCTCCAGGATCGGATCGAGACTCAGCACGGGCAGCTGGTGCGCTTGCAGAGTGGCATCGTCGAGAACCGTTCCGACAAAGCGCGCGAAGCGACGCGGCTAGTGGAGCTGGAAAAGGAGAAAACACGCAACCTGGCGCGCATTCAGGCCGATGCGAAGCGCACCAAGGCGAGGCTCGCCGAGCTGGAGAAGAGCGAAGCGAGGCTAAACAGCGTGATCGCGTCACTGGAGACCGCGCGCCGTCGCCCGTCGGGGCCAGGCGGCGCCCCGGCATTGGCACCGAGCTCCATCCGCACAACAGACCTCGGCCGGCTGGATTGGCCGGTGGACGGCGCGTTTCTGTAT
>JBKKAY010000272.1:0-3722 GCA_046714195.1 Gemmatimonadaceae bacterium
GGGAGCAGATGTTGGCGAAGCTGGCCGTACAGTAGCAGCGACCCGCTCGACCTTCACCTTCGGATGGACGGGACGCGAGGCGCCCGGTTTCAGGGGTCGATTGCTTCCCGTTTCTCTTGCACGCGGAAGCTTTCTTCCAGCACCGGCATTCCCAGCTTCCTCAGCAGGGCCACATATCTTCTGTCTCTCCTGGTCTCCGGAGTTCCCATGTTCCGAACCGAGATCATGATCGGAATCCCCCAATCCTCTACCTTATCGAACCAGACAAAAGCGGAATCCACTTTATTCGCCGCGAGATACCACATTCCACGGTACGCAGGAAAGTGCGGGTTGCTAGTATCCGCCAAAGCGTAGGCCTGCTCCGCTTTTTTGCGGTCTCCCATCCGCTCATAGACTGACCCGAGCGCCCCCACCGCCCGGGGATGCCGCGGCAGAATGCGCACCGCTTGCTCCGCGGCCCGGATTGCCTTGTCGAACAGCCCATACTCCGCGTAGGCAGCTGCGAGATTCGTGAGCAGCCATGGATTTCGCGATACCCAGGCCGAATCGGGCTCTTCGGCCACCATCTTCTGGTAATGTCGCAGCCGGGCCGCGGGGTCGCCGGTCGAGCCTAAAAAGGTCGCGTAGTTATTCTGAATCTGGAGGGAAAGCGGATCGAGTTCCGATCCGCGCTTCAGCTCCGCTACCGCTTCCCGTCGCTTCCCCACGATCATGAGGAGGATGCCGTACCACTGATGCGCGGTTTGAAGCTTTTAGGCCGTTTTCTTTAAATTGGCTGAGGAGATTTAAAGCGGGCTGGAACTACCCCAACAACATCGTCGCGCGTTTACAATCCGAGGAAACACATGGCGTGCTTGCACCTTCTATCCGCTCGCGGCAAGATGTCATTGGAATAATCGAGTAACCCCTTTACCGGCGAGGCAACAATGCAATCCGCCACCTCGATCCGTCGGCCCGCGGCTCCCGCCAGACCTGGCCTCGCGATTCTCCTCACGCCGATTTTCTTCGGCTGCGCCCCCGCGCTCGTTTCAAGCGCGACCGCGTTCCGCGACTACGAGATCTGGGCGATGGATCAGGGGACGAACATCGTCCACATCTTCGACTCCTCGCTCAATGAGACTGGTCGCATCGATCTCGGCGCCCGCGGAATGCGCGTTCCGCACATGCTGGAGTTTACCTCCGACCACCGGTACGCGTTCGTGGCGGCTCCGGCTACTGGCAACGTCGCCGTAATCCGCGCCGCCGATCGTCAGGTCGTTGCGATGATACCGACGGGCCCGCGCACGCATCACGCCGCCATCTCGCCGGATGATCGGACGGTGATCGTCTCGGTGATCGGCGCGGCCAACGCCCCCTGGGATGGAAAGCTGGTCGAGATCAACGTGGATCTGGCGAACGAGCGATTCACCGTCGGCCGGCAGCTCGTCGTCGCCGACGATCCGGTTTTCACGGCGCGAAAGAGTGAGTTCAAGGATACCGGCGGCGCGGTTTGCCTCGCGTTTACCGGTGACGGCCGGCAGGCCTACGTGACGCTGGGACCAGGCCTGGACGAGGGCGGCACCGTCATCCTCGATACGCGCGAGTTCCGGCTGACCGACGCCTTCCCGCCGCGCCAGCTCGACGCCAACTGCGGGACGATTCTTTCTCCTGACGGCCGTCACATGTATCTGGTCGGCGGTGACCGCGGCATCGGCGTATGGCACGCCGTAGATACGCGTACGAAACGTCCGGTGCTCCGCAGCGAGTCGCGCGGTCACGATGCCCATGGCTCGCGCGTGACGCCCGACGGCAGGGAGTACTGGATCGTAAACCGCGTCACGAGCAACGCCATCGTGGTGGACCCGCGAACTCATTCGGTGCTGGCGGAGATCCCGTTCGTCGGAAAAACCCCCGACATCGTGGCGATGTCGCCCGACAGCCGCTTCGCTTTCTTCACGTTGCGTGGTCCCAACCCGGTCACAATGCCGCATCTCGCCGTCGGCGAAACGCCCGGAGTGGCGGTGTTCGATGTGCGCACACGGCGTCAGGTGCGCCTGCTGGAACCGGCGAAAGGCGATCCGAAGAGCGACTTTCACGGGATCGCCGTTCGTTTATTGCGCTAGAAAAGGGAGGCCCCGCCTTCGGAGAAAACCGGACGCGTGCTCATGGTCTCGCGACCTCGTCGGCGTAAACCTCGTTTACGGTTCGTCGTAGTAGCGGCGTGGTCGTGAACGGCCGCTGGATCGGCGGCGCGGAGCGGGAGCAGATGCTGGCGAAGCTGGCCGCGCAGTAGCAAGCACGGCGGCAGCTTTCCCTGCCGATCGAATCAGTTCAGGAAGCTCCTGACAAAATCCAGAACATTCTGACGGTCGAGGCGGAAGACTCCGCCAGTGCCGCCGCAAGTCCCGTTGAGCCCGAACGACGTCACTCCGGCGATCACGTTGCTGGAGCCAAGGTAATTCGGCCCGCCCGAGTCACCGAAGCAGGTGCCGCCCGTAGCGGCGTTGTTCGATAGCAGAAGCGAGAAGTCTCCCGTGAACCCGGTGTTGATCTGAATCAAGTGAGGCTCGGCGAACATGCGGATCAAGTCGGCCTGAATGAAGACGGGGTTGATCCTTTGGAGGCCGTAGCCTACGGCGGTGAACGTTGTGGCGCTGCCGTGCTTCAACGCGTCCAGCTGGTTCACAGCGGGAAGCTTTCCGTACTGGCCGGCTGAAAGCTTGACGGCCTTCGTCAGCTTGATGACCCCGACGTCGTGCCGGAAGAATGCTGCATTGGTATATAGCGGGTGCGCTTCCCAGGACGCGGCCTCGACGGTGTTGGGGCCGGAGAACGGGAAGTTGTTGTTGCCGTTGTCGACATCGCTCTCGGTATAAATGCGTATGCCGCTGAACTCGGCGGGCTCTCCCGCGCAATGTCCAGCGGTCAGTACCACTTTCGGGGCGATAAGGGTACCGGAGCAGAGGAACGCCGGCCGCCCGCCGACATCCATCAGGACGAGGACGACGGCTGGGTGGGCGTTACCGTCGAGCTCGCCGTTGGTAATCGAAGAAGGGCTTACCGGGCTCACGACATATGTGGGAGCTTTGTCGCACCCGAGGGGGATCAGGCAGGCAGCAGCAAGGACTGGGATGAACATGCGGACGGTCATTGGTTCCTCCTTATGGATGAATGAATAATTCGAGTGCCGGAGGTCACCGTTCGCGTCTCAAGCCACCGCTCCAATGCTGCCCCGCCATTCCCGACACAGCGAACCTACCATCAGGGAACGGGACCGCCAGAGGAAATTCAGTGAGCCGGTGAAGTGTAGGGATTTCATGGTCTCGGGCTCTGATCCGCATAACCTCTCCCGATCAGCGACAGCATAAGGCCGCCAACACTCAGGATCGCCACAACAAGGAACGGCGTGCTCACACCGGAGGTGCCCGCTAGCGCGAGCGGCTTGAACTGTGCGACGATTTTTCCGCCGACGAAATGTGCGACGATCAGGAGGTACATGAGCGGGATCAGCGCGCGATAGCGAAGCAGAACGAGCAGAAAGATCGATGCGAGGAGGAGCTGCTCGAGCCCCATGCGCGCGAAGAGACCAAGCGAGGCGTAGTGTTCGCTGCCGCTCAGGAATCGGACGTCAGCGCCTTCCTTCGAGATGGACAACACCCGGGCCACGTAGAACCCATCGTGTGAGTGATGTTATCCACGCCGAACGATAGCTTATCGTCTCGCGGTAACGCGAAGCGGATGCT
>JBKKAY010000273.1:0-6202 GCA_046714195.1 Gemmatimonadaceae bacterium
ACGGACCTGTTCGCCGCGACCATGAAATCCTCGATCATGTCGCGCGCGCGGTTGCGGCTCGCGACAGCGAGATCGACAACTTTGCCGTGCACTACCACCGGCGTGGCCTCGATGCTCTCGAAGTTGAGCGCGCCCGCCACGCTCCTCGCCAGACGGAGGCGCTGCGCCGCCTCGTCCTGCATGCGCACCTGATCGGCGAGCTCCGGCCATTTGGCGATGGCCGGCGGAGCGGGGGCTTTGTCCTCGAGCCACCTCCCCACCGCGTCGTAGACGAGCTTGCCGCGGTTGTGGACCAAGGCGCGATACACCGATGTGTTAGCGAGCGCTCCCTCAGTAGTGACATCGAACTGGATGACGACCGCCAACCGATCCTCACCCTCGTTGAGCGAGGTGAGGTTGGTGGAGAGCCGTTCGGGCAGCATCGGAAAGACGGCGACGCCGGTGTAGACGGAGGTCGTGTTCGTCGCAGCGTGCGCGTCGGCGGCCGACCCGAGCTGTACCATCGTCTCGACGTCGGCGACGCCGATCAGGATGCGGATCGACCCATCCAGCAGCCGCTCGGCGACTTCGATCTGGTCGAGGTCGCGCGACTCCCGGTTGTCGACCGACGACCAGAGCAGCTCCCGCAAATCTCGGACTTCGCGCGGCAGCGGATTGTTGGATGGGTCGTCGAGCTGCCGAACTTCGCGCATCACCTCGGGCGAGAACTCCGGCTCGAACCCGTGTTGCCGCATCGCGGCGGCGGCTGCGGTGCGAAGGTTTTGGACGGGGGGCGGGGCAGACATCGCAGGCATTCAACGCAAGTCCTACTCCCGGCGTTCTCGTTGGGAGATTCAGTTGTTTGATTGTTGACAACTCCCTCTCTTTGCTCGATTATGGCGTGAGAGTGCATCCGCTCAGACCAGCCCGATCTGCCCGGTGCACTGCTGGAACCTAAAACCGACGGAGACCGCTATGTCACGATCCAGGTCTGTTCTTCTCCTGCTTTTCGCCTCCGTCGGCCTCGCTCCAATAGCCAGTGCTCAGCGCCTCATCACCGGCCGTGTAACTGACCAGGTCAGCGGGGAGCCCGTCGCAGGCGCGGCAATCCAGGTCCAGGGAAGGCAGCTCGGAACTTCCGCCGGCGACAGTGGCACCTTCTCGCTGCAGGTGCCCGATGGTCCGGTGACGCTGGTCGTCAGACGGATCGGGTACCAGCGCCGTGAGATTCCGCTGCCTGCCGGCGAGTCCCGCCTCGACGTGGCGCTGCGAAGAGATGTGCTGCAGCTCGAGACGCAGGTAACCACCGGCGCCGCGACTTCCGTCGCAAAGCGCAATACTGCAAACGACGTTGCGGTCGTAACCGCCGAAGCGTTCTCCCGCGTATCCGCACCGTCTCTCGAAAACGTTCTCGCGGGACGGATTGCCGGAGCACAGGTGAGCGCCAACTCCGGGGCGCCGGGGGGCGGAAACCAGATACGCCTGCGTGGGGTCACCTCCGTCTTCGGCTCTGCCGACCCGCTTTATGTGGTAGACGGAGTGATCGTCAGCAATGAGGTGGTCCAGTCAGGCCTGAATGCGATCACCGGCGCCTCGCGCGTGAACTCGAACTCCACGAATCAGGATAACAGCGTCAACAGGATCGCCGACCTGAATCCGAACGACATCGAAAGTCTGGAGGTGCTGAAGGGTGCTTCGGCCTCGGCGATCTACGGATCCAAAGCCGCAAACGGCGTCATCATCATCAGGACCAAGCAGGGGGTATCGGCCGGGGTTGCCGGATACCCGGCCGTCGAACTCGTCCAGCGTTTCGGGACGCGCGCGCTCTCCCGAAAGTACGGACACCGCAGTTTCACGCTCGCCGAAGCGCGTGTATACGGAGCGAACGCAGGCATGACGCAGGCGGCCGTAGACTCGAACTACGCGGCGTGCAACGGTTTCTGTGATTTTGAGGAGCAGCTGTTCGGTGAGAATCCGTTCAACTACGAAACGTCTCTCTCCGTCCGCGGCGCGATCGGCCAGACGAGCTACTTCGCATCGGGCCTGAATAGCTGGGATGGAGGCATCCAGAAGAACACCGGATATCGCAAGCAGAGCGTGCGCCTCAACCTGACTCAGCTCCTCCGGCCACGCTTGACGGTCAGCTTGAACAACAACCTCATTCGCACACTCACCTCCCGCGGCGTCAGCAACAACGACAACGCCACCGTCACGCCGTACTTCGTGTTCGCCACGACGCCGAGCTGGTTCGACATGCGGCCCACGAACGGGACTTATCCCGTGACTCCCATCGCGGGCACCAACAGCTTCCAGAATCGCGATTTCGTCAAGACTCCCGAAGAGGTCTATCGTCTGATCTCGGCAGCGAGCATTGCATACGGAGTCTACGCTGGTGAGCGGCAGTCTCTGACGCTCCGACTCGACGGAGGAATTGACCGCTTCAACCAGCAGGTCAATATCGTCTCGCCTCGTTTTCTGATATTCGAGCCGAACGATGGACTTCCGGGGACCAGCACATCGCTCAGCGCCAACGTTCTGCGGGCCAACGCCAACCTCAGCGCAATTCACGACTTCTCGCCCGCGAGTGGAAGCTGGAATGCGACCACGTCGGTTGGCGTACAGCGCGAGATCTCTTCGCAGCGCTCCACCAACATTATCAGTCGTGACGTGCTCGTTGGACAGGAGAACGTGAACCGCGGCGCGGCGACTGAGGTGTTCGCCGACCGGCAGGAGGTGCGCGGACTGGCTCTCTTCGCTCAGGAAGAGCTCCTCGCGTTAGGCGAGCGCGCTCTCCTCACCCTGGGAGCGCGCGCTGAGCGGAGCACTCTGAACGGCGACATCGACAAGTTCTATGTCTTCCCGAAGGCTTCCGCCTCCTACCGCTTCCCCGGGTTCCTGGGCCGGTTCGATGAGTTCAAGCTTCGCGCCGCCGTCGGGCAGTCGGGGAATCAGCCGCTCTACATCCAGAAGTACACGCCCGCCCAGATCGGTACGTACGCGGGCGGGATCTCCTTCCAGCCGGGCCTCATACTCGGCAACACGAGCATAAGGCCGGAGCGTGAGACGGAGGTGGAGGGCGGTGTGGACGCGAGCTTCTGGAATCAGCGAGCTTCGATCGCTTTCACAGTATATCAAAAGAATATCAGCGATCTGATTCTAAACGTGGTTCCGGCTCCATCCATCGGGTCCAACGTCAGCGTACAGAACGGAGGCAGCATTCGGAACCGGGGCACCGAGGTAGCACTCGGGCTCACTCCGCTTCAGAGTGGTCGCTTCAGCTGGGTATCAAATACCACCTTCGCCAGGAACGTCGGCATCGTAACAGCGCTCCCCCCGGGGATCAATTTCTTCAATGTCGAGCGCGATGCCACGGGTCAGAGGGTCGCATTCGGCGCCGGTTACGGAATGGGACGTCTCGAGGTCGGAAAGCGCGTGACGCAGATCATCGCTACCGATTCCGTCGGTGGGACAGTGCAGGAAGTCCAGAAGGGTGACGCCGGGGCCGACTTCACCATGGGTTTCTCGAATGATTTCGCCTTTGGGAAATTCCGTTTCACCTCGCTCTTCGACTGGTCGCGGGGCGGTGACCTCGTAAACATCACGATGGACGTCTACGATGCGTTCGGGCTTTCGCCCGGTCTTCCCGACGGTGGCGTCGAACGGGCGACGCGCAATGACCAGTTCGGCGTATCCCAGTACGTGTTCGATGGCTCTTTCGTGAAGCTGCGCGAGCTCAGTCTGTCGTACGAGCTGCCGGCGGCCTTTACAAGGCCAATCTTCCGCGGCGCGCGGGCGGCCCGCATCGAGCTCAGCGGTCGCAACCTGATCACCTGGTCCGACTATCCGGGCGTAGATCCGGAAGTGAGCAATTTCGGCAGCCAGGCAGTCAGCCGCTTCATCGACCTGGCACCATTCCCCCCCAGTCGTACGTTCTACCTCACATTCGCCGCGAGTTACTGACATGACATACGAAGCAACGCGCGCGCCAATCATGCGCCGCATACGCCGGTTCGTCATGGCAGCGGTTCCTGCGATCCTCTTCGTCGGTGTGGGATGCAGCGATCCATTTGTCCCTGACTACAACAATCCGGAGCTACCCGGGGTGATACCGAGCCGGGACCAGCTCCAGAACCAGGTCACCGGCCTCCTGGCCGGCGATCGGGAGCAGCACGCGTTCTTCATCCTGGTGCTCGAGACCATGGGACGCGACGCGTACCGCATCGACGGCGCGGATCCCCGCTATATCCAGCAGCCGCTGGGAACGTTCTCTTCCGGTGCGTTCCTGGTCGACTTCACCTGGAACTCGACGTATCGCACGATAAAGGGCGCCCAGCTCCTGGCGGGCGGTGTCGAGAACTCGCCTGTGCTCACCGCACAGGAGAAGGCGGGCTCGCAGGGTTTTGCCCGGACCATTCAGGCGCTCGAGTACATGAAGGCGATCGAGACCCGAGACACCCTGGGTGTCCCCATTGCATTGGGTTCGGGAGCGATAGACCCGATCGTATGCAAGCCGAGGGTGCTCTCCTACATGACCGCGCTCCTCGATTCCGCGGCGACCAACCTCACCGCGGGCGGATCGGGCTTCGCCTTTACGCTTACACCGGGCTTTGCGGGCTTCACCACACCCGCCACATTTCTCAGGTTCAATCGCGCGCTGGCCGCGAAGGTTCACATCTATCGCGGGTTCGCGAGCTACAAGGCGGCGGGCAATCCAGTCGATGCGGCGCAGCTCAACGCCGCGCTCACCGCGCTCGATGCGTCGTTCTACAGCCCGGTACCAGCCAATTTCCGCACCGGTGTCTATCACACCTACAGCACATCGTCGGGTGATGTGCAGAATACAAACTTCGACCGGTCAACGATCCGGGCGAACCCGAAGGTGCTGAGCCAGGCGGAGGCAGGCGACCGGCGCCTTTCCAAGATCGAGCAGGCTCCGGCGCACCAGAAAGCTCTGCCCGATAACTCAGCGACTTCCGACATCATCTTCCTGAACATCACCGGCCCGACCACGCCGCTGCCGATAATCATCAACGAAGAGCTGGTGCTGCTCCGTGCTGAAGCACTGTGGGGCCTCAACAGGGACCCGGAGGCGTTGGCGCTCATCAATCTCGTCAGGCAGAATTCGGGAGGGCTCCTGCCGCGGACCTTGGCGAGCTTCCCGACGCGACTTGATATCCTGCGCGAGATTCTGAGGCAGAAGCGCTACTCGCTGCTGTTTGAGAGCGGGAGTCGCCTCGTCGATCACCGGATGTTCGGGCTCTACGCCGAGATGGGGATGGAGCTGGTTCCACCGGTTGCAGGACCACAGGTGATTCCATTCCCCAGCGCTGAAGCGAATGCGCGCAATGGGGATCTGGCATGCGCTCCGTAGAACCGCACTGAGGAAATAGAGGCGGAGATACTATAGCAACTGCAAGAATACGCGGGCCATGAGCATTTAACGCTCAGTGGCCCGCCTTCCTTCCCGGCGGCTAGAACGCCCAGCCCACCGAAACGCGCGCCGTCGGATAGCGCGCGATGAAGTCACTGCTGCTGAATTCGGCCTCGTCGACCATTACCGCTTTCGCGCCAAGGCCTAAGGCAAGCGCGAAATTGCGGCTCGCTCCCATCAGCCATTGGTACTCGAGCAAAACGCCAAAGCTCGGACCGTTTGCCGACGCGTCGCTGCCGTCGAACAGGGTCTCTGAGACGCTCGTGTACCCGACGCTGCCGCCGAACGAAAAGCCGCTAAGAGCGGTGCCCTGAGGGTAGTAGCGAAGTTTGAGATCGCCGGACCTATACGTCAGATCGTTGTCGCCGAGGTCCGAGTATGTCCCTCCGATACCGAAGGTCAGCGCGGTTCCCGTCTTGCGCTCGTACTCTGCGGCGTACACGGTAAGCATTGCGGTGAGGGGCTGGAGAGAGAGGACGTTGCTGGGACCGATGGCGGTCTCCTGCGCGGAAGCGGCCGCAAATGGCATCATTGCCGCGGCGACAAGAGCGATAACACGAATTCGCATGTGAATTGACCAGTAAGAGGAATGCCAAAAATCCACAGCGACGCGGATGCCGCCGCTATGGCTCCTGTGGCGACGAGTTCTACCGAGCAATGGTAACCCATAGCTGAGCTGCTTACCTTGAGCGGCCTCACGGTCGGCGTCAGTCTCCGTCGAAGAAATCCACTACTCCTGTCTCGAGCGAGTACTCGGCGCCCATGACTGACAGGCCTTCGTCCTTGATCAGC
>JBKKAY010000274.1:0-8402 GCA_046714195.1 Gemmatimonadaceae bacterium
CGCACGAACGCGCTACGCCCGCCCGGCCGGACCTTAGGCGCTGGTGGGCGTAGAGAGCGCGTACCAGCTAACCCGCGCTTGCTGCTGCCGGCCAGATCGCAAGCTACCGATATTTCTCCATCAACGCCTGTAGCGCCGCATTCCCCGGGCACAACTGCTCATACTTCAAATCGACGAGCGGCGTCGCGACTGTCTTCCAGACGGCGTGCATATCCGCGCCGCTCTCGTCGATGAACAGCAGCCCTGTCGCCACTTCATTCCGCTGTTGGCACGCGCGCACGTGCGCATACGCTGCCTCGCGATTCGTCGGATCGTAGCCCTCGTGCGTCTTCCGAAAGCGGACGATGCTTCCGTCATGCATGGTCACCGTCGAGATGGCCTTGTTCGTAACCGGCGCCGTGATCTCTCGACGCAGCGGAACGAAATCCGCCGCCGAGATCTCGACCTCGTGCTCGCGCGTGAACTTGTAGCTCTTCGTCGAACCCTCGTGATCGTTGAAGGTCACGCACGGCGAGATCACGTCCACCAGCGCCAGGCCGTTGTGTGACAGCCCTGCTTTGAGGATGGGTACGAGTTGCCCCTTGTCTCCGGAGAAGCTGCGCGCAACGAAGGTCGCGCCGAGCGTGAGGGCGAGGAGCACGGGATCGATCGGCGGCTGCACGTTCGTTTCGCCCTTCTTGGATATCGAGCCGACGTCGGCTGATGCAGAGAACTGGCCTTTCGTCAGCCCGTACACGCCGTTGTTCTCGATCAGGTACAGCATCCGCACGTTGCGCCGAATGGCGTGACAGAACTGCCCGAGTCCGATCGACAGCGAATCGCCATCACCGGAGATGCCGATATAGGTGAGGTCGCGATTGGCGGCGTTGGCGCCCGTCGTCACCGAGGGCATGCGCCCATGAACGGAGTTGAATCCGTGCGACTGCCGCATGAAATACGCGGTCGTCTTGGACGAGCAGCCGATGCCGCTCATCTTCGCCGCGCGATGTGGCGGCAGGGCGAGCTCGAAGCAGGCCTGAACCAGTGCCGCGGTCACCGAGTCGTGCCCGCAACCAGCGCACAACGTGGACATCGTGCCTTCATAATCGCGCTGAGTGAAGCCCAGCGCGTTCTTCTTGAGCCCCGGATGCCGAACCTGTGGCTTGGTGATGGATGTCATGCCACCACCTGTCGTCCTGAGCGAGGCGAAGGACCGGCGCCGAGCCGAGACATATGACCGGACACCGCGGTGACGACGACCAATGCGGTGAGCGGCATCCCGCCGTAGTCCAGTACCGGAATCATCTCGTCGCGCGGCTTGCCGGTCTCGATCGTCAGCAGCGACCGGAGCTGCGCATCCCGGTTCTGCTCGACGACGAAATTCACCGCGTGTGAATCGAGAAATGCGCGAACCGGCGCGTCGAAGGGAAATGCCCTGATGCGCATGTAGTCGGCGACTATTCCCATGTCGCGCAGGCGGTCGATCGCCTCCATCACTGCGGCGTGACAGCCGCCCAGCGACACGATCCCGACCTCAGCACCCTGAACGGTGTGAATCTCTGGAGCCGGGACCGCAGTGGCTGCAAGCCGGAACTTGCGCGCCAACCGGTCGACGACCTCCTGATACGCGTCGGCATCCTCGGTGTACGTGCCGTGCTTGTCGTGCCCTGAGCCGCGCACGAAGTACGCGCCTTTGCCATGCACACCCGGCAGCGATCGCGCGGCGATGCCGTCTCCTTCCGCGTCGAGGTAGCGGGAGAACTTCTTCACCGACTCGAGCTCGTCGGCGGTCAGGCACTTGCCGCGGTCCGGGCGATAGCTGTCGTCCCACTGCAATCGCTTGCACATCCAGTCGTTCATCCCGATGTCGAGATCGCTCGCGACGAACACCGGCGTCTGAAAGCGATCGGCGAGATCGAACGCCCTCACGCTCATGTAGAAGCACTCTTCCGGGTTGCACGGAAAGAGCACGATGTGCTTCGTGTCGCCGTGCGACGCGTACGCCAGCGACAACAGATCTGCCTGCTGCGTGCGCGTCGGCATGCCAGTGGACGGGCCGGTGCGCTGAATGTCGAAGAAGACGGCCGGGATTTCCGTGTAGTACGCGAGCCCGACGAACTCCTGCATCAGCGAGATGCCCGGGCCCGACGTGTTCGTGAAGGCGCGCGCGCCGGCCCATCCTGCTCCTATCGCGATTCCCGCCGCCGACAGCTCGTCTTCCGCCTGGATGACGCAGTACCTGGCCAGCCCAGTGTCCGGCTCTGTTCTGAACTTCTTGCAGAACGACGTGAACGCTTCCATCAGCGACGTCGATGGCGTGATCGGATACCATGCGCCAACCGTTGCACCGGCGTAGACGGCGCCAAGCGCGGCCGCGGAGTTGCCGTCGATGATGATCGAGTCGCTGGTGGCATCCATGCGCTCGAGATGAAACGGCAGCGGACATTCGAAGTGCGCCTTGGCGTAATCGAAACCCAGCCCGATAGCACGACGATTCGCGTCGAGCAGCCCCTTCTTCTTCGAGAACTTCTCGATCAGCATCTGCCCGACGACCCCCATGTCGATGTTGAGAAACGCAGCCAGCGCGCCCGCATACACGATGTTGCGAAGCAACGTGCGATTCCGATCGCCCTGAAAGGCCGCGACGCACATCTTCCCGAAGGGGATGCCGAGGATCGTTATCCCTTCCCGCACCAGGTCGGGCTCGAGTGGCCACGACGAATCGTAGAGGAGATAACCGCCCTGCCTCACCGCTGCGACGTCCTTCGCGTACGTGCTCGGATTGAGCGTGACGACGAGATCAACCTCATGGGGCCGCGCCGTGTACCCGTCCTTGCTGACGCGAATGTCGTAGAACGTCGGCAGCCCCTGAATGTTCGACGGGAAGATGTTCTTTCCCGTGACGGGGATGCCCATGCGAAAGATCGCCTGCATGAGCAGGCTGTTGGCGCTGGCCGAGCCCGTGCCGTTCACGGTGGCCATCCTGAATGCGAAGTCGTTGACGCCGCTCATACGGCCGCCACCGAAGCCGGTTCCGCCGGCGCGAACGCATACGGCAGGACCAGCGCGAACTTCTTCATGTCCCAGGCCGCCGTGGGACAACGCTCGGCGCACAGCCCGCAGTGGAGACAGATGTCCTCATCCTTGACCATCACGCGTTTCGTCTGCGGCAGCGCATCGGACACGTAGAGGTCCTGGGTCATATTCTGCGCGGGGGCGGAGAGCATCGTCCGGAGATCCATCTCGCTCGCCGCGTTTGGCGTGATCGTGAGACAGCTCACTGGACAGACGTCGACGCAGGCGTCGCACTCGATGCAGAGAGTGTTCTCGAAGTGCGTTTCGATGTCGCAGTTCAGGCAGCGCTCGACTTCAGTCGCCGTCTGTTCGGGCGTGAAACCCAGCTCCACTTCGACGCCGATCGCCGAAAAGCGCTCTACCAACTCGGCGTGCTTCATCTTCGAGCGCTCCGATGGGTTGAAGTCGTTCGAGTAGGCCCACGAGTGCAGCCCCATCTTCGTGCTCTCGAGATGCATTCCCTCCGGTGGGCGCTCCTCGACCGGCAGGCCCTGGCAATGCCGGTGTATCGAGATCGCAGCCTGATGGCCGTGCTCGACTGCCCAGATGATGTTCTGCGGACCCCAGGCGGCATCGCCGCCGAAGAACACGCCGCGTCGAGTGGACTCGAAAGTCTTCTTGTCGATGATTGGCATGGCGCGCTCGTCGAACGCGATGCCGATGTCGCGCTCGATCCAGGGAAACGCGTTGTCCTGCCCGATGGCGAGGATGACCTCGTCGCAGGGAAGGGTGACCCTGTCGATCACGGTGCTCGTCTGGCGGCTGTTGTCGTTGGTCCAACGGAGCCGTTCGAATTCCATGCCGACGAGCTTGCCGTTTTCAATGACGAAACGCTTCGGCGCGTGATTCTCGACGATGCGGATTCCCTCTTCGTCGGCGTCTTCCAGCTCCCAGGGCGAGGCCTTGAAGTACGGACGCGAGCGTCTCGCCACGACTTTCGTATCGATACCGCCCAGCCGGCGTGAGGTGCGGCAGCAGTCCATGGCGGTGTTTCCGACGCCGATTATCAGGACGCGCGGGGAGATCTTGTCGATGTGGCCGAAGTGGACGGAGCCGAGCCATTCGATGCCGATGTGGATGCGCTCGCGCGCGCCCTCATCCCAGCGGCCCGGGATGTCGAGCTCTTTCCCCTTTGGTGCGCCACTGCCCACGAAGATCGCGTCGAAGTTGTTGCTGACGCTCAGCAGCTCCTTGAGGCTTGAGACCGATGTGTCGTACCGCACCTCGGCGCCCATGTCGATGATGTAGCCAGTCTCTTCGTCGAGCACACTTTCAGGAAGGCGAAAGGCCGGGATGTTGAAGCGCATCAGGCCGCCGGCGCGCGCATATTTCTCGTAGATCACAATCTCATAGCCGAGCGGGAGGAGGTCGTTGGCGACCGTGAGCGAGGCCGGGCCGGCGCCGATGAGCGCGACGCGCTTTCCGTTCCTGATTGCCGGCGCCTTGGGGAGGTATTCCTGGATGTCGTCCCGCAGATCCGCCGCCACTCTTTTCAGCCGGCAGATGGCGACAGGCTTTCCGTCTATTCTCCCGCGCCGGCAAGCCGGCTCGCACGGCCGGTCGCAGGTGCGGCCGAGGATGCCCGGGAAGACATTGGATTCCCGGTTGAGCAGGTAGGACTCGGTGTAGCGACCCTGGGCTATCAGTCGCAGGTATTCCGGCACATTGGTGTGGGCCGGACAGGCGTACTGGCAGTCTACGACCTTATGGTAGTTCTTTGGATTCGAGGCGTCGGTGTAACAGGCCATGCCGGCTCTTTTGACGGGTCTGGGGGATGTTGCAAGTTACAGCGGTTCCCTGCCGTCGCAAAGCTTACTCACGCCCTTGCGGCCAGCGAGGGACGACAAGCCCAACGTTTTTTGGAAGCGGACGACAGCCAGGGCGAGGATTCTGTAATTCTCTGCGACGGCGAAAGGACTACCGTTCAAGTCGTCACAGTAGCTGCGTCGACCGAATTTCTACGGGAAGCGAGGTGAAGCCGCTACCAGTGCTCCGGTTGCGGCCGATTCCGTCGCCGTGGGCGTATTCGAGGGCAGAACCCCCTGCGGGTCGATCGCGGTTGAGTTTACGCGATTCCCTTCTCACAACTGCGAAAAGATCAAATGGCAGCTCACGTTGTTCCGTGACGCACGAACGAACGGTCCGGGTGCGTTTCTATACGAAGGAACCCGGACTACGAGACGTGGTGTCTGGACGATTCAGCGAGGCACACCTTCCAATCCCAATGCGCAGGTCTACCGCCTTACGCCGACTCCAACCGGAAAGGTGCTTTCGCTGCTCAGCGTCGATGACAAGGTGCTCCTACTGCTCGATGCGGAACTCCGCGTTCTCGTGGGCGATGCCAGCCGATCGGCTGATCCAGCTAGAGGGGAGCGAACCCTCTACCCGTCACTCGTATTCGTATCCCCGAGTCGAACTCCGCAGTATTTATTGTGCCCGCGCTCCCGCGAGGCGAAACTGCCTCACGGAATCGGGACCCGTTGTCTGGTACCGGGCCGTCACGTTTCCGACAAGGTTCCCGTCACGCAATGTCACCGCGACTCGATTCGACACCTGCATCCCCTTTCGTACTGCGCTTGCGAACGGCCCGGCCTCATAGGTGATGCTATCGCCTGATGCTGTCAAGTTCCGAATGGGGATCAGCGGCCCGCCGGGAAATCGGAAGCTCCCGCCGGCAGGATTCTCAGTAAAGGTGGCCACATTAGTTGCCAACACGCTGTCGCTCGATTGGCCCATTACATTGATGTTCCACTTGCCTGCGACGCTCGCGAGGGTAATGGGAGCCTGCGGTGTCTCGGTCGCGACAGGCATTGAAGTATCTGCCGCGGGTGGCGTATCAGCTTTTGTGCACGCGGCAACAACGATTACTGCGAAAGCGAGACGTAGCTTGATGCGCATCGAAACCCCCGGGAAGCATGGTTGTCCTTCACCCAAAGAGTGCAGCGGCAGCGATTAACGTAATCGTGCCCCCGGTGCGCCACAAGAAGAGATACCGCTGTTCAGTGAAAGCTTAAGGCGCTAGACGGACAGAGTTAGCAATAAGGGAGGACCAGCCATGGATTTCCTGGAAAGGCTGCTTGGCAGGCGCGCAGAGTCCTGGCCGCTTCCTAACATACGCTTTGGACAGGAGTCGCAATGAAAGTGGAGTTTCCCGGTGCGGTCCCGGAAATACCAGTGAGGGCGAAGTTGATCTCTGAGCCAAAGTCAAAGCCATGGGGTTGCACGAGTTCATGGCCAAAGACCTGGACGGTAATCTGTTTCGTGTTATCTATGACTTTGGAACTCCTGAAAGTGGCAACGATGCCTAAGAAAACTTTCGAAGATCGCGCCCATGTCTGAAAGAATGGTCAGTCGTCGGGAAGTGATTGCGGCCTTGGCATCCGCCGCCGCCCTGCCACTGGTGTCCGCGTGCGGGCGTTACCTGCCCCCGCCGATCACAACGACCACGCCGAACGAGGCCGGCGCGCTCGCGCTGCTTGACGAGGTCGCCGATAATCTCATTCGCCTCGCGCCGGAGCAGGCAACCTCGCTGGGCATCGACATCGGTGCGAAAGCCGCACTTAGGTCCCTGCTCACCGATCGCTCCGCGGAGGGGCAGCGGCGGATCGCGAACCAGCTTCGGGCAGACCTGGCTCGCGTCAACGCCTTCGACGCGAGTGGCCTCTCGCACGCGACGCGCACGAGCTTCGAGGTCGTGCGAAGCGCGTATGGAACTTCACTCGAAGGTTTCGCCCTCCCGTATGGCGACGTGGCGGTCGGGGGTTGGCGGAATACGCCGTATGTCGTCATCCAGAATGTCGGCGCCTATCTCGACATCCCGCGCTTTCTCGATTCCGATCATCGGATCGAGAGCGCCCCGGACGCCGAGGCGTATGTGGCACGCCTGCAGTCGTATGCGAAGCAGCTCGACGGTGAGCTTGGACGCATGCGGGAGGCGCGCGCACAGGGTCTAGTACCGCCGGGGTTCCTCATCGACAAGGCGCTGGTGCAGATGACCCTCTCCGCGAAGGACGCGCGCGAGGGCGGGGCGCTCGTGGAATCCCTCGCGCGGCGGTCGAAGAGCATTCCTGGAGACTGGGCTGGGCGCGCGCGGACGATCGTCGTGCAGGAGATCGCGCCGGCGCTCGAGCGTCAGATCGGCGAGCTACAGGCGCAACGGGCGAGCGCGATGAACGACGCAGGGATCGGGGCGCGTCCGCACGGTGAGGAGTATTACCGCTGGGCGCTCAAGGCCTCGACCACCACGATCATGTCGCCCGACGAGATCCACAACCTCGGCCAGAGTGAGCTGAAAGGGCTGCACGCGCAGATGGACGCGATCCTGAAGGAGGTCGGCCTCTCGAAAGGCACCGTGGGCGAGCGAATGCAGGAGCTGGCGAAGGATCCCCGTTACAGGTTCGCTGAAGGCGACAAGGGTCGCGCCGAGATCATGGCGTTCATCAGCGAGCGCCTCGCCTGGATCAAGGCGCAGATGCCGCGCGCGTTCAACACGCTCGTGAATCCGAACATGGAGGTGAAGCGACTGCCGCCCGAGGAGGAGCCTGGTGCTCCGGCGGCGTACGGTGGCGCCGGGTCGATCGACGGCAAGATCCCCGGCAAGTTCTGGATCAACCTCAGGACCACCGAGCTCCACAGCAAGTACAGTCTGGCGGACCTGGCCTTCCACGAGGCGATCCCCGGCCACATCTGGCAGGGAGAGTACACGCACGAGATGCCGCTGATCCGCCAGGTCCTCTCCTTCAATGCATACTCCGAGGGATGGGCGCTATACGCGGAGCAGCTCGCCGACGAGCTCGGCGCCTACAATGCAGACCGCGTCGGGCGCCTCGGATATCTGCAATCGCTGGCATTCCGCGCCTGCCGGATGGTCGTTGACACTGGTCTCCACGCCAAGCGCTGGACTCGCGAGCAGGGCGTCCGGTACTTCGTGGACGTCAACGGATCGAATCCCCTGGAAGTTGCGAGCGAGGTCGACCGCTACTGCTCATGGCCGGGACAGGCGTGCGGCTACAAGGTTGGTCACAGCGAGATCAACCGGCAGCGTGAGAAGGCGACAGCAGCGCTCGGCGCGAAGTTCGATCTGAAAGCGTTCGACGATACCGTCGTACACGGAGGCAACGTGCCGCTCGACGTGCTTGCCAAAAACGTCGACGAGTATGTGCGGAGCACGTCGCGCTAGGCGCGTCGCCGAGTTGCCGTGCCCATCACGCACCTTAACACGCTAACCCTATGGGGCGTTCAAGCGACGTACCCGATATCGTGGTGCTTCCGCCGGTGCTCGTTGGCGGAATGCTGCTTGTTGGAGTGCTGATTCACTATGCGCTCTGGACCGTCACGCTAATGCCGAC
>JBKKAY010000275.1:0-7021 GCA_046714195.1 Gemmatimonadaceae bacterium
GCTCCTCATGACCGAGAACGAGCACGAGGCGAACGTGATCGCCCGTGAGCTCGAGGAGCTGAATTACAAGCGGCAGGAGCTGGACCGGTGGACGCTCGACCAGGCGCGGGAGCGAGTGCTCCAGATGAATCTCGACGATACGTTCGGCATTGTGCTCGCCGACGAGGCCTGGCACCCTGGCGTGATCGGAATCGTGGCGTCGCGGCTGGTTGAGGAGTTCGGGCCGCCGACGGTGCTGATCGCACTCGACGGCGATCAGGGCAAAGGCTCCGGGCGATCCATCCCCAAGTTCGACCTGCATGGCGCGCTGGCGCAGTCCAGGGATCAATTGCTCCGTTTCGGCGGACACCGGGCTGCGGCGGGTGTGACGGTCGCGCGCGAGAACATCGATGCATTTGCGGTGCGTTTCAATGAAGTCGCGCGGTCCCTGTTGACTCCCGAGGATCTCGTTCCCGATGTCAGGGTGGACCTCGAGGTGAGCATCGATGGATTGGATGAAAAGCTCGAGTCGTTGTTTCGCCACTTCGAGCCGTTCGGGATCGGCAATCCGACTCCGGTGCTGATGGCGCGGGATGTCACAATCTCCAAATCACCGCGCACCATCGGTCGTGACGGCTTGAAGCTCATACTGGATACAGGCACCGGGTCGCTCGAGGCGGTCGGTTGGGGAATGGCTCACCGCGCCGCGGAGTTTCAGCCCGGTAGCCGCGTGGACATCGCATTCCGGCTCGAGAAGGACGAGTACCGCGGCGAAAGCCGTCTGCAGGCGAGGATCGCGGACATCCGCCCGTGCGCATAGTCGCC
Organism: Gemmatimonadaceae bacterium; assembly: GCA_046714195.1. Classification (GTDB taxonomy): domain Bacteria; phylum Gemmatimonadota; class Gemmatimonadetes; order Gemmatimonadales; family Gemmatimonadaceae; genus UBA4720. Next base: position 805 of record JBKKAY010000275.1, read on the forward strand.
GGCCGCTGGCGGGGCCGACAGATCGGCGCGCCGGCCGGACTGGATGTCCGTCCGACACTCGACCGGGTGCGGGAAGCGTGGATGAGCATCCTGACCCTGGATCTGCCCGATGCGCGGGTGCTCGATCTGTACGCGGGCTCTGGCGCACTCGGTCTCGAGGCCCTCTCACGGGGCGCGACGTCGGCTGATTTCGTGGAGCGCGATCCGCGTAGCTTGCGGGCGCTTCAGCAGAACATCGAAGCCCTCGATGCATCGAGCCTCGCCACCATACATCGGAAAGCGGCCCTACCTTTCGCGGAGGTGCTGGGCACGCTCGATTACGATGTGGCGTTCGCCGATCCACCTTATGCGAGCGGCGAAGCGGCGGCGCTGGCGGAGCGGTGGCTGACCGATCCGTTCAGCAGGATCCTGAGCGTCGAGCATTCGGCGACCGATTCGTTGCCGGAGGGTGGGGCGACGCGCAAGTACGGCTCCACCGCCATCACTTTCTATCGCAGCGAGGAATGACGTGGTAACCACCGCCATCTACGCCGGCAGCTTCGACCCGATCACGCGCGGGCACGAAGATCTGATTCGAAGAAGCTGCGAATTCGTCGACAAGCTGGTGGTGGCCGTCGCCACAAATTCGGCCAAGCGTCCGCTGTTCACCACGGACGAGCGACTCGATCTGATACGGCTGGCAACCGTTGGCAACAAGTGCGTCCGGGTGGAGAAGTTCGAGGGATTGCTCGTCGATTTTGCGAAACGCGTTGGTGCTTCGCTCATCATCCGCGGCTTGCGGGCGGTAAGCGACTTCGAGTACGAGTTCCAGATGGCGCTCATGAACCGGCACATGTCGGAGGACCTGGAGACGGTGTTCATGGTTCCCTCGGTCGAGACGACCTACATCAGCTCGAGCGTCGTTCGGGAGGTCGCTCAGCACGGTGGCAATCTCACCGGGCTCGTTCATCCGGAAGTGGCGGCGGCTCTCGTCAGAAAGTTCGCCAAAGGTTCCGGCGCGCCACCCGAGCTCCCCGAACGCCAGCGGAAACGAACCCCCCGGCGCTAGTCCCCGCGAGCCGGGCGGTCCAATGAACTTTGTCGAGCGCATCCGTGCCCATGCACGGGAGCGGCAGTCACGGATCGTATTCCCCGAGAGCGGTGACCCGCGGATTATCGCCGCGGTGAAGGAAATCATCTCGATCAGGATGGCCATCCCGATCATGCTGACGGACGAACCGTCTCCGCTCGAGCATGCCCACTCCCTCGTCGCAAATGGGGACGCCGATGCGTGCGTGGCCGGCGCGGTCTACACCACCGCCGAAGTACTGAGGAGCGCTCTCAAGAACGTCGGACTCGCCCCCGGCGTGCGCACCGCCTCGAGCGCCTTCTACATGATTCCCCAGGGAGCGGGGGGAGCGGAGAACGGTGACCAGGTGCTCACCTTCACCGACTGCGCGGTGGTCCCCTATCCCACCGCGGAGAACCTGGCGGACATCGCGATTGCCGCGGCTCGCGACCGGACCCGAATCGTTGGAGACCAGCCCCGAGTCGCCCTGTTATCGTTCAGCACTCACGGCAGCGCAAAGGGTGGGAGCGTCGACCTCGTGCGCGAGGCGCTGGCTCTGATAAGGGAGCGCGAACCCGGCCTGGCCGTGGACGGAGAATTGCAAGGAGATGCCGCGTTGATTCCAGCGGTCGCGGCCCGGAAATCGCCTTCCAGTCCGCTCGCCGGAAGGGCCAATGTCCTCGTGTTTCCGTCGCTCGATGCGGGCAACATCGCCTACAAGCTCGTACAGAGGCTCGGCGGAGCGCAGGCCATCGGTCCCATCCTGCAGGGGTTTGCGCGTCCGGTGGCCGATCTCTCGCGCGGAGCGGACGCCGAGGACATTATTAACGTAGCGGCAATTGCGTCGTTGCAATCCACTTTGGAGATGATCTGAATGAGTTTCTCGATCAAGAAGCAGGGCGATGTAGCGGTAGTCGATGTCGAAGGTCAGCTCATTGTGGGCAACCGACAGGAGCTCAAGCAGAAGGTCCTCGACGAGCTGGAGAAGGGTGAGAAGAAATTCCTCATCGACTTCAGTCAGACCGGGTACATCGATAGCTCGGGCTTGGGCGTGCTCGTGTCCTTGTCGAAGAAGATCCGCGAGCAGGGGGGCGAGCTTCGTCTGGCAAATCTCAACGATGATCTCCAGACACTCTTCGAGCTCACCAAGCTCGATACTCTGTTCCAGATTTCCGACACCCGGGAGCGCGCACTCGAGAGTTTTTGATGGGTGAATCGCACGTCGCGTTCGATCTGGAGATTCCGAGCGACGTAGGGTACATCGAGGGCGTAGTGGAGCTGGCACGGCAGCGATGCCGCGAGCTCAAGCTGTCCCCCACCAAATGCTCGCTCAACGTTCCCGTCGCGCTGTCGGAGGCGCTCTCCAACGCCATCCTGCGCGGGAACGAGTTGGTGGGGGGAAAGGCGGTTCGGGTCCGGGCGATAGTCACCGATGAGGCGCTCGTCTTCGAGATCGTCGACGAAGGTCCGGGGTTCGACGTCGACGAGTGCACGTCCGATTGCACTACCGCCGCCAACATCACCAGGGAGGAAGGCCGCGGGCTGTTCCTCATGCGCCGGCTCGTCGACACGGTCGAGAGCTTCCGCGATCACGGGAACGTCGTCAGGCTGACGTTACGTCGCGAGTGAAGGAGCTCGAGGCGGTCCTCGTCGCGTTCCGCGAAGGGACGCATTGCGAGGCCGCCGTTTGGGGCAGCGCTGATGGAAGGTCGGCACCCACAGCCATTGCGCGCTCCAGCGCAAGAGTGCAGTTGCCAGACGTGCTCCCCGACGAGCCCGGCGTGTCGGTGCCCGCCAACTTCGGAACGCAGCTCGTCACCCGCGTTCACTCCATCAAGAAAATATGGCTCACCGTCGGCCCGTGCGATCCCGAGCACACGCCGCAGGACAGCTACGTAAATCTTCTGATGCCGGTGGTCGCGCAGTTCATGCAGGCTGCGCTCGAGGTCGAGCACGCGGCGACGGAGCTGGCCGAGCGGTACGAGGAGATCAACCTTCTCTATACGATCGGCGAGATCCTGGGCCGCACGGTGACCCTCGAGGATGCGGCGACGACCATCCTCACTGAGATCTCGGAGACCGTCGGAGCGCGGCAAGCTTCGATTCTGGTGCACAACGCGCGCACGAATACGCTCGAGGCTGTCGCGGCGCTCGGAGTGCCGAAGGATCAGATTCCCCAGATCAGCGCCGATGACCCGAGCAGCGTGTCGGCGCGCGTCTTCCGCACACAGCACGCGCTCATCGTCGTCGGGAAGGGAATCACCTTCGGCACCGAGTCCCCTTACGGGCGCGGCGAGATGTTGTCGGTTCCTATCATGTGGACGACTCCAAGCGGGGGAATGCCCCTCGGTGTGGTGAACCTGGCCGATCGCCGGTCGCGGCAGCCGTTCACCGCTGGCGATCAGAAGCTGGTCACGGCAATTGCTACGCAGATCGGGACGGCGATCCAGAACGCGCGACTGGTGAATGCGTCGCTCGACCAGCAGCGACTGCTCCAGGAGATGAGCCTCGCCCACGATCTTCAGATGAAGCTGCTGCCGTCGACGGACGTGGTGCTCCCCGAGGCACAGGTCACCGCGCGGGTCGTCCCCGCCGAGAGCGTGGGCGGAGATTTCTATCAGCTCTTCAAGCTGCGCGAAGGCGCCACCGGGATCATGATCGGCGATGTCTCCGGACACGGTTATCGTGCCGCTCTGATCATGGCGCTCGCGATGAGCGCTTCGGCGATCCACGCGCAGACAATCGTCAACCCCGGCCAGATGCTCGGAGCGCTTCTCAACTCGCTAAAGGAAGAACTCGAGTCGACGGAGATGTTCATCTCCCTCTTCTATGGCGTCGTCGATCCGCCCAACGGCAAGCTCACTTACGCGAACACGGGACACCCGCACGCATTCGTCATCAGCCAGGAAGGAACCGCCACCCGGTTGTCGGCGGTGGACCCGCCGCTCGGCATGATCGAGGAAGTTCCCGCGGCGGCGTCGTTGTCCTGGGTGAAGGGCAAGGACCTGCTGGTGCTTTTCACCGACGGCATCAGCGATGCGCGAAACGCCAGCGACGAGCGGCTCGGCGAGGAGCGGGTGCTCGAGCTGATCAAGGAGAACCGCGACAACGACACCAAGGTGATCGTCGACCGGGTGTTCAAGATGCTCGAGGTCCACACCCGCGCCGTTCCCAGCAGAGACGATCTCACGCTCGTAGTTCTCAGGAGCTGACGTGCCGCGAGGTGCGCGAGGTCGGGGCCGTTCCGCGCATCCGCCGGTGCTCAAGAGGTACGGGCAGCACTTCCTGTCTGATCCCCAGATTCTGTCCGGCATCGTCGACGCCCTCGGGCCGGAGAAGAAGGACACCGTCGTCGAGATCGGGCCCGGACGCGGATCGCTCACGGACATTCTGGCCGAGCGCGCCGGTCGTGTCGTCGCCGTGGAGATCGACCATCTGCTGGCCGAGGCACTGAGAAAGCGGTACGAGTCGCGAGCGAACGTGGAGATTGTCGAGGCCGATGTTCTGGAGACGGACGTTGCCGCGCTCGGCGGCGGATCGGATTTCCTCCTGATCGGAAACGTTCCCTACTACATCACCACTCCGATCGTGTTCAAGGCGCTCGAGCTGCCGATTCCGCGCCGGTCTGTCTTTCTGGTGCAGCGTGAAGTGGCGGAGCGGATGACGGCGGGTGCGGACACCGAGAGTTACGGCGCGCTGACCGTGAACATTGCGACTGTTGCGCGCGTCGAGATCGTGATGAGCATCCCAGCGAGCGCGTTCAAGCCGCCGCCGAAAGTCGAGTCGTCAGTGGTGCGTATTACGCCGCGAGCGGATCCGCTCCTCGATGCTGTCTCTCTTGCTCCGTTCCGGACGTTCGTTCAGGCGGTGTTCGGGCAAAGACGGAAGCAATTTCAGCGAGTGCTGCGCACGGTGGCGGGGTTGTCGGCGGAGGAGGCTGTCGCGCTGCTCGAGCGAGTGGGGGTCGATGCGGCTGCCCGGCCGGAGGTCGTCTCTCCGGAAACTTTCGCGCGGCTGTTTAGTGAGCTGCACACTTCGGGGAAGGGCAACTGAAGACTACCTGCTTCGGGCGAATCGCTTGACAGCAAATGGCTGCGGGCAATCTCTACAGGCGGTCGCTATGGCACGCAGCCATCAGCGATAAAGCCATTAGCGCGAAGCAGGTAGTCTTCAGTGGTAGTCGTCAGTCTCCGCGATTGGTAAGCGCGAACGAAAGCCCCTCCAGCTCCATAGCCATATTGACATTGCGCACCGTGACATCAGAAGGCACCGAAAGCTGCACGGGCGCAAAATTGAGAATCGCCTTGATGCCCGACCGAACCACCTGCTTCACAACCGGTGGGGTATTCTCCGCCGGCGTCGCGACCACCGCGATGTCGTAGCCCTGCTTTGTAGAATCCTTTTCCAGATCGGCGATCGACCGCACGGTCAGATTCTCCCACCGCTTTCCGATCTTCGATTCGTCGCTGTCGTAAACCCCGACGACGTGGAACCCGCGCTCGGCGAAGCCCCGGTAGCGCGCGAGCGCGGCGCCGATTTTACCCGCGCCGATGATGGCGACCTTCCACTCTCGTCCGAGCCCGAGAATCTCGCGCATCTTCTTCGATAGCTCAGGAACCGCGTAACCAAGGCCGCGCTTTCCGAACGAGCCGAAGAGCGAGAGATCCTTACGAACCTGGGCGGATGTAGTCCCGCCCAGACGTGCGAGCTCGTCGCTCGAGATCGTCGTCAGGCCGCGGCGCTCGGTTTCCTCGAGGAAGCTCAGGTAGAGGGAAAGGCGCCGGACAGTGGATTCCGCTATGCGTTTCACTAGGGCTTGTGAATAAGTTCACAAGCTATACCTACGAGTCGCATGGAGCAACATTGTGGCGCGGCTTAACTACGAACTGATGACTACCGGCCAGGGGCTATCAGAGGCGCAGTCGCTGGCTGCGTGCTTCTGCCCGTAGCCACCGGCCGGCACGCCCAACGCCCCTGGCCGGTAGTCATCAGTTCGTTTTATCAAGTCTTCGTTATCCCCCGAGCGACGGGTATCTTCCTACATGGCAGTCCACGTCACCTCCGAAATCGGCGCGCTCCGCACCGTCCTGGTCCACAGCCCCGGTGCCGAGCTGCTGGCCGTCACGCCCAGCACCCGCGCGGATTTTCTGTACGACGATATCGTCGACG
>JBKKAY010000276.1:0-7802 GCA_046714195.1 Gemmatimonadaceae bacterium
CGCAAGGAGCAGCTTATGAAACCGCTCCTGCACCGCGGGGTCCCATCGTCTGGCCGCCCAACCGGCAACTACGGCGCGATTCCCGTCGTCCTCGAACTCGTACTGCTTGTCGGCGCCGCCATTGTAAATCGGGTCGCGCTGCAGGTAGAGCGGGACATTTATCCGTGATACGCTGAATGTCACGTTCTGGATCTGGACGAACAGCTTCTTCCCCCTCGACGTGAGAAACGCCAGGTCCTCGCGGATCATGCCGAAATCGTAGGCATCCTTTTGGGGCTCCAGCTGTCTCCAGGAGTACGCTACCTGCGCGCCTTCAAGCGCCTTGCTCTCGAGGAAGGATGGCTCCGCGATTCTTTCCCTGTCCTGTCCGAAGAAGACGTAATGGTGCACAGGAGCCGGCACGGCCGCATGAGGAGAGATGCGGCTGCAGCCCGCGATTGCCATCAACAACAGGAGTTTCCACGTCATGGGGACACCTGCACGCTGATCTCGACGGTCGCAGGCGCGGCCGTTGAGGCGGCGGTGACAGTGGCGAATCCCTGACTCAGTCCACGTACCCAGCCATTGGGCCAAAGGCGAACCACCGCGACGTCGTTCGTGCTGAGGGTAACGACACCGCTCGTTGGCGAGCTCGCGGAGACCACGCAGCTCCAACCCTGCTGCGGATTGAATGCGCGTTGAGCGGCGTCCACCCGGTGCACCGCGGGGCGGAGCTGTATGCTGTCACCCACCCTGACCTGGTAATGCACGAACGTCCCGGTCGGTGGAGGCTGGAGCTCGATGAAGGTAAACCCCACCAACGAATCGCAGTTATCCGCCGGCTCGGACGTCGTGCCACCGCACGAGACGATGCCGCCCGCTCCGGCGAGCGCGGCGAGTATCAGCAGATACGATCGACGGGTACGACTCTTCATCTCGAGCTACCGGCACTGCCCGGATAGCTCCTGAATAACATCGCGATGAATTCGGGTTCACGCGGCTCTTGTTTCATCCTCATCCCCTTGCTCAAAGCCCACCGGTGAAGCCACGATAATCCCTGCCTGCCGGTGTATGAATCGCGCAGCTGATAAGCGGGGTCAGCCAGCGCCTGGTCCAGAGTGATGAAAGTGTAGCCCCTCCTTTTCATCATTCCGGCGAGCTGATCGAAGTAATCTGCATTGAGGAGATTCGCGTGGAGTAGCAGCACCTGTTTGATCTCGTAGCCGACTACTTCCACGGAGCGGCGCTCGAAGAAGTCGAACACCTGGTCCATGTGAGTGAGGTACGCCCCTGCCACGCGTTCCGCGGTTCTCTTGTCGCCGCGGTCCTTCGCCATCGCGTAGACCTCGGCGAACACCCACTCCTGATTGTCGATGGTGACCGGCGCGATGCGATATCCACGTCCAACAAGGAATTTCTCGAATGCCGTCCTGGTCTTCAGGTCTTTTCCAGCGTGGAGGAAGGGATGCCGGAAATACCTGAGTCGCTTTCCTCTCTGTGCGAGGAGTCCGGCGGTGACTGTCTCGCCACGAACGACATCCGCCTGATAACGGGCAAGTGGCGTGTCGTTGAGATCGAAGTGTGAAAACGAATGGTTTCCCAAATCGAGGCCCGCATCAAGCCACATGTTGAGAAGACCGGGAAGCGCATTCCTCTCCCTCTCGCATAACCTGCCTTCCACGACCAGGCCGAACGCAGGGACTCGATGGGCTTTGATGCTCCGAAGGAGCCGGCCATTCATTTCTCTGAACGCCTTGGCATTGCAACGTTGGCTCGAAGGCATTGCTACGCCGGGAAGATCGTCGAAGGTGACGGCGACCTCCCTCCGAGCGCGTTGGTCCTGTTGACCCTGCAAGCCTGACGCGCTGACGAATGGTGCAATGAGCAGGCAAAACGCCATGACGTTCAGCTGCGATCTACACGTCATGTTCACTGCGTCTTTGCTCTACAAGGGTTGAGGGTCGATCTGCAGTTGGGATTCAGGCGGCTCGCGCATTCCGACAACCGGTTGTGATGCCAGCTCACGCGACCACGTGCGGAGGCCGAATACACAGATCGCCAGGAACACCGCGTAAAGAATCGCAGTGAGATACAGCGAACGGCTGATGTACAGCGGGACGGAAATCACGTCCACCGCGATCCATAACCACCACGACTCGAGGAGCTTGTTCGCCTGCCCATAGGTGGCGAGCAGGCTAAGCACCAGAACGGTGGAGTCCCAGAAAGGAACCGGTGAGTCGGTGCTCGATGCGAGCCAGAAGGTCGAAGCTCCCACGCCCACCACACCGCACAACGCAAACGTGAACCATTCGGATTTTGTCGTCCGCCGAATGTGAACCAGGGTAGCGTCGACGTTCGGGCGAATCCACCGGTACCAGCCGTAGATGGCCAGAACGCCGAACACGACTTGAAGGCTCGCATCGGCGTAGAGCTTCGCGGTGAGGAACAGAACGAAGAACATCGCGTTGTTGACGAGCCCGATCGGCCACGTCCAGATGTTCTGCCGCGCCACCAGCCACACGCAGATGGCGCCGGTGATGAAGCCGAGCAGCTCCGCCCAGCTCGTTGGCACTCCCCAGGCGGTGAAAGCCGCGGATCGCAGTAACGACAAAACGTTTTCCATTGTCACTACGATCATACGAAAAAAACAACCGGCGCGTGAAGACCTCTCACGCGCCGGTTGTCTCGAGCATCACTCCCTAGTACGAACCGGCCGGCGCTTCGAGAGCGGCTATCTGGCGACGGATCGCGGCCCACCCGTTCTGAACCTGCGCTGAAGTACGCGCGTTCTGGAGCGCGGTGTCGACGCGGCGTGCCGCGGCGGCCAGCGAGCGGCCAGCGAGCACGATGGCGTCACGATTGTCACCGTTCGTCACGACCTGCTCGTAGATGGACGCGTTGTCCGCGAATGCCGACAGAGCGAACCACAGTTCGATATCCGCCTGCGAATAGGCACGGCTGGAGTTCAACCCACCGACTGCCGAAGCGGCGAGCTGGGCGCGCTGACGCCCGACGAGAGTCTGTGCATCACGGCGAACTACCGCCGCCTGACTGGGCGTCAACACGGCACCGGACGATACACCGCCGGTGAGACTGATCCCCAGTGCCTGCGCCGTCCGGCCATCGAGATTCCCGGTGCCGCGCAGCCCACGGTCTACCTGAAACTCGAACAGTGCGCGGCGCGTGGGGTCATCCAGCCGGCCATTGACTGGTCCACGATAGTAACCCTGCTGAGCGAGCGCCTGCTGTGCCGCACGGATCCTCTCCGCGGCGGTGTAGATCGTCGACGACTCGTTGCCGCGCAGTCTTCCGCCGCCGCGCAACGTCACCGAGTTCTCGAGTTGCACTGCCAGCGGAGTCCCTGCCGGGACGCTCACGTCACGTCCCTCACTGAGCAGGCCGCCCAACGCCGACAGGATATTGTTTGTGGTCTTTCCCGATCCGGCGCCGGCGATCGCTCCGCCGATCCCGCCCCTCCCACCAACCAGAACCACGCGTGCGTTTGGATCGCTCTCGATCTGGCGCCGCTCAGCCGAGTCGAGGCTGGTGAGCCTGCCGGCAATCGGGAAGCTGGTGCCGTCGGGAAGCGTGAGACGATCGAACACCACTTCGATGACGCCCGACTGCTGCCGGGTCGCGGGAGTTGCCACCGTGACGCCACCGCGTATTCTGCTGCCCGCCGGGATCACCGTGTATTCGTCGATGCCGACTGCTTCCTCGACGGTGGTCTCGAAGGTCTGGCCGGTCTTGGCCGTTGCCGATTGTAAGGGCGCGGTGGTGCGGACGATGATGACGCTCCCCGCGGGAAGGACTATGCGCGACTGTGCCGACACGCTGGAAGCCGCGGCTAGCGCGAGCGCAATGCTCCCTAACGTGAACCGTGATTTGGCGATCGATATGCCCTGCATGATGCCTCCTGATGAGCTTGCTTGATGGACTTCCGGAAGCCCTTCTATTTCAAGAGGCGTTCCCCGGTGGCGGCCCTTGAGGCTACCTGCTGCATCTGTTCCCGCCTTAGCCCACACGGCAATCAAAACCGTCTTTGCCGATACGCGATGCTCACGTCTCCCGTCTGACTCGGCACGATGTGCGCGGGGCGCGGCGGAATCGTCACCCCCGGAACCGGCGGAATACCGGGTCTGCGCGCCGCGAGATCGAAATCGATCTTGCTGCCGGCGGGGATAGCGAGCGCGACGATCGCGCCGGTGTCGGGAACCGCCCAGTACTGCATCAGCCAGTCGCGCGCGGGACGGCGATATCGCGTCGTGTCAACGACGCGTCCGTCGATGGAAGACGCGAGCACCTTCGCGCCCCGCGCGCGCATCACCAGACCGGTGGTCCCGGCCGGGGCGCTGACACGGAGGACGATGTGTCTTGCTCCGTCGATCAGTGTATCGCTGATCAGCGTGGCGTCAGGAGCGTCGACCGCGACCCACGGCACCTTTCGGCCCGTGAAAGGCCCTGCATCCGACGACAGATGCCACGTCCACATGGGAACAGCGTCGGGCGTCTCCCCGATCGCGCCGCGTGTCCACTCATTCGTTGCGCGGCTGAGTGTACCGAGCCAGGCGTCGCTCGAGTCTGCGTTGGTGGCGTACACCAGGTTACTGCGCTGAGGATGGTCGGCGCTCGGATGCACCGTGAGCGCGGTGATCGCGAGACATGCCACACCAGCGCCGGCGAGCCATGGCGCGCCCATCCAGCGCGCGTCGCCAGCGACGACCTCGAGCTGCGGCGCGAGCAGAAGCGCGACGAGCGACGTCACTACGCCCAACGCGATTGCTCCGGTGCCGGACACGCCAAGCATGATCACCGAGACACCGTAGATGAAGCCGACGAGAATGAGCAGCGTCACGATGGCTGATGCCCAGTTGGCAACCTCGCGGCCGCGTGCGAGAAGTGCGGCGCCGGCGGCGAACAGGAGAGGCCAGGTGAAGAGGTAGCCCACGCCCGGAGCGCGGAGGGCGAGCAACAGTGCGAGAACCAGCCACACGATCAGCGTGCCGACGTGCAGCCCTCGAGGCGTAGACCAACGACTGGCAATCGCGTAGCAAGCGGCGGTTACCGTCAGCACGAAAAACACGATCGCCGTAGCGTACAGTCCGCTCCAAATCGCTGGACCTTTGAGGATTCCAGCTACGATCCACGCCACGGCGCCGGAAAGCACAATCGCCACCATCGACGCGAGCGCACCCGTGACGACTCCTTTTCGGTCGCGGACAACCAGCGCCACGACCAGCGCCAGCGCGAGAATCGCCAGCGGAAGCTCGAATCCCTGCGGATAAACGACGAGCCCTGCCAATGGCAGGTCGAAGAACACGCCGTCACCCGTGCGCGGCCGAGGCAGCGGCTCGGTGCCGAAAGTCCGCGCCAACGCAAGCATCTGGGACCCGTGATGCTGGAGGCTCCCCGGATTCAGGTGAGCGACGTCGTCCATGCTCGTATGGTAGCGCTCGACGCCGTCGGCAAAAGCGAAGTTGAGTGCGGGAAGGCCGAGCACCGCAAGCTCGGAGAGATCGGTGTCGTTCGGCAGCGTGCGATAGATCGTCGCGTAGACCGATCCGGCCGTGGCGTGACCTGCATTGCGCAGCGCTCGGGCGGCATCGAGGTTACCCGGGCCCGTCTCGAACATGAACGCGCGGCCCGTGGTACCGCGCGCCTCGAAGTTGAGAACTACTCCGACGTCCTTCGCCCACGGGTGCTCGCGCACGAATGCGGCCGCTCCGAGAAGCCCCGATTCCTCGCCGTCGGTGAACAGGGCGATGACGTCGTTAACCAATGGCTGCTTGCGCGCGCGCAACGCCCGCAGACTCTCGAGCACCGCGGCGGATCCCGCGGCGTCGTCCGAAGCAGACGGCCCGGCCTCCACTCCGTCGTAGTGCACCATCACGAGCACGGCCTTGGCATTAGGACCACTGCCCGGAATGCGGGCGAGAATGTTTTGAACTCGCCCCGCGTGTTGGTAGCGCGTCCCGATTCCCGTCGTCCGCTGGATCTGCGGGCTCAGTCCAAGCGCCGAGAGCTGGCCGACGATGTAATCGCGCACGCGGTCGTGATCCGTGGTGCCCATCGGATGCGGCCGCTGCGCCATCTGCTCGACGTGCGGCATCGCGCGCTCAGCGGAGAATACGGTGTCGGGCGCCGTAGCCGGAACGGCGCCCGGAGGCCGCGCGATCCGTAGAATGGAGACCGTGCAGAGAGCTACGAGTCCGAGCGCGACTCCGATTCGCCTGATGCTGCTCCGGCTGGAGAGCAGCTAGGCTCCCGGACGTCCGAAGCGTGTTTGCAGCAATCGAGGGGATCCGGACGAGGGAATCACTACTATGAAGACGTGGTCGTACTCGGCATCCGTGATCGGAGCCACCGCGCGTCCGCTGAGAGCAGTCACGACCTCCGGAACCGTGTTGCTGTGGCCGACGATGAGCACTCCCTTGCCGCGTTTTGCAAGAATCTCGCGAGCGAGATCGCGAGCATATGTCACGGAATTCGTGGCGTTGATCGGGCGCTCGGTGATGGGAATCCCGAATTGCTGCGCGAACGGGTCGGCTGTCTGTCGCGTGCGCTTGTAATGAGTGGTGTAGATCTCCGTCACACCGGCATCCTTGAGCAGGGCGCTCAGAGCCCTGGCGCGCTCCCGCCCGAGTTCGCTGAGAGAAGGATCTCGCGGATCGTCGGTGCTTTTCTCCGCATGCCGCACGACGACGACCGTAGTGGTTTCGCCGCTGGCTGGCGTAACGCCGGCACTCTGCGCGACCGTACATGCCTGCGCGCAAATCAGGAGGGCAATGTGCCAGTATCGGGGCGCAAACGAACTGGTGAATCGCATGTGAACCTCCGGTACTACGGCTCGTCTCCGCTCGGCCCGTAGATCTGCGGCACGGTCGATCCCATCGGCCGCAGATAGGTCGAGATCTGGCCCCGGTGGTGAACGATGTCGAAGAGAAAGCTCCACGCCATCGGCGACGCGGGCCGCTCGCTACCGAAGAACTCGATCTTCCCGTCCCAGCGCGCGGCGGGCAATGCCTTCCACCGCTGGACTATCCCCGCGCTCTGCTTCTTGTAGGCATCGAGCACTTCTTTCATCGTCGCCGGAAGCGGTGGGGGCGCCCATTCCGCCTTGCCGTCCTCGAGGGCCTTGATGATCATTTTCTCCTCGCAGACGATCTGCCACGCGATCTCGCGCGCGGTGCGCGACTTGGGATCCGGACGGTAGTCGGAACCGTCCGGGATTCTCGCCAGCACTTTGCCCGTCGTCTTCGCTTCGTTCGTCCAGAAATTCAGAAACAGCGACTTCTCGTCCACGCGATCTCCTTGGGCTTCTATACGTTACCTGACATTAGCGCACCCGCTTCACGGGCTTCTTCGTCGCAATGACTATTACGCCGTTCATGCCCTCGATGCCGTAAAGCGCCGCCTCGGACCCCCTCACCACCTTGATCGATTCGATGTTGTGCGGGTCGATGCCGCTCAGCACGCCGTCCGGACCCGGCCGAAAATTCATCCCGTCGACCACGTAGAGCGGTGCGTCGGTGCCGGTGAATGAGTGAGCCCCACGCAGCAGAACGATGAGGCTGCCGTCGTCCGCGCGTTTGATCTGGAGACCCGGTGACTTGGCCTGAAGTATTCTCTCGATCGGCACGTTGGGATTCTTCTCGATGTCCTCCGCCGAAACGGTTGATTCTTCCTCACGCTCCGAGACACGTGCACTTCCCGAAGCACAGCCCAGGGCGAGCTCGGACAGGACCACGACCAGCAGAGTGGCGGGGACGAGGGACGATGGCATGGAGTACCGCTCCGTTTGAAGATGAGCACTCGTCGGGCGG
>JBKKAY010000277.1:0-5416 GCA_046714195.1 Gemmatimonadaceae bacterium
GCCACCGCGCCGACCGGCACGCAGATCGGAAAGGCGAACTCTCGCGAGATCTCCTCCAGTCTCTCCCGCATGTCCGCGTCGGGATCGTCCGTGCTGAACGCCACATGGGAGAAAGCAACTCCATCCACGATTCCGGCTGATGCCGCGCGCCTGATCTCATCGAGGCTCACGCTCTCGAGATAAATGTTCATGCAGTTTCCAGGTAAAGGTGTGGCGGGTATTCCACTCTCTCGAGAAAGAGGGCGTGGGGTGGCGCCGGCTGGGACACGTTGTTGTTGTCGGTTTCGGTTAGCAGCTGCGCTATCGTCTCCGGCTCCCGCTTGCCCTCGCCGATGTCGAGCATCGTTCCCACCAGAAATCGTACCATGCGGTGCAGAAACCGGTCGGCGGTGATGTCGAACCTCAGTCCGCCGTCGCGCGCGGTCCAGGTCGCGCGTGAAACCTTGCAGCGGTGCTCGTCGGTGGCCGGGGCCGTGCCCTTCACGGCGAAAGCGCGGAAGCAATGATCGCCTTCGATTGCCGCCGCTGCCGCCGACATGCGCCCGATGTCTGTGGCCTTGTTCCACACCAGCTCGTGGGTGCGTCGAAACGGCGACGCGGCCAGATCGTCTGTGCCTACGAAGTAGCTGTAGCTTCGCGCGATCGCGCTGTACCGGGGGTGAAATTCCTCACGCATTTCGAAGGCTGCCGCAATCCATACATCGTCCGGAAGAAGACCGTTCATCGATCGACGGAGCGCGCTCGCGGTCCACTTCTCAGGCACCCGCACTCCGGCGGCCTGACCGCGCGCATGGACTCCTGCATCCGTTCGGCCCGCTCCGACGACAGCGAGAGATGTTCCGCAGAGCTTGGCGACCGCGCCTTCGAGGACTCCCTGAACGGTCCGATCAGTTGGCTGGCGCTGCCAGCCGGAAAAGCGCGCGCCATCGTAGTGCACCACCAGCTGCACGGAACGCGACACCATCGCGTGAAATTACGCGCGCACGTCGCTCTGTCAAGGAACGTAACCCATTGAGGATGATTGACTTTCCCCGGTTTGCTCGGCAATGTGAAACCTCTGGCACGCTTCACCGCACCTTTCTGATTTTCTCCTAATGGCGCCACGAACCCTGGGTGGACTTTCGACCGTGTTGGCAGCGGCCGCGAATGCGGCGGATGCGTTGCGCGCGCTGGCGCACGACGTAACCGAGCACGACCGGAACGCGAGCATCGTGATGTTCATGTACGACGCCCGGCGCGAAGTACTTTGTGAGCGCGTGATTCCGGCGATCGACGGACCGAAGACGACGGAGCTCGAGGTCGCTATCGATCACCTGCCTACCGCCGCCCGACGCACAATAGCCGCCGGCCGGCAGTTCGCCGACATGGCGGGGGAATCAGGCGACTACCAGAAGCTCCTCGGCGTCGGTGCCTCGCCGGAGGCGGGAGTTCTGCTGCTGCGCGGGTTGCTGGTCGACGGCGAAGTCGCGGCGGTGCTCGCCCTCTCCGAGCCGAAGACGCGGTTTGGTCAGCGACTCTCGGACAAGCTCGCGCCAGCTGTCGATCTGTTCGCGCTGGCGTTCGCCCGGCTGGCCGAGCGGCGCGCGAGAGAGGAAGCGGTACAGGCTCTCGAGGATCTGACCCACAAGCTGCACGAGCAGCACACCGCGACGGTCGGGGAGCTGAAGCGGAAGCTGGTCGAAGCCCAGGCTGTCCTTCAGGGGAAGGGGACGAGCGACACCGAACGCGTGACCAAGCTGAAGCGATCGATCGAGGCCGCCGCCGTCGAGGCACGCGCTACCGCTCAGCGTCTTTCCGCGGTCGAGGAACAGGTTCAGGTGGCCGTCAGAAAGCTGGAAAAGGCCCACGTCCAGCTACATGCTCAGGGTGAAGCGCTCCAGCAGCAGAGCGATCTCCTGTTCCGAATCGAGGGCATGCTCAAGGAAGCGACCGCCGGCCAGGACTCCCGCAAGGTGATCGAAGGTGTTCTCGAGCTGGTCACGCTCCGCGCCGACCAGCCTTCGTCCCTCTAGAACCGGCGCAACACTCCGACGACGATCCCCTGAATGGAAATGTCGTTCTCGTGGACGTAGATCGGATTCATCGTTTCGTTCGCGGGCTGTAACCGGATCCGGCCGTCCCGCTCCCGATAGAACTTCTTGACGGTGGCGGACGTGCCGTCGATGAGAGCAATGACCATCTCGCCGTTGTCGGCGGACTTCTTCTCGTTGACGATGACGAAATCTCCGTCGCGGATCTGCTCGTCGATCATCGAATTTCCCCGAACGCGCAGGACATAGTGATTGCCCCCGCGCCGGACAAAGTCCTCCGGAACGCCGATCGTTTCCGGCATCTGAATGGCTTCGATGGGCAGTCCGGCGGCTACGGTCCCGAGGAGCGGAAGCGAGAAGGCGCGCGGAGTGACGGAGGATGGGAGAACCTCGATGCCGCGGCTCTCGTTGTACGCCCGCTTGATGTAGCCTTTGCGCTCGAGGTTGGTGAGGTGCTCGTGCACCGTCGCGAGAGAGTTATAGTTAAACTTGGTCGCGATCTCCTCGAAGCTCGGCGCGTACCCGTGCTCGCCCGAGTAGACGTCCAGGTAGGTTAGAATCTCGCGCTGGCGTTTTGTGAGCGACATCTCAGTGCCCCGAATGGCGTGGGATAGGGAAACCTCTGGTCCCGAACATTTGCCGAATTCCTACGTTAGCCGAAGATCGACCGAAGCGCAAGCTTTTCCTGCATGGGAGCCTCCCACCGGCCCTCTGGGGGAGCTGACCAGGGCCGCTGAGCTCCGAACGGAGTCTTTGGCTGAGCGATCGGCTGAGCTGATGCGGGCGGCTCGGTCCGCTCCGCCACAGCCGAGCTTCGGCTCGGCCATGCGAGGCAAGACAGTCGGGATTATCGCGGAGCTGAAAAGGTCTTCTCCGTCCCGAGGCGTGATAGACGCTGGGCTCGATGCATCGAAGCAGGTCCGTGCGTATGAACGCGGCGGCGCCGTCGCAGTTTCGATCCTCACCGAGCCCACTCGATTCGGCGGATCGAATCAGGATCTGGTCAGCGCACGATCGGCTACCGGCTTGCCGATTCTGAAGAAGGATTTCCACGTCTCGGTCGTCCAGCTGCTCGAGGCCCGAGCGCTGGGAGCCTCGGCTGCCCTCGTGATCGTGCGTGCCGTTCCGCCCGACCGCCTCCGAGAGATGCTGGCGGCCGCGCGGGACATCGCCCTCGAGCTGTTGATCGAGGTACGGGACGAAGTCGAGCTCGATCTGGCGGTTTCGCTCGGGGCAGAGCTCATTGGCGTGAACAATCGAAATCTGGAAACGCTGGCAGTCGATTCGTCGACCGGCGCGCGCGTCATCCCGCTGGTCCCAACCTCGTGTGCGGCGATTTCCGAGAGCGGAATCGAGAAGCGGTCGGATGTCGAGCGTGTCGCTCGAAGTGGGGCGGACGCGGTGTTGATAGGGGCGAGTCTTTCGGGCTCACCCGATCCGGAATCGACGGTTCGCTCTCTAACCGGAGTTCCGCGTACGGCCGGTGCTCGCAAAAATTAAATTCTGCGGCATGACCCGCCCGGAGGACGCCGCGCTGGCCGCCGAATTGGGCGCGGCCTATGTCGGCGTGATCTTCGCGGAGAGCCCGCGGCGCGTGACGCCACGCGCGGCCAGGATCATTCTCGATGCGGCAGGAAACGGAGTAAAGCGAGTGGGCGTATTCGGAACCAACTCACCTGAGGACATTTCACGGGCGGCCGGTGAGGCGGGACTCGATGTGGCGCAGCTCCACGCCGATCCCACCACCGCGGACGTCATCGCTCTGAGAGATCATTTTCAGGGAGACATCTGGGCGGCCCTCAGAATAGGTGATTCCCACATTCCGCCGGACGCGGCCAGTCTCCTCGAGGAATCCGATGCGATCGTCCTGGACGCGCGGGCGCAACACGTCCTTGGCGGTACGGGGCTGCCTCTCCCGTGGAGTGATCTCGCCGGGGACCTGGCGCGACTGCGCGGAGACTCCATGGTAGTGCTCGCCGGAGGCCTGACGCCCGACAATGTCGGAACCGCCATCCGCACTCTAGCTCCGGACGTCGCCGACGTGTCATCGGGTGTGGAAGACCGCCCCGGTGAAAAAAATCATCGGCTGATGGTTGCGTTCGCTGCCGCCGTCGCCGGCTTACGAAGAATCTAGGTGCTTACGGAAAGCCCCCACCGCTTCGGCCCGTTCGGCGGCCGATACGTGCCCGAGACGCTCATCCCCGCGCTCGACGAGCTCGACGCGGCATTCGACGGCGCGATGCGGGACCCTGTGTTTCGCGCCGAGCTCGATCAGCTGCTCAAGGAATATGTCGGGCGGCCGTCGGCGCTGAGCAGCGCCCCGCGGCTCTCGGAGGAAGTGGGATGCTCGGTCTATTTGAAGCGGGAAGACCTGAACCACACGGGAGCGCACAAGATCAACAATGCGCTTGGGCAGGCGCTGCTCGCGAAACGAATGGGAAAGCGCCGGATCATTGCCGAGACCGGAGCGGGTCAGCACGGTGTGGCGACGGCGACCGTGTGCGCGCGCTTCGGCTTGCAGTGCACCGTCTATATGGGCGAAGAGGACATGCGGCGCCAGGAGCTCAACGTGTTCCGGATGCGCCTCCTGGGCGCAAAGGTCGTCCCCGTTCTCTCCGGCACACGGACGCTCAAGGACGCGACGAGCGAAGCCATTCGCGACTGGGTGACCAATGTTGGCGACAGCTACTATATCATCGGATCGGTGGTCGGCCCCGCGCCCTATCCCCGGATGGTCAGGGATTTTCAGGCCGTAATCGGTCGGGAAGCGCGCCAGCAGATGCTCGAATTCGCGGGCAGGCTTCCCAGTACCGTGATTGCCTGTGTGGGCGGAGGATCCAATGCGATGGGCATCTTTCATCCATTCGTCGGTGACGCGTCGGTGGAGTTGATCGGCGTCGAGGCGGCCGGACGCGGGCTCGACTCGGGCGAGCACTCGGCTTCGCTGGAGCGGGGTACGCCGGGCGTTCTCCATGGATCCCTGAGCTATCTCCTTCAGGACAAGGAAGGACAGGTCCACCCCGCGCACTCGATCTCTGCCGGACTCGACTATCCCGGCGTGGGCCCCGAACACGCATACTTGAGGGATAGCGGGCGGGCTACCTACGTGTCGGCAACCGACGACGAGGCGGTCGAGGCACTGGGTCTATTGAGCCGGCTGGAGGGCATCATTCCCGCCCTGGAAACGTCACATGCCGTCGCCTGGGTCGTCCAAGAGAAGGAGCGGTGGCAGACGAATGACGCCCTGCTGATTTGCCTCAGCGGCCGGGGCGACAAGGATCTCGCGCAGATAGCCGAAATGGGACTACTTCCCGCATGACAGCGTCGGTACCACCGAAAATCGTGGATGAGGAGCTCGACGAGCCATCGTTTCCGATGGCTTACGT